>DBXB01000050.1:1022-19045 GCA_002309155.1 Bacteroidales bacterium UBA1223 | reverse complement strand
AAGATGTTAAGTTGATTAATCGTGACCTGTGACCTGTGACCCGTGAATCGTTTAATCGAATAATCGAAATCATTTGTCCCTTAACTCCCTTTAACTCCCCTTAACTCCCCTTAACTTCCCTAACCCTTTAAACCCTTTTAACCTTTTTAACCTTTTTAACCCTTTTAACCCTTTTAACCTTAAATTTCCCCAAATCCGGCATTGATGACTAAATGTATTTATAAGATATTGATTCTGATAGGAATGTTTTTTGCGGTCTCTTGCGCCAAGCAAGGCATGCCTACCGGCGGACCCAAAGATGTGAGGCCCCCTGAGGTCAAGGATGCCCGTCCTTCCAACAGAACAATCAATTTCGAGGACAATACATTTTATATCGAGTTTGATGAGTATGTGGTGATCAAGGATGCCGACAACAATATCCTCGTGTCGCCGCCCATGAAGAATAAGCCTGAATACAAGACCAAAGGCAAGGGGGTCCAGGTGAAGATCAACGACACTCTGCAACCCAACACTACCTACTTGTTTCAGTTCCGTGGCGCCATAGCCGACTTCACTGAGGGCAATCCGATTCCATCACTCGAGTATGTCTTCTCCACCGGCAGTTATATCGACAGCATGACGGTGCGAGGCTCGGTCATCGACGCCCTGAACTTGTCTCCACGTGACGCCACAGTGTCTGTATGGCTCGTCGACCCTGACAAATACGACAACTTCGTCAAGTCACTTGAAGACACATCCGTCGCCAAAGTGACACCTATCTACGCCACTCGGTGTGACAAGAAAGGCAACTTCAGTTTCAACAATATCAAAACAGGTGATTACCGTATTGTCGCCGTGCAGGATGAAGACAACAACATGGAAATCGGACAGTCGGAATCTGTGGCTTTCATTGACAATCCCGTTGTCGCTATCTATATCCCTGACTCGGCGGTGGCTGACAGCGACAAGGTGGTGACAGACACCTCACAGAAGGTCAAACTATTCATCTACACCCCCGAACAAGAGAAACAACGCATCACATCGAGCGGTTTCCAGAAAAGAGGAAAGGTGCAGTTCACCACCAATATACCTATGATGGATCCCCATATCAGCACCGGTGGCGTGCGTTCTTTCGTGCGTCTGAACCAGAGCAGGGATACTGTTACTCTGTGGACATATAACGAGAAGTGCGATTCATTACAGCTTGTGGTGTCCGACAGTTCGGGACTTCAGGACACGTTGAAGTTGCGGTACCGCACCCGACGTGGCGAGGCCTCAAACACGTCACAACAATTCACAGAGATGAACCTGAACACCAAGACCCTGCCCTATTTTGACACCCTGCGACTCCTGCTCAAGACTCCGCTGGATACGGCGTCGTGCAAGATGGATTCAGTGATTTCAATATTGGCGATGAAGGATAGTGTGAGGAGTCTCGCTAGTGTCTGTACCGACAGTACGCTGATGAGTCTTTTTGTGCTTGCCCCTTTCACCCCAGGCGAGAAATATGAGGTGGATGTCTGTAAGGGCATTTTCAAGGATATCTATGGCCATCAGAATGATTCAATTCATGCGTCGATAAGTGTCAAGGGCTCCGACCAGTATGGCCAGCTCCGACTCACACCCTCGACAACTGAGGCCACTCCACTGATAGTCCAGCTTGTCGACGAGAAAGGGAAGGTGGTGGAATCACGTTGTCTGAAATCGGCTGAGAAGGTGGAGTTCGTCCACCTGACACCTGCCAAATACAAGGTCCGTGTAATCGTTGACGCCAACGGCAATGGCAAGTGGGATGGCGGCGACTTTGCACTCCAGCGACTGCCGGAGAAAGTGGTGATGTTGCCGAAAGAGTTGGACGTCAGGGCTAACTGGGAATATGAGGAAGAACTGAAAATAGAGTAACAGCTGATGAAAAAAACCTTGTTGTCGGGATTGTTCTGGGTACTGCTTGCCAATATCATTGTCAAGCCGTTCTGGATTCTCGGTATTGAGGTGGGAGTGCAGAACGCGGTTGGCACCGAGATGTACGGATTCTATTTCAGTATCCTGAATCTTACCTATATTTTCAACATACTGCTCGATTTGGGTGTTACCAATTTCAACACCCGCAACATAGCACAGTATCCCAGTCTGATTAGCAAACATCTCTCGGGAATCCTGAGTATCAAACTGATGTTGCTGGCATTATATGTCGTTGTGACTTTCAGCGTGGGAGCGTTGATGGGCTACAACTCGCAGCAGTTCTATCTGCTGGCGTGGTTGAGTCTCAATCAGTTCCTGAACTCCCTGATACTATATCTCAGAAGCAATTTCGAAGGTCTGTTGCTTTTCAAATGGGACAGCCTGCTGAGTGTTATGGACCGTGTGTTGATGATAGTTATTTGCGGCGCCATGCTCTGGGGGCCTTTTGAAGATGGCATCTCAATCTTCAAGTTCGTCTATGCGCAGACTGCGGCATACCTGCTTACCGTAGTGTTGGCGCTGTGGGTGCTGGTCCGTAGGACAGGTTTCAGGCGGTTGCATTGGAACAAACCTTTTACATTGGTGATACTGAAGAAGAGTCTGCCGTTTGCCTTGCTGGTGTTGCTTATGGCAAGCTATAACCGGCTTGACCCCGTATTGCTGCAACTCCTTTCACCCGAAGGTGCTGGCGACTATAATGCTGGTGTCTATGCCGGCGCTTTCCGTCTGCTTGACGCATTGACAATGATAGCCTATCTGGTGTCAGTCCTGCTGTTGCCTATATTCTCAAAGATGACAAAAGTGGAGAAACCCGGACCTGAATTGGGTGAGACTGTGAAGATGATGTTTTCGATGGTTATGGTGTTCTCTGTCACGGCCGCATGCGCTCTCTCCAGTCTTGACAAAGAATTGATGGCACTGTTTTACGACGACCATGTCGACGACTATGCCACAGTGTTCCGTCTGCTGATATTCTGCATCATACCTATCTCTACAACATACGTTTTCGGCACGCTCCTCACTGCTGCTGGACGACTGAAGAGTCTTAATATCTTTGCCGCAAGTTCGTTGGCGCTCAATGTGCTGATCAATGTCCTGCTTATTCCTCGGTTGGGGGCTGCCGGCAGTGCCTGGGCTGCGGTATCGGCACAGAGTTTTATGGCTGTTGCGCAAGTCGTGGCGGCGCTAAAGATTTTTAAATTAAAACCTTCGGCAGTCTACATACTAAGACTGCTGATTTTTGCGTTATTAATTATTGTATGCACTTTTTGCATTCCACGGCTGGATTGGTGGATACTGTTGCCCATGGTGGCTGTGATTGCCGTCGGACTAGCTATAGTGTTAAGACTGATTGACTTGAAAGATATAATCAATATAATGAAAACAGAAAAAGAAGATATAAAATGAAAAAAGCATATGTATTCCCTGGTCAGGGAGCCCAGTTTGTAGGAATGGGCAAAGACCTATACGACAACAATAAGCAATGCCGTGACATGTTTGAGGCGGCCAACGACATTATCGGTTTCCGTATTACCGACCTGATGTTCGCCGGCACTCCGGAGGACTTGAAGCAGACCAAGGTTACACAGCCTGCCATCTTCCTGCATTCCACTATTCTGGCGGCCTTTATGGGCGACAAGTTCCAACCTGATATGGTCGGCGGTCACTCTCTTGGCGAGTTCTCAGCTCTTGTGGCTGCCAAAGCCATGAGTTTTGAAGACGGACTTCGTCTGGTCATAGCGCGTGCCAACGCTATGCAGAAATGCTGTGAAGCCAACCCGTCGACTATGGCGGCGGTGTTGAAACTCGACGACAAGACTGTCGAGGACATTTGTGCCTCTGTTGAGGGTGAGGTGGTTGTCGCCGCCAACTACAACTGTCCGGGTCAGCTTGTCATCAGTGGCACGATTGAAGGTATAAACCAAGCTTGTGAAAAGGTGAAAGAGGCCAAGGGCCGCGCTTTGCCGCTGGCTGTGGGTGGAGCGTTCCATTCTCCTCTGATGGAGCCGGCGCGTGTTGAACTGTCTGCCGCGATAGAGAAGACGGCATTTCATCAGCCCATTTGTCCGTGCTACCAGAATGTCTGTGCACTGCCAGTAATAAATCCCGAGGAGATTAAGGCAAACCTCAACAAGCAACTCACTTCGCCTGTGCGCTGGACTGCCACGGTGCAGAATATGCTCAAGGACGGCGCCGAGGAGTTTATCGAGGTGGGACCTGGAACGGCACTGCAGGGAATGATAAAGAGAGTCGACGCTAATGCTAACGCCCATTCTGTAGAAAATTGAAAATTTACAAATGTTTTTTTATCGTTAATACGTTATTTCGTTTAATCGAATAATCGAAATAATCGAATAATAGTTTAATCGAAATCATTTGTCCTTTAACTCCCCTTTGCCGAAGGCTGCGTGGTACGCCTGCCGAACTTGATGAGGCAACACCATAAATAAATACAGTGAGCAACTTCCCCCTTTAACTCCCTTTTAATTAATTTAATCTTAATATTATGGAAGAAGGATATAAAAGATTGACACGCAGCACCACCGACAGGAGAATCGCCGGTGTGTGCGGAGGTGTGGCTAAATACCTCAATGTGGATCCTACCGTGATACGCATACTGTTTCTCTGTGCCCTTATATGCGGTTCGTTGGGATTCTGGATGTATCTCATTATCTGGATCGCCGCACCTGAGGATAACAGACTGGAACGTTAAAATAAATAATTATGAATCTGTTAGGAATTATTGGTGGTCAGGAGATATTAATAATCCTGTTGATTGTTTTGGTATTGTTCGGAGGTCGCAAGATTCCCGAATTGATGCGTGGTCTCGGCAAGGGAGTGAAAGAGTATAAGAATGCCGTGAACGGTGTCGATGATGAGATTCAGCGTGCTTCGGACGATAAGCCCGTCGATGAGCATAAAGACGATCGGCAACAGTCCTGACCTATGAATTTCTGGGGGCACTTGGAGGTGCTGCGCTGGGTGCTGATAAGGTGCCTTGTTGTGGTGTTCGGTCTTGCGGTGGCCGTCTTCTGCTTCAAGGACTTTGTTTTTGAGGGTATTATTCTGGCTCCGTGTTGCAGTGATTTCATCACTTACCGTGCTATGTGCTGGTTGGGCAATGCGGTAGGAATCGCTGGACTGTGTCCTGCAATTGGCGAGATAGAGATGATTAACATCAACCTGTCATCGCAGTTGATGACACATCTGAGTGTGTCAGTGTATCTCGCCGCAGTGGTGGCAATGCCATATCTTATAACTGAAGCATGGTTGTTTGTGAAACCGGCGTTGTATAACAAGGAGCGCCGAGTGGCTAAACTTGCTGTGACGGCGTTCTTTTTCCAGTTCTTCCTCGGTTTGGCGCTGTCGTATTTCCTGATATTTCCTTTGACTTATAATTTTCTTGGCAACTACCAAGTCAGTGAGCGGATAGTAAACCAGATCTCGCTCAGTTCATATATCAGCACCTTTATGGGATTGCTGTTGACCATGGGCTTGGTGTTTGAGATGCCTGTAGTGGCGTATTTCTTCGCACGGATAGGGGTGCTGAAGTCGAAGTTACTGTCGAAATACAGAAAAGTGGCAGTGGTGTTGACATTGGTTCTGGCGGCTTTCATCACGCCGTCGACGGATGTCTTCACCATGTGTCTGGTGGCTTTGCCTCTTTATCTGCTGTATGAATTCTCAGTACGTGTGGTCCGCAGGGTGGAGCGAGGCATGGAGAGGAGAGTCTCAGGTTAGTTTCTGAGTTCTTTTCCTGCCGTGCCATTCAAAGTCGCGTCCCAGGTATTTATCCCTTACATCAGGGTCGTTAGCCATCTCTTCGGGGATGCCGTGGTGCAGTACCGAACCCTCGTAAAGCAGATAGGCCCTGTCGGTGATACGGAGCGTCTCGTTGACATTGTGGTCGGTAATCAATATCCCGATATTCTTTTCCTTCAAGTGTGCGACAATATCCTGGATGTCTTGGACCGCTATGGGGTCGACGCCCGCAAAAGGCTCGTCGAGCAACAGGAAATTGGGATTGTTGGCAAGTGCCCTGGCAATCTCAGTGCGTCGTCTCTCTCCGCCACTAAGTTGTATGCCTTTGCTGTTGCGTATCTTCTGCAGTCCAAACTCGTCAAGGAGGTTCTCAAGACGCTCGCGGCGCTGTTCACGGTTCCACTCTTTGTGAAATTCCAGCACTGCCATGATGTTGTCAGCCACGGTCATCTGTCTGAAGACAGAGGCTTCCTGAGCCAGATAGCCGACACCCATCTGGGCGCGACGGTACATGGGCATACCTGTAATCTCTGTATCGTCGAGAAACACTTTACCGGCATTGGGTTTGATGATTCCCACAATCATGTAAAATGTGGTTGTCTTGCCGGCACCGTTGGGACCTAGCAGACCTACTATTTCACCTTGTTTCACGCTTACCGACACTTCTTTAACGACGGTGCGCTGGCGGTAGCGTTTCACGACTTTCTCTGTTCTAAGTTCCATAGCTCAATGTAAAATAAAGTGGGAGTTTAAAGTTTTAAGGAGTTAAGGGAAGTTAAGGGGAGTTAAAGGGAGTTAAGGGACAAATGATTTCGATTTAACGATTAATCGATTAAACGAAATACCATATCAACATATCAACGTATCAACAATTCACCATTATTATATAATTCCTTCGCGGAGAATGTCATGTATGTGAAGGATGCCGAGGAAGCACCCGTTGTCGTCGGTGACGACGAGTTGTGTTATGGCATTGGAACGCATTATGTTGAGAGCTTTTACGGCATAGTCGGCAGGGAGTATTGTCTTTGGGTTGCGGGTCATGATGTCAGCGGCCTTGAGCAGGTCGGGATTGTCGTACTTGCGCATCATACGTCTCAGGTCGCCGTCGCATATAATTCCCAAAATATTCTTGTCTGTTTTGTTGTCGACAACCACCGTGCATCCCAGACATTTTGATGTCATCTCCAATATCGTGTCGCGGAGTGAGGTGTCTGGGGTGACCATAGGACGCTCATTCTCACGGTACAAGTCGTCGACATGAAGGTATAGTTTCTTGCCCAGTGCTCCGCCGGGGTGATAACGCGCAAAATCCTCAGCGGAGAAATTGCGGCACTCCATAAGAGCCACCGCCAGAGCATCACCCATCACCAGCTGGGCTGTGGTGGATGTGGTGGGTGCCAGATTATTGGGACACGCCTCGCGCTCCACATACGAATTCAGCACTATGTCTGCATGGTCGGCAAGGAATGAGCCGGTGTTGCCCACTATGGCGATAAGAGAGCTGCACAGGTTTTTCAGCAGAGGTACCAAGACTTTGATTTCCGGGGTGTTGCCGCTTTTTGACAAGCAGATGACCACATCGTCAGTCTGAACCATGCCAAGGTCGCCGTGGATGGCGTCGGCGGCATGAAGGAAAATTGCAGGAGTGCCGGTGGAATTAAATGTGGAGACGATTTTTGAAGCTATATTGGCACTCTTTCCAATGCCGGTGACTATCACTCTGCCTTTTGATGAAAAAATTGTTTTGACGGCATTGGCAAAACTGTCGTCAATATTATCATGTAGTTGGTCAAGAGCTTTTTTCTCGTCTTCAATTACCTGATAAGCAATATTTTTTAATTCTTCTACGGATTTCAATGTGAAAAAATGGTTTCGTTTCAAAAAAAATTAGTAACTTTGTAAATCTATTGCCGATAACAATTAACGTTACTTTTTTAAGAAAAGTATTTGATGACTGACATAAATCTACGTCAAAAACTAAAGGACATTTTCGGCTTTGACAATTTCAAAGGCGACCAGGAGAAGATTATACAGAGTCTTCTTGCTGGTAATGACACCTTTGTAATTATGCCTACCGGTGGTGGCAAATCCCTCTGCTATCAGCTTCCTGCCATGCTTCTGTCGGGTACCGCCATAGTTGTATCCCCACTTATTGCATTGATGAAGAACCAGGTGGATGCAGTTCGTTACACCTCAGGGCGTGACGCTGTGGCCCATTTTCTCAACTCCTCGCTGAACAAACAGCAGATAACCGAGGTCAAGGAAGATCTGCTACGCGGAGGCACCAAGTTGCTATATGTGGCGCCCGAGACACTCTCCAAGGAGGAGACGATAGATTTTCTTAAACAACTCAAGATATCTTTCTTTGCAGTCGACGAAGCTCATTGTATATCCGAATGGGGGCATGACTTCCGTCCCGAATACCGCCGGCTGCGTAGCGCCATCAACCAGATTAACGGCAATGTGCCTCTGCTGACATTGACAGCCTCAGCTACTCCCAAAGTTCAGCAGGACATCATCAAGAACCTGCAGATGGAGTCAGCCCAAATCTTTGTCTCCAGTTTTAACCGGCCTAACCTGTATTATGAGGTGCGTCCCAAACCAGCGCAGACACTCCAGCTTCACAAGGAAATAATAAAATTCATCAAAGAGAACAGCGGCAAGAGCGGCATCGTCTACTGTCTGACTCGTAAAAGGGTGGAAGATCTGGCGGAGTTGATGGTCCTCAACGGAATCAAGGCTCTTCCTTATCATGCCGGACTGGATTCCAAGACCCGTGCCGAGAACCAGGACAAGTTCTTGATGGAGGAGGTCGACGTCATCGTCGCCACCATCGCCTTCGGCATGGGTATTGACAAACCTGACGTAAGATTTGTAATACATTATGACATTCCCAAAAGTCTCGAGGGATATTATCAAGAGACAGGCCGCGCTGGTCGTGACGGCGGAGAGGGTAAATGCATCGCTTTCTATTCTGAGCATGATGTCGAAAGACTCAACAAGTTCTTTGTCGACAAGAACATCACTGAGCAGGAGATGGCGCGTCAGCTGGTTCAGGAGATAGTCTCGTATGCCGAGAGTTCCATGTGCCGGAGAATGAATCTTCTACGCTATTTCGGCGAGGAGTACGACCAACCCAACTGCGGAAACTGCGACAACTGTCTGCATCCCAAACCAAGAATAGAGACACGTGAGGATATGGTCTATGTCATCGAGACAATCCTGGCGATGAAACAGGCCTTCAAGTCGCAGGAGATAGTCGATGTCATCCTGGGACGTTCCAACGCCCACACAAGGATATATAAGCACAACCTTCTCGAGCAGTTTGGCAAGGGTACCGACCGTAGTGAGCTCTATTGGAAGGCTGTGATACGCCATGCTGTGATAGAGAAGTTGTTGGTGAAGGAGATTGAGCAGTTCGGCGTACTAAAAATAACTCCTGCGGGATTCAAATATTTGAAGAATCCCTACACCCTGATGGTTCCATGCGACCACGATTATACCAACACTGCCAACGAAGACGACGAAGACTTATCTGTTGGTGGCGGCGGTTCGGCGGCAGGAGACGAGACGCTCTATATTCAGTTGAAGGGTCTGTTGCGGTCAATAGCGCAGAAAGAGAACTTGGCGCCGTATGTCATCTTCGAAGACCGCTCGCTCAAGGATATGACCATACAATATCCATGCACCATAGATGAACTGAGCCGATGTACAGGTGTCGGAATAGCCAAAGCTCAACGCAACGGACAACCATTCGTCGAACTTATAAAACGGTATGTTGAGGAAAACGAGATAGAACGGCCTCAGGATATTGTTGTCAAATCGGCAATCAATAAATCAGGACTGAAAGTTTACATCATAAAGTCTATCGACAGACAGATGCCTCTCGAGGATATCGCCCAGGGTAAAGGCATCAGCATGGAAGATCTTATCACCGAGATGGAGCATATCCTCTCGTCGGGCACAAAACTTAACATCGACTACTATATTGACGCCAATATCGAACAGGAACACCAGGAGGTGTTACTCGATTACTGGCACGAAGCTGAGAACGACTCACTGGAGGATGCTTACGAGGAGTTCTCTGACGACCCCGACTATACCCATGAGGAGATTAGACTTATGCGAATTAAGTTCCTTACTGCCGAAGGGTTCTAACCTTAACTTTAACTTTCTGCCTGCTCTGCAGGCTTTGAGCACCTAAGAAATAAATCAAATCAAGCGAAAAACCTTAACTTCAGATACCAACTCCGTGACCCGTGATCTGTGACCCGTGACCTTTTTCATATCAACGTATCAACGAATCAACAATTCACCATATATTAATAATTAATCATTTCAATTTATGCGCGTACTTATTGCAAATGACTATGACGAGATGTCAGTGTCGGCCGCTAATTATGTGGCTAAAAAAATCGTCGATTTTAAACCCACTGCGGACCATCCTTTTGTCCTAGGATGCCCCACAGGTAGTTCACCCATCGGACTTTATCAGCATTTGGCTAAATTGAACAAAGCCGGACTGATCAGTTTCCAGAATGTTGTCACATTCAACATGGACGAGTATGTCGGTCTGCCCGAAGAGCACCCCGAGAGTTATCACAGTTTTATGTGGACCAACTTCTTCAGCCACATAGACATCCGTCCCGAGAATGTCCATATCCTCAACGGAAATGCTCCCGACCTAAAAGCCGAGTGTGAGCATTATGAGGAAATGATCGCCCAAGCTGGCGGCATCGACCTGTTCATGGGCGGTGTTGGTCCTGACGGTCACATAGCCTTCAACGAGCCTGGCAGCTCCCTTGCCAGCCGCACTCGTATCAAGACTCTTACAACAGATACCATTCAGGCGAACTGCCGTTTCTTCAACAACGATGTGAACTTGGTTCCAAAACAGGCTCTTACTGTCGGTGTGGGTACAGTGATGGATGCCCGTGAGGTCCTCATCCTCTGCAATGGTCCCAAGAAGGCCCGTGCCCTGCATCACATGATTGAGACCGGCGTGAACCACATGTGGACATCAAGTATGCTTCAGATGCATCCTCATGGCACCGTATTTTGCGATGAAGAGGCTACCGTCGAACTGAAAGTAAGCACATACGAGTACTTCAAGGATAAACAACGTATCGAGCAGACTCTGGAACGTTTCAAGGGCTTCTTCACTCTATAGTAATGATGAAAAAAGTAAAACGATGGGAGGAAGAAATCGTGACCTGTGACCCGTGACCCGGATCGTATCACCGGTCACCGGTCACAATAAAACTCGTATTGTCCCTTAACTCCCCTTAACTCCCCTTTGCCGAAGGCTGCGAACACCATAAAAAATAAAATAAAATACAGTGAGCAACTTCCCTTAACTCCCCCTTAATTTTACTTTTTCTTAACGATATAATTATATGGAATATAGGAATTTGACTTCTCAGGAGGTCGAAAAGTTGAAGCTTCAGGGTAACAGAGCCACAGACTGGAACAGAATATTTGTCTCGGATTCATTTGACGCGGGATGCGTCTCCAACACTTGTTTCTGCGGTGACGTCTATCTGGGTGCCATCTGTGAGGGTTCTCTCTCTGATGGCGATTTGCATCTGCCTGAGGGTATCTCGTCGAGCATGCTCGCCGATTGTCATGTCGGCGACCACTGCGCCATACATAATGTCAAGATGCTGTCGGGTTACACCATAGGAAATGGATGCCTGCTCTTCAATATTGACGAGATGACGGCAAAGAAGCCTCAGAATATTACTTCCGACGATGTCAACTGGCTTGAGCCTATGAACGAGAACGGCGGTCGCCGCATCCTTCCTTTCAACGGAATGACCATTGGCGATGCCTATCTCTGGGCTAGGTTCAGAGGACAGAATAAGTTGATGGAGTCTCTCGAGAAGATGACTCTCAAGGAACTCAACAGTGTTGACGGCGGTTATGCTAAGATAGGTGATTGCTGTGTGGTGAAAAACAGCAAACTTATACGCAATGTCGCCGTGAACAGTAGCGCCGAGGACCCCAGTCGTATCGAAGAGTGCATAGCACTTACCGACGGCGTGATAGGATTTGGCTGCAAACTCGAATTCGGCATCATAGCACAACGGTTCTTACTTGGTGAGCATGTCCATCTGGAGTATGGGTTGAGGCTCAACGACACCGTTGTAGGTGACAACTCCACATTGGCTCGTTGCGAGGTAGGTTGCAACATCATCTTCCCGGCACATGAACAGCATCACAACAACTCGTTCCTTATCGCCGCCTTGATTATGGGACAGAGTAATGTCGCCGCCGGAGGTACGCTGGGTAGCAACCATAACAGTCGTACAGCCGACAACGAGATTAGCTGTGGTCGTGGCTTTTGGCCCGGACTCTGCGTAAGTCTCAAGCATTCCAGCCGGTTTGCCTCATACTGTCTGCTGGCAAAGGGAGACTATCCCGCCGAACTGAACATCACTCTTCCCTTCGCCTTGGTTAACAACAATGTAGCCAAGAACAGACTTGAGGTGATGCCGGCCTACTGGTGGATGTATAATATGTATGCCATGGACCGCAATTCCAAGAAATTCGCCGCCCGTGACAAACGTAAATACAAGGCTCAGAACATTGAATTCGACAATCTCGCTCCTGATACCGCCGAGGAAATCATCATTGGTCGTGACTTGATCCATCTCTGGACCGAGGAGGCTTATCGTGAGGGTAAGACAGAGGTCCTGGCTCACGGCATGGAGAAAGGCAAACGCCCGACGGTAATCCTCAAGGCTGGCGAGGCTTATAAGGCATACTACGACATGCTTGTCTACTATGCCATGAAGACCCTTGTCTCGGATATCAACGTTGTTCCGCTCCCTGATACCAGTCTGGGCGAAGGCGAGCGTGTCACCAATTGGGTCAACATCGGTGGACAACTTGTCGCTGAGAATGACCTTAAACAGTTGATTTCCGACATTGAAGAGGGTAGACTTGACAGTTGGAAGGCGGTACATGACAGGTTTAACCAGCTCTGGGTGGAGTATACCGCCGCCAAGCAACGTCACGCCTATCAGGTACTCTGCCACTTGTCGCAGAAACGCAGCCTCGATGCTGACGAGTGGAATCATTATTGCGACGACTATCGGCGAATACTCCAGTATGTGTCCGACCAGAAAGTGCTCTCTCGCAAGAAAGACGAACAGAACGAGTTCCGTAATATGACCTACTGGAACGACGCAGAACGTGACGCCGTGCTGTCATAGGTACGACGTACTACTGAAAACAAAAGAGACGACCGAATGGCCGTCTCTTTTTGTATTGTGAATTGTTGATATGTTGATAAGTTGATAAGGATTTTTCGTTTAATCGTTTAATTGATCATTTGTCAATTCACAATTCACCATTATCGTTCCTTGATAATGTCGCCGTGCTCTTTGATGATTTGGCGATAGAACCATTCGGGGTAACGGGGCATGTTGGGACCTTCGCTGCCACCGAATTTCGTCGTCTTGAAGGCGCCGTTCTCTTCTTTCTTGATGTTGCCGTCCATATATTTGACAAGCAGATACTGGTCAAGGCCGTTCCATTCATCCATCATCTTTTTTGCCTGACGGTTGCTGAAGTCGTTGAGGAGTGTGGTCATCTCGTTATCGGTGGCGTCCTTTACACGTTGGTCATATTTTTGCACGTCGGCGATAAAGTTGCTCTCCAGTTTGCTCTGAACCTTCTGAACGTCGACAATCATGTCTTTGTAACGGCTGTAGACGAAATTGGTGACACGGTTGAAAAGCCAGAATGCGGCAGTGGGACTGTAGGTCACCATATTGCCGTTGCCTTCACGGAAACAGAGAGGAATGTCAGTGATGCCACAGTACATGGGGCAGTAAACAGTAGAGTAGGTGTCGTCAACGCCAAACCAGATGATACCGCCAACCTTGTCGGGCAGCCAGTTGCGGCACTGTGCCACAAAACTGAAGCCGGTCTGCTGTGTGGAAGTGGCACGTTCGTGGATATAAGCCTGACCATCAATATCCCAGTTCATGGGACGCCAACGGTAGGGGCAGTTGAAAGGACCTGCTCCGACATCTTTGGTCATATCCATGGGGGTGCCCTCATAGTGGTCGCGCATCAGATTCATCACCTCCTGCACGTCTACCTTGTGGTCGGGTTTGATCCATAGAGGCATACGCTCTGCCTTGATGTCACCCATGGCATATCTCTCATATTTCACCATGCTGGCATTCACACGGCGGAACATTGCGTAGACACGTGCGTCGCATGCACGGACACCGCTGAATGTCAGAGGAGCATAGGTGTCGGTGAAGCTGAAATCGGCATCGAGACCGTCATACCATCCACAAGCACGGGCGAATGTGATGACATCGCTGCTGTATACGCACTCCACTTCGGGTTCGTTGATATAGTTGAGGTGAGCACTGCTGATGGCTTTGTGGAGTCCTTTGCCGAAGGTTTTCTTGAATTTCTTGTCTTCCTGGGGGAACTGAGTGATACGGGCCTGGTTGGCGTGTCCGCATACATATCCGTCGGGGATGCGGCGGGCAACCCATACAGCGCCGTCGGTGTAGGTATATTTCAATTTCTTTGCCAGATCAGCCTTAACTGGTTTATTACGTTTGCCGATAAGTTCGAAAATCCATACCTCGTTGGGGTCGCAGATTGAGAAGCTCTCGCCTTCGCTATGATAAGGATACTGGCTCAGGAAACCGGCGAGGACGGTTATAGCCTCACGGGCATTCTTGGCACGTTGGAGTGTAAGGTAAATCAGTGAGCCGTAGTCAATGCCACCTTCAACCAGATTGGCCAGTTCCTCACGTCCACCGTAGGTGGTCTCACCAATGGCGAGCTGATGCTCGTTGATATTGCCGACGACACTGTAGGTGTGGGCAACCTGAGGAATCTGAATCAGAGGTTCACCGCTGTCCCAGTCGACGACTTGGAACATGGTGCCTGCGGGATAATTGGCGGCTTTGCGGTAGTATAACTCTCCGTAGAGGACATGGCTGTCAGCCGCATAAGTAATCATCGTGGAGCCATCCTTGGTGGCACCTTTTGTGAAAAGGAAATTGGTGCAAGCATTGCTGTTTCCTATGGCTAGAAGAAAGGCAACAAATGCAAATACTGCAATAATTCGTCTGATTTTCATTATGGTAATTAGTTTTTAAGGATTGTTATTTTAATTATTTTGAACTGCAAATTTACAAAAAAATAGTAATTATGCAAAAGTAAAGTGAGGTGGAGTTAAATTAAGTCGGTGGTCCTGAAAGCGTCCTCTATATGATTGATTTGAGGTTCGTTGTTAACGAATGAGACGGAGATGATGTCGAACCGGGCTTCTTCCTGACGGTTGTTGCGGAGTATGTAGGTGTTGGCAAGTCGTATGTATGCCCGCTGTTTGTTGCGGTCGACAAATGATTCGGGATCTCCGTGGGCGTTGTCAGAGCGGGTCTTGACCTCGATAAATACTATGGTGTTGTCTTTGTAGGCGATAATGTCAGCCTCGAGATGTCCATGGCGCCAATTGGATTCAAGTATCAGATAGCCTTCATCCATCAATTTCTTGCGGGCTAAATCCTCTCCGATGCGACCAATCTCATTATGACGTGCCATGGTGAATTGATTATTAGTTTAAAAGTTTAAGGGTTTCAGGGTTTCGTTTAATCGATTATTCGTTGATATGTTGATAAGGTGATATGTTCGCTCGTCAAGCTCGCGGGGCTCACCAGATAAGGTGATATGGTATTTCGTTTTATCGAATAACCGAAATCATTTGTCCCTTAACTTCCTTTAACTCCCCTTTTAACTTCCCTTAACTCCCCCTAATTAAACATATTCATCGCCCTGTCTGGTCCGAGGGTGGCGAAAGCTTTGACGGCGTCGGTGGCTCGTTGAAGGGCAGGTTCTAACAAGGCTTTTTCCTCTTCGCTGAACTGTCCGAGGACATAGTCAATCTGATGCCCCTGTCCGAAGTCGTTGCCTACTCCGATACGCAGACGGCAATAGTTGGATGTATGAAGAGTCTCTTCGATGTTGCCAAGTCCGTTGTGTCCACCTCCTGACCCTTGCTTTTTCATCCGTATCTTACCCACGGGGAGTGCTATATCGTCGACGATGACAAGAAGGTTCTCAAGAGGGACTTTCTCTTTCTGAAGCCAGTACTGCACGGCTTTTCCGCTGAGATTCATGTATGTTGTAGGGCGGATAAGGATGAGTGTCCTCCCTTTCCATTTCATTTCCGCACGATAGGCGTGGCGATCGAGGACGTATGTGGGTCGTTCTCTGTTTTCGGAGGAACAGGACTTAAGCAGGGCGTCAAGTACCATGAAACCACTGTTGTGCCGTGTATTCTCGTATTCGGCACCGATATTTCCGAGTCCTACAATCAGATATTTCATACTGTTGTCTTCCTCTTTATCTTTATCTTTATGTTTTTGAAAAAAGTCAAAAATGCTCAAGAAAAGGGGTTTAAAAGGTTAAAAGTTTAAGAGTTTAAAGGGGTTTCTAGGTTCTCTAGATTTTCTAGGTCTTCTAGGTTTTCTAGAGTTTCTAGAGTTTCAATTTTCCCTTCATCTCCTGACTATCGTCATCTCGTCAACAAGATGTTTGGCACCGGCGAATTTGTCTATGACAAACAGACAGTACCTGATGTCAAGACAGATGTTGCGGCAATATTCTGGATCGAAGAGCAGGTCGCTCATCGTGCCCTCCCAGCAACGGTCGAAGTTCAGACCTATCAGTCTGCCGTCGGCGTTGAGTACGGGGCTTCCGCTGTTGCCACCCGTGGTGTGGTTGGTGGCTATAAAACCTACCGGCATCTGATTATCGGGGGTTCCATAGATGCCATAGTCTTTTAGATTGTAGAGCTCCTTGAGACGAGGTTCGACGACGTAGTCGTAGATGTCAGGATTTTCTTTTTCCATGATGCCTTGCAGAGTGCTGTAGGGTTTATAGTAGACTCCGTCTTGTGGACGGAAGCCTTCGACATGACCGTATGTGACACGTAATGTCAGGTTGGCGTCGGGGAAGAAATTGACATCAGGATGCATCTCCATGGTACCTTTGACGTAGGTACGCATCAGGCGTTGTATGTCGTAATAGGCTTGGCGGTAGGTGGCGAGTTTCTGAGGGTCGTAGGCGAGGTCGTGGGCTTGTCTGTAAAGCACCAGTGCAGGATCGTCTTTTAGTTTCTTTGCCGTTTTTGCTGTGTAGTTGGACAGTAGTTTGGTGAGTTTGTCGTGATTGTTGATGATGGATTTATCGTATATGTTGCCAAGTTTCTTCTCTATGGTTGCTACAGTGGTTCCGCTCTCTCCCAAATAAGGGGCGTAGCCTGCCTTCCACATATAAGCGAATGTCTCGATGAATATGGCACGGTCTACTACTGTATGTTGGTCAAAATCTGAGAAATAAGAGTCTGACTGCTTCTTCAGCTGTGCCGCCTCTGCGGCAATCTTAGTCTCGTCGTCAAGGTCTGCCAGATTGTTGAAGTTGTTTGCACGGTTCATGAAATCGCTAGCTCTCACGGCTTCAGAGAAATAGGTAAGTTCTACCTCAACAGGGCGCATACGGTCGTATGCCTCGTGCAACTCTCTCAATACCGTGTAATATTCGGGTTTGTACATCGCCCACTGGTCAAACTGAGCCTCGATCTCTCTCTTCTTCTCCACTCCTTTCAGACGGTTGATACCGAGGGTCTCGCCTTGCCATTTCTTCCATCCGTTGGCGATGGAAGCAACGCGAGACGCATATTTCAACCGCTGCGCCGGCGACTTACGCATGGCGTCATTGTAATGCGCCAGACGGATGTCACGCAAAGCGATGCGGACCGGATTCTCCACATTGGCGGCCAGGTCGACGGCATCGTGCGTCACGTAGCGGCGTGTGGTTCCGGGATAGCCAAAGACGAAGGTAAAGTCGCCCTCTTCCACTCCCTTCAGGCTAATCTCCAAATGTTTCAAAGGCTGGTAAGGAGTGTTATCACTGCTGAAGTCGGCAGGGACATTGTTGTCGGCATAGACACGGAACATGGAAAAATCTCCCGTATGGCGAGGCCACATCCAGTTATCCGTATCGCCGCCGAACTTGCCGATATTGCTCGGAGGGGCACCCACCAGTCGCACATCGGTGAATACCTCGTTGATGTACATAAAATACTGGTTACCGTAATAGAACGGCTTGATGACAGCCTTATAATGCGTGCCTTTCACCGCCTCCTCGGTGATTTTCGCAATGTTTTTCTTCACAATCTTCTCGCGATCCTGTTCCGAGGTCTCCTTTGTCACACCCTCCAGCACACGGTCGGTCACATCTTCCATACGTACCAGACGCGTCACCGTCAGTCCCGG
>DBXB01000050.1:0-940 GCA_002309155.1 Bacteroidales bacterium UBA1223 | reverse complement strand
TGCTGAACAATGTAGCTGTAGCCACAATGGTGGTTGGTCAACACAAGACCTTCGTTGCTTACAAACTCGCCAGTGCATCCACCTCCAAAAAGCAGCACCGCATCTTTCAGCGAGGAATGGTTCACATCATAGATGTCTTTTGCCGTGATGTGCATTCCTGCCGCCTGCATGGCAGCCTCGTTGCGTCCCAGCAACATCGGAATCCACATGCCTTCATCGGCACGGCACACCGGCAGCGCCATCATCGCAATTGATACAAAAACAAGAATTCTCTTCATCTTATTATTCATTTTTAGTTTTTATTATTTTCTCGCAAAATGGATACCACACGCCGGAAATCCGAGGGTCTCGGCAATCGGAAGATTGCCACTGGCAAACGGAAAAGGCGCACCGAAAGTATCATCTGTGTCACCGCCATCAGGCTTTGCGCCGCAAGGGAGGCACAGGCTGAACCCACAGCCCCGTAATGGGGAATGAGCAAGAGATTGACAACAACATTAAGCAACAGGCTTGCAGCAGCAAAAAGATTCAATTGCCGCAAGTGGCCTCCAGCGGTAAGCAGTGTGCCAAAGATATAGGTCAGCCCTATAGGAATAATGCCGAAGATGAGTATCCGGAACACCGGCACATACAGCATGCAACGCTCATGGTAAAGCAATCCCATCAGTGGTTCTGCCCCAAACGTGCAGCACAGGGAGATTCCTACAGCAAAAATCATCATCGGCCAAAAGACCAGACGGACCACCTCAGCCACGCTTTCTCCTTCACGACATATACGCGAGAAGACCGGCAGCAATGGCACACTGACAAGATAAGCCACCATGGTCAGTGCATCGAGGAGACGGAAAGCCCCAGCATAAACGCCTGCATCGGCATCTGTCGCCAACTGACGCAAAAGGATAGGGTCAATACGATTATAGCTTGCCATAAGCAACACCAG
>DBXB01000015.1:21135-25704 GCA_002309155.1 Bacteroidales bacterium UBA1223 | reverse complement strand
AATTATAATTATATTATATAATACTTTTAAACACAGCAAAATACCCAAACAGAGCCTCGTTTGGCCCCTTTGGTTCAAACTGCAAAAATAAGAAAAAAAACATAAACAAGCGAAAAAGAATGATGGAGTGATTGTGCTTTCTCTTTTCTTTTGCCAAAGGTGTTCTTCATTCTTTTTCGCTTGTACGAAAAAGAACGAAGCAAGAAAAAGTACCCCGGCTGGTGACGAATTGGCTAAAATTCACGGCTCGTGAGCTAAAGCGCACAAACTCACAAGTCTGTCGAAGAACATCACATCAGTCATTAGTTCAAGTGACATCGTACTATAAACCGTAAGGAATCGTCTGTTCAGACAAGTCCGCTTCTTAACGCTCCCTCACCGCAAATTTTTTAACGCCAATTGCGTCAAGGCCGGAATTGCTGACGCGGTAATTTGTCAATACTGATTGTAACTGAAAGACAGTAAAATAGAACAAGAAAAGTTTGTCCTTATTTCTACAGCGTCTTTGACTTTCTTTTCTCTCTTTTCTTTTTTGCTACTGCAAAAGAAAAAAGAAGAAACAGTTATTGGTAGTCTCTTTGTCTATAGGAGAGAAAAAAAGAGCCTCGACGGATGTCGAGACTCTCTTTTTTATTTCATTCGATAATGAATCTTAGTGCAAGAATGCCAGCAGGATACCTGCAGCAACTGCCGAACCAACCACGCCAGCGACATTGGGGCCCATAGCGTGCTGGAGCAGGTAGTTAGTCTTGTCGTATTCGAGTCCCACATTGTTCGACACACGTGCGGCGTCGGGCACTGCGGAGACACCAGAGTTACCGATAAGAGGATTGATCTTGTTGCCTTCCTTCAGGAAGAGGTTCATAAACTTGACGAACAGCACACCGAAGGTGGTTGCCACGATGAACGAGCCAGCACCAAGAGCGAAGATCAAAATTGAACGACCTGTGAGGAAGGTGGTAGCCTGAGTCGAGGCACCCACGGTAATACCGATAAGAAGGGTGCAAACATTGACAATGGCATTCGAAGCCACCTCAGAGAGACGTTTGGTAACGCCACACTCTTTGAGGAGGTTGCCGAAGAAGAGCATACCGAGCAGAGGCAGACCCGAAGGCACTATGAAAGCGCAGAAGATGAGACCCAAGATGGGGAATGAAATCTTCTCGAGTTTGGTGACCTGACGAGGAGGTTTCATGCGTATGGTACGTTCTTTAGAGGTAGTGAGCAGTCGCATGATAGGCGGTTGGATGACAGGCACCAAAGCCATATACGAGTAGGCCGACACTGCGATGGCACCCATCAGGTCGGGAGCCAACTGTGACGACAGGAAGATTGCCGTAGGACCGTCGGCACCACCGATGATACCGATAGCACCAGCCTCGTTAGGAGCGAAGCCCAAAGCCAATGCACCCATATAGGCGGCGAAGATACCGACCTGAGCGGCGGCGCCTATAAGCATCAGCTTAGGATTCGACAACATAGCCGAAAAGTCAGTCATAGCGCCGATGCCAAGGAAAATCAGTGGCGGATACCATCCGTTCTGCACACCATGGTAGAGGATGTGAAGAACCGAACCGTCTTCGTAAATACCTATCTTCAATCCGGGATAGAAAGGGATATTACCCACAATCATACCAAATCCGATGGGGACCAGGAGCAGTGGCTCAAATTCCTTCTTGATACCCAGGAAGATGAATATCAATCCTATTAAAATCATTATAATGTGGCCCCACTCCACATTGGCGAAACCGGTATAATGCAGGAACTGCACCAGCTGCGTCGACATGAAGTCCATAAAGCCACCTGAAGCTAAAATATTCATTGTTTTCTATTTTTTATGTTCTAAAGGTTTAAAAGGTTTTAAGGGGTTGAAAGGTTTGAACGGTTTTAAGGGTTTAAAAGGTTGAATATGATTTTAACCTTTTAAGCGAAGCGTGGTTTGCCCCGCGAGCTTGTTGAGCGAACCTTTTTAACCTTTTAAGCGAAGCGTGGTTTGCCCCGCGAGCTTGTTGAGCGAACCTTTTTAACCCTTTAACAAAAATATTATCCAATAACAACCATTACGTCGCCTTCCAGAACTGAGTCACCTTTACGGACTTTCACCTCAGTCACTGTACCTTCAACGTCGGCCTCGATATTATTCTCCATCTTCATGGCCTCGAGCAGGACAACGGTCTGTCCTGCTTTCACCTTGTCGCCCACATTGACAAAGACGTCAAGAATAGTGCCGGGCAGCGGGGTGGTAACTTTCGAACCCTTAGATGCAGTGGCGGGAGTCGATGTCTGAACGACGCCACTGGGAGCAGCGCTAACGCGGGGAGCGGTGCGGGTAGTCATAACGACCTGTTTCTGCTTCAGTTCCTTATCGACAGTCACTTTATACGGAGTACCATTGACATCCAAATTAATCTCCTGACCTTCAACTTCGTTGATATCAACAGAGTATTCTGTGCCGTTTATTTTGAATTTGAAATTTTTCATGTCTTACTATCTCTTATTATTATTAAAATAATGATTCATATTGTAGAACTTGGCGTTCCACGGTGTCCATGCACGCTCAACCTTTTGGATGGTGATGATGGTGTTCTCCTCATCGTGCATCTCCTCGTCATAAAGATAGATGGCGGCGGCGATGGCGGCATAAATCTCGCCCGAGATCTCAGATGCTGAGGGCGAAGCGGTCTCTGCCGTGGCGACAGCGGAATCCTTTTTAGCCTTGCGATCCTGAGTTCTCATAATCAGTTTACCATAACCTTTAAGTATCAGAGAGATACAGAGCAGAGCCAGGAACACAACCGATACAGCGACAACTGTCAGTCCAATACCGATGGGGTCAGACTCGCGAATACGGTCGGCCTGTTTGGGGATATGATAGTGCAAACGAGTGGCACAACCTTCGTCGAGACTAATATTTGCGATGCCGTCAGAAAGGTCAAGGACATTGATATCGTAGCCCAGCTGGTTGCGACCCACGACGATAAGTTCGTCGGGAAACACTTTGAAAGCATAGCTGCAGCAACCGA
Source organism: Bacteroidales bacterium UBA1223 (assembly GCA_002309155.1). Lineage (GTDB taxonomy): Bacteria > Bacteroidota > Bacteroidia > Bacteroidales > P3 > Colimorpha. The sequence goes on along the minus strand of DBXB01000015.1, from coordinate 22,681 downwards.
AGTCAACACGATTCACGACGTTGCCGTTGAGGTCCACAACAGCGAGATAAGATGAATCTTTCTTGGCCGATGCCAGGAATAACACATAACCGTCGTAGAAGCCCACGCTCTTGGGGCGTAAGACATTGACAAGGTCGTGACGACCACGGAATTCGTCGGCGACGACACGGATAGTGGTGTCGAACGTCATCTTTTCGGTGCGGTAGATAATGTCAACGGCATTGTCGGTACTGTCGATGACGACAAACATATCCTGATTGCCGACATAGCAGGCCTGGACAGGAACGAAGTCGTTCACATCCACGCCTATGGCACTCTGCGGATTGTTGTTTTCATAGTGTGTCAGCGCAGTATCATCGACGGCAGGCTCTGTAGTCTGTGCCCACGACGGAGAGGCGCAGAATGCCAAGAGAAGCATACCGACAGATAGTGATTTATTTATGATATTCATTGTTTTTAGCTTGATTTAAGAGTTTTGACTGCTGAACGATGAGAGTCCGGCGCCCACAGGCACCGGCTCTCGTCTTTCAACATTCACGAAAACCATTATTTTTTATGGTTCTCACATTCTTTCTTGCATCCCTCTTTGTGCTGGCAGCCTTCAGCTTCAGCCTTCTTGCAGCATTCGCCGTTGGCTTCAGCTTTCTTGCAACCTTCGCCTTCAGCCTTCTTGCAGCAGTTGCCTTCACCCTTGCATTCGGGTTTCTTGTGGCAGGGGCTGTCTTCAGGGCAGACGCAGTTTTCGCAGTTGGCGGCGAGGCAAACACTGTCGGGACAAGTCATCTGGCAGTGATGCATGCAAGCCTCTTCAGCCTGTTCCATTTCGCAGGTGTTGGCTGCTGTAGTATCTTCAGTTGAGGCATTGCCGTTGCAGGCAACCATTGCGAAAGCGAAAGCGATTCCGAGGAATCCGTTAATTAAAGCTTTTTTCATTTTGAATAAATATTTAAGTTAAAAAAGTTTCAGTTATTAATTGAATATCGAACTACTACAGAGGAATATTGCAGTGTTTCTTCAACGGCAGGCTATCCTTCTTGGTTGCCAGAGCCTGCAGAGCACGGATTACGCGGAAGCGTGTGTTGCGAGGTTCGATAACATCGTCGATGTAGCCATATTTGGCGGCATTGTAAGGATTGGCGAACTGATCGTTGTATTCTTTCTCCTTCTCAGCCATGAATTTAGCTTTCTCCTCAGGATCTGTGATTTCCTTGAGAGCACGGCCCTGAAGCACTTCGGTAGCGCCGCTGGCACCCATAACGGCGATCTGAGCCGTCGGCCAAGCGTAGTTGATATCGCTGCGGAGTTGTTTGCACGACATGACGATGTGTGCACCACCGTAAGATTTGCGGAGGGTGACGGTAACTTTAGGCACCGTGGCCTCGCCATAGGCGAAGAGGAACTTGGCACCGTGGGTGATGACACCGGAATATTCCTGACCTGTACCGGGGAGGAATCCGGGAACGTCGACCAACGTGACAAGAGGAATATTGAAGGCGTCGCAGAAACGCACGAAGCGTGCACCCTTGCGGCTGCTGTTGCAGTCGAG
>DBXB01000015.1:0-21083 GCA_002309155.1 Bacteroidales bacterium UBA1223 | reverse complement strand
ACCAGGTTGGGGGCGAATTTCTCATGAACCTCAAGGAATTTTCCGTCGTCGACAATGGCGTGGATGATGTCTTTCACATCATAAGCCTGGTTGGGGTTCTCAGGAATGATGGTATTGAGGCTGTCCTCGAGACGGTCGATAGGATCCTCGGTGGGCACATAGGGAGCCTCCTCGAAATTGTTGGAGGGGATATAGCTGACGATATCACGGATGAGCTGGAGAGTCTCCTCCTCAGTCTCGCCGACGAAATGGGCAACGCCCGATTTAGTGGCGTGAACCATAGCACCGCCAAGCTTATCGGTAGTGACATCCTCGCCGGTAACGGTCTTCACAACCTTCGGACCAGTGAGGAACATATAGCTGTTCTCTTTCGACATAAGGATGAAGTCGGTCAGAGCAGGTGAATAGACTGAACCACCGGCACAAGGTCCGAAGATGGCGGAAATCTGAGGCACCACACCCGATGCGAGGATGTTGCGCTCAAAAATCTCGGCATAGCCTGCAAGAGAGTTGCAACCCTCCTGAATACGTGCTCCGCCGGAGTCGTTAAGACCGATGACAGGAGCGCCGACCTTCATAGCCTGGTCCATGACCTTGCAAATCTTCAGCGACATGGTCTCGGACAGCGATCCAGCAAAAACGGTAAAGTCCTGAGCGAAGACATAGACCTGACGACCGTCGATGGTACCGTAGCCGGTCACGACGCCGTCGCCCAAGAACGACTGTTTCTGCATGTCAAAATTAGTGCAGCGATGGGTGACAAACATATCAAACTCTTCGAACGAGCCCTCGTCGAGGAGCAGGGCGATACGTTCACGGGCAGTAAGTTTGCCCTGTTCGTGTTGCTTATCGATGCGCTTCTGACCGCCGCCCATCTTGGCTTCATTTCTCTTTTCGAGAAGTTCCTTTATTTTTTCTTCAAATGCCATATTTGAATTGTTTGTAGGTTTATAATATGAGGCTTATACACGGTCCTTAGCGAACCGGTTCCACCTCGGAAATTCAACTTTATTTGCAGCAGAGTTCGGTGAGGACACCCAGAGTGCTCTTAGGATGGAGGAATCCAATGTGGAGACCTTCGGCGCCGCCACGCGACTGCTGGTCGATAAGGCGCACACCCTTTTCTTTGCACTCATTCAGTGCGGTGTCGGTGTTCTCGACAGCGAAAGCGATGTGGTGCATACCACCCTTGCCACCGTTCTTCTCTATGAAGGAGGCTATGGTGCTCTCAGGGCAGGTCGGTTCGAGGAGCTCGATTTTCACGTCGCCGATTTTGAAAAAGGCTGTTTTTACTTTCTGGTCAGTAACTTCCTCAATGGCGTAGCATTTGAGGCCCATTACATCTTCCCAGTACTTGATTGCTTCTTCCAGATTGGTAACAGCGATACCAATGTGTTCGATGTGTGAAGGTGTCATAATTTATGTTTATTTAATATTTTGTATTGCAAAAAATGAATTTCAAATAGTCAAAATAACAATTTTATGTCTAAGTATATTATTTTTCAATAACATACAAAAACACAACGCAAAACAAAGATACAACAACTAATCGGATTGACAAAATTTTTTTATTGTTCTTTCTTTTTTCTTTTGCCAAAGGTACTCTTCATTCTTTTTCGCTTGTCCGAAAAAGAACGAAGGAAGAAAAAGGACACCGGCTGGTGACGAATTGGCTAAAATTCACGGCTCGTGAGCTAAAGCGCACAAACTCACAAGTCTGCCGAAGAACATCACATCAGTCATTAGTTCAAGAGACCTCGTTCTATAAACCGCAAGAAATCGTCTGTTCAGACAAGTCCGCTTCTTAACGCTCCCTCACCGCAAATTTCTTCACGCCAATTACGTCAAGGCCGGAGTTGCTGACGCGGTAATTTGTCGACAAGGGTTGTAATCAGTTGCGACGGATAGCTGACGCAAAAACGGCTTATTCACAAAAAAAGAGGAATACTAGTAAAATAATCAGTCTAATATTTCGTTTAGTAAAGGTTAAAGGTTAGAGGTTAGAGGCTAAAGAGGTTTAATTGATTATCATCCATCACTTTTTCACTCACATATACCTCTAATTTTCAAATCATTATTAGACAGCAAATAAAACAACACTTACGATGATATTTTTAGACGACAATGCTGCCATCCTCGCTGCTGGGATGGCGGCATCAAAATCCACACCGGCAGTGCCGGACACCCTTGCCGAAGGAGGTTTAGCAGACGTTATCCAGAAAAGCGACAGCACTATACACAACGTGCTTGACAGTGCCCGCAACTTAGGACTGACTGACATCAAAGATGTGGTGACGGGTCAGAACACGCTGTTCCGCGACGCCTTGTCGGGTCTCCTCGACCTCACCGTGGCATTCCTGCCTAAACTCATAGGCTGCATCCTGGTACTATGGATTGGCTTCAAACTAATAAAACTGCTTCGCAAAACCCTCACCAAGGTACTTGAGAAACGCAGCGCCGAGTCGTCACTGACAGGTTTCTTAACGTCACTTGTCGACGTACTGATGAAGACCATGCTGATAATCATGGCGATGGACATCATCGGTATCAAGGCGACATCATTTATTGCAATCCTCGGTGCCGCAGGTCTTGCTGTAGGCATGGCGTTGCAAGGCACATTGCAGAATTTTGCCGGAGGAGTGATAATACTGCTTATGAAACCCTTCAAGGTGGGCGACTATGTTGAGGTCGGATCTTTCAAAGGCTATGTCAAGGAGATTCGCATTTTCCACACCTTCATACGTCCCTTCAACGGCAGAATCATCATCGTTCCCAACAGCGAGCTTGCCACAAAGAGCCTAATCAATCACACCAAAGAAGAAATGATACGTCTAGACGTGACCTGCAGCGTTGCTTACGGCACCGACCTTGACAAAGCGGCGGCAGTGATCAAGAAAGTCATCGACGATGACCCCCTGATCCTCAAAGACCCCATACCGAAATTCTGCGTCAGTGAATTGAACAACAGTTCGGTGGACTATTCCCTGTGGCTCTGGACCAAAGTTGACGACTATTGGACTTTGTGGATGAGGATACGAGAAAACATCTACAAAGCATTCTACGCCAACGGCATCAGCATACCGTTCCCGCAGATGGATGTCCATGTCGACAACATCAAGCCATTAAAATAAATAAACAACTGTTCCCTCGAGGACGAGGGCTTAACATCCATACATGTTTCGCTGCACACATAGCATTCCGGCATTATGCCGTATCATTGCACTAGTTGCAGCACTGCTGTCTGTACTGTCGACAAGGGGACAGAATATCAACGTCCCCACAAGCGGCGACAACACAATTATCCTGCAGTCTGGATTCTCTTGCACGGTATACGACCCGGGAGGGAGTGGCAATTATCCCAACAACTGCAACGGAACACTGACAATAATCTCTGCCGACACCACGCCAATCACAGTGACGGGCTCGTACTATGTTGAGAATGGTTATGATTACCTATTCCTCTACGATGGTGCAGACAGAACCAGTCATCTCATGGGAAGATACACAGGTGTGGGGAACATAGATAACTCTGCCATCAATGGTGCCATCACAATCCATTTCCGTTCAGATGACAACTCGACGAGGACAGGATTTTCACTGTCAATATCCGCTTGTCCCCTAGAGGTCAGTCCCGTCTACAATGTGACCATCGACGACATTTCCCAGACTTCGGCGACATTGCATTGGAATGACTCATCTGATGCGTCTTGCTGGACAGTCTTTTATGGGACGTCCCCTTACATCCTTGACCAGCAAAGGTTTGTGACATCCACCTCCGTCACCTTGGACAATCTGCAAATCCACACCCTTTACTACTTCCGAATAAAGCAGGACACCACGGGCGATGAAGGGAGTTGTGTCACCAAGACACATAATTTCAAGACCACCTGCGACGAGCCTTTTCCCTCCTGCCTTGACTACAGCAACCTCACCTCATGTCACGTCTCGGCGTATTATGGTGATTATTACGACCCGAATCTACATAACGGCTTGGTTGATGAAGGAAGCGGCAGTTCCTATTCCCGTCATACAGTCCACACCGACACGACAGAATACGACCCACGCACGAACTATATGCTCAAGACGGTCCCGCCGGGATACACCTCATCAGTGAGGTTGGGGAACTGGCGGACAGGAGGAGAGGCCGAGAGTCTAGTCTACGACTACCATGTAGACACCCTTGCCAGCAGTCTGCTGATAATGAAATACGCCGCCGTACTTCAAGATCCCAACCACACTGACGCAGAGCAACCCAAGTTCAGTTTCCAGATTCTCGACGAAAACGGCCAAGAGGTCAACGCCTCCTGCTATTCCGCCAACTTTATCGCCGACGAAAACCTAGGATGGAACACTGCAAATACGGGGGGAGGCTACAGTGGAAACTCATCAATTCTATGGAAAGACTGGACAACTGTAGGTATCGACCTGTCGCCCCTCCATGGACAGACCATACAGATAAAACTGTCCTCACATGACTGTGGACGACAGGGGCATTATGGATATGCTTATTTCGTCTTCGATTGTGGAGAGAAAACGCTTCATACCGAGAGTTGTGGCGATGTCATAGAGAACACCTTCACGGCTCCCGAAGGGTTTTCTTACAGATGGTATCGCAGCGACCAGCCAACGGCGACACTCTCCACCAACCGCTCGCTGCATGTAACCCAAGCCGGCGAATACCACTGCTCGATACAATTCATCGGAGCACCGGCAGGTTCCGACTGCTCATTCGACCTTACAGCCATGGCGGGAGAGAGGTACCCAACAGCCCTGTTCAGCTGGGACAGCATAGGCAACGACGAATGCGACCAGCGGGTGCAGCTACATAACAACAGTGTCGTAAGCCTTGACGCCACCCATCAACAGCTCACGTCGACCCCCTGCGACGCTTATGTATGGATTGTCGACAGCATGGAGATCTCCAACGCCGTCGAGCCTATCATCACACTGACTCCAGGGGCACACACCATACAACTCATAGCATCGATAGGCAACGGAACCTGCAGTGACTCCACAACTCAGACTCTGCTGATTGGCAACCCATGCTATCATGCCGACACTGTGGAGGTGGCAGTGTGCTACGGAGAGAGTTACCCCCTTTTCGACACCACCATCTCCGCCGGCGGAATCTATGAGAGAGACAGCGGATACCACCATCGCACACTGGTGCTCTCTATCCTCGACATCAACGACACTGCCATCCACGACACCCTTGTCGAAAACAGTCTCCCCCACTCTTTCGCCAGCCGCACCTACAACCTATCCGACTTTCCGAGTTCCGGTCACACCATCGACACCACCTTTGTCCTCTCCAACCTGTGGGGTTGCGACAGCACCATACACTACTCGATAACTGTATACAAAAACAGCGGAAGCCTTCAGGACAGTGCCATCTGCGAAGGCGCCCTGCCCCTCACCTGGAACGGCGTCACCTTTACCTCTTCCGCAACCGATACAGCCATACTTCCTGGATCAGAAATGCACGGAGCCGACAGCATCGTGTCAATGAATGTCACTGTGATTCCCAACAGCATCCTTATACGCCACGACACCGTGGTAGAGAACAACCTGCCAGTCTTTCTTGGAGGCTTGGAATTCAACAACAGCCACGGTGACACCACATGGACTATCGCCAATAATGCCGGGTGCGACAGCATCATAACATACAGCTTACATGTATGGAACAATGTTACTGCTGTTGCCGACAGCACCATCTGCGAGGGGGCGCTTCCCTTGACATGGAATGGAACAACGTTCACACAAGAGTCCACCGTCATAGTCAACCTCTCATCTTTAGGCATCTACGCAACACATGGTGAAGACAGCACCTTGACCATGCACTTGCACCTCTTGCACAACAGCAGTCATTGGCAGAAAGACACCGTAGTAGAAAACAATCTGCCAACCATTTATGGAGGCATCAACTTCCATAACGCCATCAGCGACACCTCATGGATCATCCCCAACCAAGCAGGATGCGACAGTCTGATACACTACTCCTTACACGTTTGGCTCAACTACCGTCACTATTTCGACACAGTGGTCTGCGACAACCTGTTCCCCGTGGAGTGGTGTGGGCTGACATTCTATTCTGGCGGCGACACGACAGTGACCTATCCTTCACAGCATGGGGCAGACAGTACCGTGACCTTGACGATCCACACCAATCCCAGTTATTCTGTCAACGACACATCGGCAATCTGCCAAGGCGAAACGTCAACTTACGGCATCGGAGATGCGGGAGATTACGATATTCCGCTAACCACCGTTCACGGATGCGACAGCCTGATTCACCTCCATGTTGTGGTTAATCCCGTTTACGACCTCCACTTCTTCGACACCATCTGTGACAATCAGAGTGTGATGTTCGACGGCTCCGACGTCAACACCCCTGGTTTGCACCATTTCACTCACACCACAGCAGTAGGATGCGACAGTCTGCTGACATTAGAGCTCACCGTAAACCAGACCTACCACATCTTCGACCATGCCAAGGTGTGCGATGGTGTGCCATATCGATGGATTGACGGAAACACCTACGGTTATTCCACCTACGAACCCACAGTCACCTACAGTGATATCAACGGATGCGACTCGACACACCATCTGATTTTGGAGCTCAACGACGGATTCCAAGTCACCATGCAAGTCTCACCAACGACAGTAACGCCTTCGCAACCTGAGGTGCGTCTTCGTGACCTGTCAGAGAGTGCCCGTCGCCAGTGGTTCATACTTGACCATATCGACACAAACCGCACCTGTATCTACACCTTCCCCACAGGTTATGATTCGATGGAGGTCCTCCTTGTTGCACGCAACCGCACAGGATGCATCGACAGCGCATGGGCCACTGTCTCTTGCGACCGTTCCACAGTGTGGGCTCCCAACGCATTCACTCCCGACGAGTCACAAAACAACCTATTCTTCATACCCAGCCATGATATCGAAGAGGGCGAGGTATTTATCTACACGAGGGAGGGCATGCTCGTCACCCGCTTCGACGCCATCGGTGGTTTCTGGGACGGCACCTATCGTGGCAAAGCATGCAAACAAGACACTTATGTGTGGGTCATGACATACAGCACCAAGGCAAATCCAAGACAGAAGCTGCAAGCCCGCGGGACTGTCACACTTTTGAGATAGAAATTGAAATTTGAAGTTAAGGGAAGTTAAGAGAAGTTAAGGGAAGTTAAGGGACAAATGATTTTGATTAAACGACTTAACATCTTAACATCTTCACCATTCACAATTCACCACCCCCAAATAATACAATTCAGTCTGCGAAATGGTGATTTCAGACATTTTTTTAACAAAAAAGACGGCGAAAAGGATTTTTTTATATACTTTTGCAATTTTGAATGAAATAAAGCACACGTCTTTCTAATATATACTTATCCTTATAAATAAGCAATATACGGAAACCTGTCAAAAACAACGCAACAATAGATTTTCCTATACTTGGAAGATAAACAATACAAACAATGAATTATCTTGACAGAAACGAATTCAATTTCGAGCCCAGCGCAAAAGTAGTTGAGGCAATCAAAAATTTCAACCCAAAAGATTTATGTTTCTACACCCGAATCTATGACGAAGGGAAGAAGAGCGTCATCTCCGTCCGTCTGAGCGAGATTTACGGTGTGCCCGAAGAGAGAGTCCTCCTAGGCTATGGCGGCGAGGACATCCTCAAGAATACAGTCCATTATTTTTTGATGAACAGTCCTCTGAAGACTATCCTTATCCCCGAATTCTCATGGTGGTACTACAACCGCATCGCCAGCGAGTGCGGAGGATGTTATGAGATGTATCCACTTCACGAGAAAGAGGACACTTTCGCCTACGATGTTGACGAAGTCATAGAATACACCAACCGCATCCATCCACGCATGCTTCTCCTTGCCTCACCTAACAACCCTACAGGCAACAGTCTCACTCCCGACGAGATTGGGAAGATAATGGAGAACATCCCCTCAGACACCATGGTGCTTATCGACGAGGCTTATGCCAGCTTCATCACCACCGACACCCAATACATAGCTCCTCTTGTCGACAAATTCTCAAATCTCATCATTTCCAGGACCCTCTCCAAGTTCTACGGTCTGCCAGGACTCCGCATGGGATTCGGATTTATCGGCAAAGGTCACGACCAGTTCATCAGCTACATCAACAAATATCTTGGATTCAACCGCTTCACCGAGGCCGTGGCTCTCGCCGCCCTCGACAGCGACGACCATTACCGTCGTGTTGCCGATGAAATGGAGTGGGACCGTCAGTTGTTCAAGAAAGAGTTGGGCAACCTTCCCGGATTCAAAGTATACAAGTCTGTGGCCAATTTCATACTCATCAAATACCCCACCCGCATCAAGGAAGCCCTGCAGAAAGCTCTCAAACTCGAAGACTGCAAGATTAAGTTCATGTCGGACAAGGGCCTTGAGGACTGTCTGCGTATCACCCTGGGACGCAAGGAGCAAATCCAGACCGTGGTCGACACTATATTGCGAGTATATAACGAATAGCAGAGCAAGATGAACGAGAATGTTGCTTCGTCACTGAAATCCGCCGACACCGAAGACTGGCTGGATTACCATGTTGTAAGACCCTTCAGCTATCTGTGGGCAAAATTTTTCGCAAAACTGGGAGTTCATCCCAACGCCGTGACTGTCATGTCCATGATTATAGGTGCCGTGAGCTGCATCTTCTTCGCCCACGGCAGTTTTCATTATGAAGGCGGTCATGGTCTCCTCTTCAACATCATAGCCATATTGTTGTTAATCTGGGCCGATGTTTTCGACTGCGCCGACGGTCAGCTTGCGCGTCTCACCGGCAAGAAGAGCCGTCTGGGACGCATCCTTGACGGTTTGGCAGGATTCACTTGGTATATACCCATTTATGCAGCTTTAGTCTATCGGTTCTACATCCATCACGACATTGAATTCGGATGGTTAGGCATAGTCGATACCGAGACCAACACACTTATTGGCACTGCTGTGGTGTTTGTTCTTGCACTGGTCTCCGGCATCTGCCTTGCAGGACAGCAACGACTGGCAGACTATTACATCCAGGCACACCTCTTCTTCCTAAAAGGAGAGAAAGGCAGCGAACTTGACAACTCCGTCAAACAGGCCGAGATTCACAAGCAGATGGGCAAAGAGACATCATGGTTTGAGCGTCTGTTCCAACGTAATTACGTCAGTTACACCAAACTGCAAGAGCGTCGCACACCCTGTTTCCAGACTTTAGTCACGATGCTTAACAACAAATATGGCACAGCAGACCAGATACCGCAGGAGATACGTGACGATTTTCGCCGTCGATCCCTACCCGTGCTGAAATACAACGGACTGATGACTTTCAACTTCCGTTCCTCGTACCTATTTCTATTCTGCCTCCTTGACGTGCCGGTACTTGCATTTCTCTTTGAGATTATCGCCATGTCGCTTCTCCAGTGCTACGTGAACCGTCGTCACGAGAAATTCTGCCGTCAGATGGTAGAGAATGGACTGTGATATTCTTAGAATTCGAGAATAATGAAGTGGACCAAAAAGAAGCTGACCAACCTGTTCTTCATCCTTGGAGTGGTGGCCGTGGTGGTCATGCTCTTCACTTTCGATGTCAGCTTTGTTGAACTTTGGGAGCACATCAAGCATGCCGGACTGTGGCTTATTCCCATCCTGGGAATCTGGATAGTCATCTATGCCATGAACGCATGGGCGTGGCAACGTATCACCAACAGTAATACCGGCGAGAGCGGTCCTGTGAGATTCATGCGCATGTTCAAGCTCACAATCTCGGGCTTCGCCCTAAACTATGCAACGCCTATGGGCGGACTGGGAGGCGAACCTTACAGAATCATGGAGCTCTCCAAGAACATCGGTAACCAACGTGCCACATCATCGGTCATACTCTATGTGATGACACATTTTGTGGCTCATTTCTCCTTCTGGTTTATTTCGCTTTTCCTCTATTTCGCCCTTGCCATCAATGGCGAGGTGCCGTTCACCCTTCCAATACAGATTCTTATGGGTATAACCTTCGTGGTCTGTCTCGGAGCTTTCTACCTATTCTCACGTGGATACCGTAACGGCATGGTCGTAAAGATTATCCAAATCATCGGAAAACTCCCGTTGTTGGGTAAATGGAGCAACAGATTTCTTGAGAGACATTCAGAGTCAATCCACAATGTCGACAGTCAGATCGCCGCACTGCACCAGCAGGGCAAGGGAGCTTTCGTAAGCAGTCTCACGATGGAGATTATGGCACGTGTAGTGCAAAGCCTCGAAATCCTGTTCATGCTGCTCCTTTTCGGAGTCGACAATGGTGGAGGATTCGCAGGCATCATGATAACCTTCCTTCACAGTATCGTCATCCTGGCGATAACAACACTCTGTGCCAACATCATCGGATTTCTGCCGATGCAGCTGGGTGTACAGGAGGGAGGATTTGTGTTGTCTATAGCTTTGTTAGGACTCTCACCGGCCTTGGGAATCTTCGTATGTATCATCTGCCGAGTGAGGGAGATATTCTGGATTCTCGTCGGACTGGTTTTGATGAGGATAAAATAGAGGCTCAATATAATTCGGCAGGAATCAACTGCTTAGCATTCTCAAAATCCGCGACGGTGTCCAACTCACAAGAGAAGAGGTCGCTGGCATCGAGCACACGGAATCTGTAGCCTTGGGCTATAAGCCGCTCGAAAGCCATCTCATAATATTTGTTTTCCAGATGCTCAGTATTCATCATGCATTCCAACTCAGCATACAGAGCTTTGGTATACTCACAGCCCATCTTCTCTATTCCAAGACTCTCCCCTATGGCGTCGGCAGGATTGCAGGTCTTGTTAACCTCCAGAATGTCGCCATGGGCATCTACAACGACCTTCATCTCCTCTTCGCCAAGCTCGTGACGAATCAGTGTCAGGATATTTGGCGACGGGGCAGAAAGAACCCGACCCACAATGGCAGGATCGTAGAGCAAATCACTGTCGAGCAGAAGGACATCCTCGCCTTCGGCAACACTACGCGCCAGCCATAGCGAATAAATATTGTTCGTCGATGCAAAGATAGGATTATGTATAAAAACCACATTGAGGGTTGGATAATGTTCCGTCACGAATTGTTCAATCATTTCGTGAAGATATCCCGTGACTATGCAGAAGCGCTCGATACCGTTGCTTCTCAAAGCGTCAATGGAACGTTGCAGAAGCGAGCGGTCGCCAATTTTCAGCAAACATTTGGGAGTATGCTCGGTCAGAGGACGCAACCGCGATGCGGTGCCAGCGGCAAGGATAAGGGCTTTCATTGGTTGGTGATATGGTGATTAGATGTTAAGTTGTTAAGATGTTAAGATGTTAAGATGTTAAGTTGTTAAGTTGTTAAGATGTTAAGTTGTTAAATCGTTTAATCGATTTTTCGTTTTACATGTTGATACGTTGATATGTTGATATAGTTAATTGTATCTGAAGTTATAGTTATAGTTAAAGTTAAAGTTGAAATAAAACGATGCAATTCTGAAAATATTATGTTAAAAAACATAAAGGAATACAAAAAAAGAATGTCAAATCTGAAAAAAAGAGTATCTTTGCAGATTGAAAAAATAGGAAATAATTTATTCACTAACACCGAAGAGTCTGATGGTCAATAACAAGACGCAAAATACATGAAAAAAATATTATCAGTTGCATTGGCTTTGATTATGGGCTTCTCAGCATTCGCCCAGTTCGAGTCCGCCAAAAACATCGCTCCCAAAGGCGGTGCGAAAACCATGCCCACATGGCATCAGATCCAGCAAGATGTAACCGGAGTCAATTTCCTTGACCCCACAGAGACCATCAGCACCGCGGCAATCCGCAATGCCGGCAAATGCATGGTTATCGACTACTCAGCCACATGGTGCTCATGGTGCTGGGTGATGCATACCAACGGCATCCTCGAAGCCATCCACAACCAACTCGGCAACCAGGTCGAGGTCATCTGGGTTGAGAGCGACCCCTCAACCACCAACCCCGCTGAAATCACAGGCAGTGGCAGCACCCAGGGCGACTGGACCAACGGCGGTACTGTACCCTACCCCATCATCAACGATGAAGGATTCAACAATCTGATTGGCAACAGCAACATCACCGGCTATCCCACCGTTGTTTTTGTCTCGCCCACCGGCTACTGGTGTGACGTCTACGGCACCGACTGGGGCTTTGGTCCTTACGATGCCACCGAAGCTGTCAACGCTGTCAGCGCTCTTCTTAACCAATATCCGCAAGCTGGTGTACCCCCCGTGGTTGACATCGACGGTCCCACCTCTGTTGTCAATGGCAACCAGGTAACCTTCACCGCCAACATCGTCAGTGTTGACGATGTCACAGGTATCAGCTGGAGCATCCCCGGCGCTACCGTCACCAGTGGCACCAACAATACCATCACCACCTCCTTCACCACCGATGGCGACTACACCGTTGAACTCACCGTGACCAACACCATCGGAACCACCACCAAGACTATGAACGTCCACGTATTCAGCTGGAACTGGGGCAACACCATGAGTTATTGCGAAGGTTACCAGGCTGACGCCGGCTATCGTACAGGCAGCAGCAGCACCTGGGGCGTCATGTTCCCCGCTGAGTATATGAACGGACGTGAGTATCTGAAAAGCGTCGACATCTATGTTGCAGGAGGCGCCACCTATCAGATGAAGATTTATCAGGGTAGCAACAATGGTAATCCTGGAAACCAGATCTACAACCGCAACGTACAGTTCACCGCCGCCGATGAAGGATGGCAGACCATCAACTGCGCAGGCTCTGTGGCTCTCGACCAGACCAAGGATCTCTGGGTTGTCTTCACCGTTGCCACCTCAACATTCTATCCCATGTCAGTCATTTATGATGCAAATGGTGACATGTACTATGTTGGTGACCCCAACAGCTGCTGGGCTATGGTATCAGGAAGCTGGTATCAGATGAGCGAAATTGACTACCCCTGCACCTTCGCTATCAAGGCCACCACTGGCAACACCCCCAATGCTGGCATCAACACCCTCGACGGTGGTCAGGTCAACATCTATCCTAACCCCACCACCGGCATGGTCAACATCGATGTCGATGCTCTTGAGAGTGTCGAGGTGATGGACATGGCCGGCCGTGTCGTCATGACTTCCAACCAGAGCAACATTGACATGAGCGCTCTCGCCAACGGTGTTTACATGTTCCGCGTCAACACCGCCACCGGCAGCACCATGCAGAAAGTTGTCAAGAGATAATTTGTTACATAAAACAAAAAAAGCCCCTGCGTGTGCAGGGGCTTTTTTTTTATGTAACGAGTTAAGGGAAGTTAAGGGAAGTTAAGGAAGTTAAAGGGAGTTAAGAGAAGTTAAGGGATAAATGATTTCGATTATTCGATTTCACAACTTCACAACTTCACAACTTCACAACTTCACAACTTCACAACTTCACAACTTCACCATTCACAATTCACACATGTTGCTTGATGGCAACACCGAGATTCTTGAAATAGAATCTTCGGAACATCGACTTGCCATAGAGGGCATGGTATTTGCGGTTATAACGCAGATACTTCCATGTGCGTCGACACACACGGACGAGAGCCCACGGATGCCTCTCAGGCACCTGCATAAAGAGTCGATAGAAGTCGTCGGGCGTGAGACACTTGTCAGTCGGTAATTCAGGAACCGTCAATCCCTTCAAGCCGAACTGTTGCATACAGTAGTTTGTCAACAGATCCACAAAGACATCCACATCTGTACCTTTCTTGATACGGTTGAGTTCGCCGAAATCGAATCCTTTGCTTGTGACAAGCATACTCCAGTCGAGCAGACTTCTCAGACGCACCGCCTCGTTGAAGAAGGTGGCTCGGTATTCAATATGATTGGCGACGAAGAAAGCTTCCTGTTCTGGAGGCAGATGTAGCAACGTAGATCCGTCACCAAGGCTCATAGAAACTCCTGTCCAACGGATATCATCGTTGCGATAGAGCAGATAATTGTGGAGTTCGAACAGGACTTCGTGGTATGACAGCGTATCATGGCGTGGATCTTTGCGGTCGACCGTCAGACCCTTGGATTCAAAGAAAGATGAGATGGCCTGGGTACTGTCGCCAGTATACAGGTCGTTGTCGCCACACTCGCGGTGCAGAGGCTCCGGGTAGTATTGCGCCAACGAAATACCTTTGACCAATATCGGCGAGACAGCCAGAGTGTCTTTCACCAAGCCGAGAAATTCTTTTAGCACACACTCTCTACGGCGACCGTCTGTCTCGACGGTACTTGTGTAGGAGGTGAAATGGAACAGAATCTTCTTGGGTGGCCTCTGCTGAGGCGGAAGCTTCAGTATGGCGTCATATAACAACGCCGTGACAGCCTCCTTGCGAGATTCTTCAAAGAGCCGTTGCCACATGCCTTCGTCGACACTGCGCCGTTCAACGGGATTATCACCGCCAAAGAAACCGAATCTCAATATATCACAAAGCAGAGTATTCATCGCAACAGTCGGAATAGGTTGGACAATAGAAACAGAAGAGGCTTGCAGAAAACTATCTTCTCCTTGACAGTAGACGGAACGTAACCAACATATATCAGTCGGTTCCTGAAAGGAAGAAGCAAAGACCATGGACAGCCTTTGACAGCGAGCACACGGACATAAAGATAGCAGTATCGTCTGTAAAGGTCATGGAGATGCGGGAAATCGTGATGACGACTCTCGAAATCGACCAGGTTGTCAAAGAAGCTGTAGATATCGGGCATGAACGCCTCGCACTTCGGTCTGTCCCACGGACCAGAGGTGAGCGAATGATTGTCACCGCAACGGACATAAGGACGACAGTCGGTGTTTACAGCTATCGCACTGGAGACTTCCAGCAGTCGGAGCACGAAGACAGAGTCCTCGAGCAACCGATGGGCGTCGGGATAGCGTAGCTCGGGGTTGCCAGTGAGCAAATCTCTACTGACCAAATAGGTGGTATGATCCAGACAAGCCGTCTTGGGCGCCAATATGTCTGCGGGGGTGACGATGCTATAATTAGTCTCAGAGCAAGAACAATCCTTTTCCGATTGATGAAGCATCGGACCCGTATGGAACAGATTGATGTCGTCAGGCAGGGAGTCCAGAAGTATGAGCAAACGTTCATACTGAGGGATGCAGACTTTGTCATCGGCATCGACAAACCATACAAAACGTCCACAGGCAAGATCTATCCCATTATTGCGGGCGGATGCCGCTCCGCCATGAGACTGGCGGGAATAGACGACGTTTGGTCCGTAAGGCGACACCACCTTACGAAACTCCTCTTCATAAAGTTCATCTGATCCGTCGTTAATCACCACACACTGCACCCTGTCGCACACTTGTGGCACAAGTAGCGAAGAAAGGCAACGTCCGAGGTCTGCTGGGTTGTTGTAGACGGGAATAACTACAGAGAGGAGCATATCATGAAAAAGGGGCTGCGACTCGCAGAGTCACAACCCCTGAGTAAGGTTAAGAATTATTATTTCTTATCAGGCATAGCTTCGAGAGCTTTCACGAGATAGTCGAAGAATTTCTTTGCGCTGGGGATATTGCAACGCTCGTCGGGACTGTGGGGGCTCTGCAGAGTGGGTCCGAAGGAGATCATCTCCATTTCAGGATATTTAGCTCCGAGAATGCCGCACTCAAGTCCAGCATGGATAGCCATCACGGCAGGTTCTTTCTTGTAGAGCTTCTTGTAGGTCTGCTTCATGGTTTTCAGCAGACCGCTCTTCATATCGGGTTTCCAGCCTGAGTAGGCACCGCTGAGCTGACATTTGCCACCAGCGAGTTCTGCCAGACATACCAGACGCTCTGCGAGAGCATCTTTTGCCGTGTCGACCGAAGAACGGAGCAGTGCATATACCATGAATTTCTTGGAGGCAGTGGTCTTCACGATAGCCATATTGAGGGAAGTCTCGACGAGGCCTTCCATGTCACGGCTCATACGAATCACGCCATTGGGAGCAACCATCATGAGGTTGATAATTTTCTGAGTACCCTCTTCGTTGATGACGGTGGGGTTCATGCGTACCTTCTCGTACTTAACGAAGAAGTCGGGTTCTACGGATGCCAGTTCTTTCTTCACCCAACCGGCGACTTTGTCAAACTCCTTGAGGATGCATTTTTCATGTTCTTTAGGCATAGCGATGACAGCCTCAGCGTCACGCGGGATAGCGTTGCGCATATTGCCACCCTCGACACTGATGAGACGGATGCCACACTCTGCCACCCAGCGGAGGTGACGGAAGAGAAGCTTGTTGGCATTGGAACGTCCGGTATTGATCTCCATACCCGAGTGTCCACCTTTAAGACCTCCGATGGTGAGCTTATATGCCACCATACCTTTGGGAGCCTTCTCTGTAGCATAAGGGATAGAGATAGCGGCGTCGATACCTCCAGCACAACCCACATAGAGCTCGCCTTCAGTCTCAGAGTCAAGGTTGAGGAGATATTTGCCCTTGAGCTCGCCGGATTTCAAACCGAATGCTCCGGTCATACCTGTCTCTTCGTCGGTGGTGATGAGAGCCTCGATGGGACCGTGTTTGATGGTCTTGGACTCGAAGACAGCCATGATAGCGGCGACACCCATACCGTCGTCAGCGCCCAGAGTAGTGTCGCAAGCATAGACCCAGTCACCCACTATCTTAGTCTGAATGGGGTCTTTGAGGAAATCGTGCTTCTTGCCGGCACGAGCCTGGGGCACCATATCCATGTGAGCCTGCAGGACAACAGGACAACGTTTCTCCATGCCTTTGGTGGCAGGTTTTGACAGGATGATGTTGCCGACCTTGTCGACACGGCAGGCGATTTTTTTCTGTTTAGCCCATTTAACGATGAAGTCACGGACAGCCTCTTCGTGCTTTGACGGACGAGGGCAACGGGTCAGGGAGTAGAAATTGCTCCACAATGCTTTAGGTTCAAGATCCTTGATAGTCATAATGTTAATTATTAATAATGTAATACTTTATACAAATTGGGACTACAAAAGTACATTTTTTTCCAAAAACTACAAAATTTTTTTTCACACAATACGTTTGAAAGATAACAACGATTATGAATTGTGACCCGTGAACTGTGACCCGTTAATCGAATAATCGAAATCATTTGTCCCTTAACTTCCATTAACTCCCCTTAACTCCATTTTTCAATTCTCAATTTTCCTATCCGCCTCAACATGTACTGCACAAAATGTCCTCGCAAGTGTCAGACCGAACACGGCTTCTGTAATGCCGATTCCGCATCCCCCGAGGTCGCATCAGTATACATACACACTGGAGAGGAACCTCCCTTGTGTGGCAGGCGAGGCATCAGCAACATCTTTTTCGCCCACTGCAACCTACAGTGCTGCTACTGCCAAAACCATGAGATCTCACGTGCCACGGTAGATGCCAGTCGTATTGGATTGCGGGGTGTGGACCAGATTGTCGACGCAACTATACGTAGTTTAAAGCAGAGTGAGAACATGGTGGGATTTGTCAGCGCCACACAATACAGCGATCTGGTGCCAATTATCGTTGAACGGCTACATGAACTTGGACACTACCCCACCGTGGTCTACAACAGCAATGGCTACGAGAGTTTAGAGGTATTGAAAACGATAGCCCCATACATAGACATCTACCTTCCCGACTACAAATACGCTTTCCCAGACATTGCCGCACGCTACTCAAACGCCAAAGACTACCCTGAGGTTGCGGGGAATGCCATCAAAGAGATGTTCAACCAGAAAGGGTCGGCATTGGCGACTGACGAAGACGGGATGGCATTCAGAGGCATTATCATCAGACATCTGGTACTGCCTGGGCAGGTGGAGAACTCACTCGCCTGTCTTGAATGGGTTGCCGAGAATATATCCACCAATGTCCACATCTCGCTCATGTCTCAATACTATCCCCCTAGTGGACTTGACCTTCCCGACCAGCTGGGAAGAACGCTGAAACAAGAGGAATACGACAAAGTGGTGGATCGATTCTACTCACTGGGGTTCCACAAAGGATGGGTACAGGATTTATGTGCCGCCGAGAACTACCACCCGCATTTCGAAACAGAGACATCATTCAGATAATGGGATAGAAATCGTGAATCGTGACCTGTGAATTGTGAATCGTTTAATCGTTCAATCGAAAAATAGAAAAATCGTTTAATCGAAATCATTTGTCNNACTTCCCTTAACTTCCCTTAACTCCCACTTTTTTTTACCTTATTATCCAACTTATTCTTAGTAACGATGGCAAAACAGGAAAAACTACTTTTCGACTATGAGGAATACTTCAACGAGATGTTGAAGGATATTGCCATCATGATGTTCAGCACACGACATCCAGGCTATCAATTCGTGTTTTATCTCAACGCCCTGTACAACATCCAACTGGAACGCCTGAAGAATATCACTCTAAACAACAAGGCGGGTGACATCAACGCCACACTCTACCACCACAAAGACAATGTAAGTCACCAGACATTCATGTTGCT
Organism: Bacteroidales bacterium UBA1223; assembly: GCA_002309155.1. Taxonomy (GTDB): domain Bacteria; phylum Bacteroidota; class Bacteroidia; order Bacteroidales; family P3; genus Colimorpha. The sequence goes on along the minus strand of DBXB01000015.1, from coordinate 2,599 downwards.
GGACATAGGTCACGACATGTCAGGAAGACTGAAAAACACCATATTCGACAAAACCCTTCTTGTTTTCGGAGCCGACGCCATTAGCATGGCTGAGAATATCTACGACGACCTGGAGACTAGCGCCACTCAAAGTATAGATCAGGAACACGAATTGCTGCGTCAGAGCTTTATCAACAAAGGGTTGATAGAATACGCCCTTTTCGATTTCTCCGACCCTGACAATCCCGAGACCACCTATTTCAAGAATTCCCGACCCAGTCCCGACCTGCTCAAGAAACAACAGAAATTTTTGAAGGAGCAGAGAACCTTTATCTGCGACCTGCTCCTAAACCTCGACGACCTTCTCCCCGACTACGAGGAGGAATGAATCCTGTGGCGAAAGAAAGAGACGGAATAGCCATTGGTAGCCCTTATATCTATATGGAATACGGAGGCTATAGCGTGTTTGATTTGTAACCGTCGCCCCGTGTTTCCCCGACAAAATCACTTTTTTTTGCCGTCAATACTTTTTTTTGTACTTTTGCACTTTAAATTTTCAGGCATCACAGTCTGAAAGACATGTTAATCTAATTAAAAACAAGCAATTGTAACTCAAATCCAACATTACGATGGAAGAAACAAATGAAATGCAGAATGAACTTTCTGTAGAAACCACCCCCCAAGAGGCAGTCACCAACGAGACTGCGACCACACAAGACACAACCACAGTTGAGCAACCTCAGGACGTGGAGACCCCCGTCGAAACACCCGCAGACGAAGAACCCGTAACAGAGACAGAAACCGTCCCCGAACCGGAGTCCAAAACCGAAGAACCCACAGAGGTAAAAGAAGAGCCTAAAGAAGAGGAAGAACCGATAGTGGACTACACCGGCAAAAGCCGTGAGGAACTTATCGAAGCCCTCAAAGAGCTTCTGACAATTGACGACATCACCAAGATCAAGAACCGTGTCGGCGCCATAAAGGTCTGCTTCGCAGAAGCTGACAAGGCCACAAAAAAAGCCGCTTTTGACAAATTCATTGAAGAAGGCGGAAACAAAGACGATTATGAAGGTGGCGATGACGAGACGGCAGAGAACTACCGCAAGGTCTACGCCATATATCGCGAACGCCGACAGAAACATATAGACGAACTCGAGGCGACAAAACAGCGCAACCTCGAATTAAAGAAACAGATACTTGAAGAGCTCCGTAAACTCATCGACGACGAGAGCGAGAGTCTCAAACATTCATACGACGCATTCAACGCCATACAAGACAAATGGAAAACCATCGGCGATGTTCCCCGCACCGAACTGAACGGACTGTGGCAGACTTACCATTTCCTTGTCGAGCAATTCTTCAACAAGGTGAAGATGAACAAAGAACTGATGTTCCTTGACCAGAAGAAAAACCTTGAGAGCAAGACACTCCTGTGCGAGCGCGTCGAAGAGCTTATAGTAGAGCCTTCAATCACCAAAGCCGCCAAAGAATTGCAGAGCATCCGCGAGCAGTGGCGTGAGATAGGTCCTGTCCCGCAAGAGCAGAATGACGAGATTTGGACTCGCTTCCGCACCGCCGCCAGCCAAGTCGACGAACGTCGTCGCGCCTATTTCGAGCAGCGCCGTGAAGAGATGGAGAAGAACCTTCTCGCAAAACAGGCTCTTATCGAAAAAGCCAACGAGCTCACCGCCGAGATGCCCACATCCACAAAGAAATGGAATGACGTCTCCGCCGAACTCGACGAGTTGTTGAAAGTATGGAAGAGCATCGGCCCCGTCCCTCAGGAACAGAACGAAGAGATATGGAAGACCTTCAAAGGTCAGATTGACAGTTTCTATAATGCGAAGAAACAATATTTTGAATCTGTAAAAGACGAACAGAGCGAGAACTACAACAGAAAGATCGATCTCTGTCTCCAGGCTGAAGCGGTAGCAAAACGCGACGATTGGAAGAAAGCCACCGAAGAGTTGCTAAGACTTCAGGAAGAATGGAAGAAAATCGGACCTGTCAGCCGCAAGGTTAGCGAGAAGATATGGCAGCGTTTCCGCTCGGCATGCGACGAATTCTTCACACGCAAGTCAGAATACTTCACAGCAATCCGTGGCAGTGAGCAGGAGAACTTGGAGAAGAAAGAGGCCATCATTGCCGAACTCAAAGCTCACACCTTTGGCGACGACAAGGAAGAGAACCTCAACGCACTGAAAGACTTCCAGCGCCGTTGGATGGAGATAGGATATGTACCTATTTCTGAGAAACAACGTCTGCAGAAGGAATTCCGCGACACCATCAACGCCATGTTCGAGCAACTGAAGATCAACGCCCAGGAAGCTGAGATCAACACCTTCCGTGAAGCCATCCGCAACAACAAAGGAGGCCACACCATCAGCGACAAACGCGAACAGATTGTTGAGCAGATACAGAAACTGCGCAACGACATCAACCTTTGGGAAAACAACCTCGGATTCCTTGCCAGCTCGAAACAAGCCGACCTGCTGAAGGAGGAATTTGAGAAAAAGATGCAAAACGCACGCCAACAGATCGCACTGCTCGAAGCCAAGCTGAAGATTATCGACAGCGAGAACACCGAAGGGCGTGAGTCCAACAACACTGACACTCCCAC
>DBXB01000010.1 GCA_002309155.1 Bacteroidales bacterium UBA1223 | reverse complement strand
GGAGTGAGCTGCTTCAGACCGAGGGCTATGCGGCGTTTTGTCTCGTCGAAGTCAAGGATAACGACGTTGATTTTCTCATCGAGATGGACAATCTCTTCAGGATGGGTGATACGACCCCAGCTGAGGTCGGTGATGTGGATAAGACCGTCGACACCGCCAAGGTCGATGAAGACACCGTAGCTGGTGATGTTCTTGACAACGCCTTCCAGTACCTGACCCTTCTCGAGGTGGCTGATAATCTCTGCCTTCTGGGCTTCGATCTCGTCTTCGATGAGGGCTTTGTGGGAGACGACGACGTTCTTGTATTCGTGGTTGATCTTGACAACCTTGAATTCCATGCTCTTGTCGACGAAGATGTCGTAGTCGCGGATGGGCTTGACATCGATCTGTGAACCGGGAAGGAAGGCCTCGATGTTGTCGAAGACAGTGACGATAAGACCACCTTTGGTGCGGCTCTTGACATAACCGGTGATGATTTCCTGGTTCTCGTAAGCCTCGTTGACACGCTCCCAAGACTTGAGGATGCGAGCTTTCTTGTGGCTGAGCATCAGCTGGCCGTTTGCATCTTCCTGGCTTTCGACAAAGACCTCAATCTTGTCGCCGGGTTTCAGGTCGGGATTGTAACGCAATTCCGACGATGGGATGACACCGTCAGATTTGAATCCGATGTTCACCACGGCCTCACGGTCGTTGATGGAGACGATTGTGCCTTCGATGACTTCCTGTTCTGTGAACTGGTTGAAAGTCTTCTCATAGGCCTCGGATTGCTTCTCGATTTCTTCCTGATTCTTTTTCTCGGTTTTGGAATCAATGGCACTCCAATCGAAATCTTCTAACGGTTTGACATCACTATAATTCATATAATTTTGATAAAAAATGTGGCTCCTGCCCGCCGGTTAAACATGGGTTAATTGACTGTGTTTTACTGAATTGACAGGAATTCAGCCACACAGTCGGAGAGGCAAAGATACAAATATTTATTTGTATTTATATTATTATGCGTTTTTTTCTTTTTTATTTATGTCGCAACAGACTATTTTTTTGGTTTTGCAGGGAATGCAAGGATTTCTCTGCCGTTAATCTCACCCTGGATTATTTCGGGTTTTTCCTGCTTTTGCTTTGGCAGATCGTTGTATTCGTTTTTATGTTTGTTCAAAACGATGTGAACTTTCCATTTCCCGTTGCGTTTCACCAGGTCTACTTGTCCGTTGTGTTCTTTGAGGGGTGTGGACTTGTGGAAATGAGCAATGGCTGTGGTGTCGCTGGTTAGGTCGATATCGCCGATGGTGATTTTTGCTGGGGTGTCCGACTTGATGTAGTTGGTGTCGACGGATTGCAGCAAAGCCCGTCCGGTCTCAATGACACCCTCTCTTGTCTCTTTTGTGCAGAAAGGCACGGCGTTGTCGATGCGATAGTTCGCCATGGCGTCGAGGTACATGTAGGCGACCTTTTTTATTTTCTTCTTGCTTTTGGGGACCTTGTTGGTGCAGGATGCCTCGCAGCAGGTGAAGAGTATGGCGAACAGTATGATGCTTATTTTGGTGATTTGTTTCATATGATAAAGAAAAAAAAGAGACTGCATGGGTGCAGTCTCTTTTGTGATTTTCTAAAAAGACTTAGTTGGTGGCTTTTTTCATCTTGCCGGCGTTGTTGGTGGTAATGGTCTTACCGTCTTTTGCCGTGCTTGAAGCCTCGTTGTCAAGAGCGCCATTGGTTTTCTTCATCTTACCAGCGTTGTTGGTGGTGATGACAGTACCATCGCTCTGAGCTTTCTGAGTCTCTTTAATTTTCTTTGTGGCTTTCTTTGCGGTCTTGGTGGCTGCTGCGGGTTCCTCGGCAACTGCTACGGTATCGACTGCTACGGTGTCGACTGGGAGGGTGTCAATAACCTCGATGGTGTCGGCAGCGGTGGTGTCCTCAACCTCGGCAGGAGTGTTGTTGCAAGCTGCGGCGAGAGCTACGACTGCAAATGAAAGAGCTAAAACTTTAACAATTTTCTTCATCGTTGATTGTTATTTAACGAGTTTACCCATTGTTTTGAAGGTCTTGCCTTTACTACCGGCAACTTCCCAAGCGGCGTTCTTAACGTTGATGCTGAGATCTTTGGTGATCTGCTGGCCGTTGATGTACTCAGGAAGGTGGAACATGGTGCCGCTGGCGGTAGCGGTAATGGTCAGAGCTGTGAGGTCGATAGCGGTGACATTCTCAGCGAAACCAGCAGAGGGCTGCCAGTTGGGGAGAGTAGCGCCAGCCTGGCCAGTCAGAGAACCATCACTGTCGGTAGTGTAGTCGTTCTCGTTCTCATAGTAGAAATGATAGTAGTAGTCGCCCTGGGCGTGGCTGGTGGTACCAGTGCTGTTCTTGAAATAACCCTGGGTGTAGGGAGCGGTGGAAGACTCATAGTTGACAAAGCAACCAAGTTCGAGCAGACCATAGGAGGCATATTCTTCACCAAGGATGTCGGCAGCTCTCCAGGACTCGGTGCCGAAGGTGACCTTTACGCCGTCAGCTTCAGCGAAAGTAGCGGTGTAGGTAGCATCGCCGGTAACGGTGATGGTGCGGGGATTGTCGGTAACACCGTCGTTCCACTCTACGAAAACATAACCTTCGTTAGGAGTAGCGGTGAGGGTGCAGGTTGCTGCGGAGTCATAAACGCCGCCGCCGGAAACAGTACCCATGGCTTCGTCATTAGCGTTAGCTGTAATGGTGAACTGAGTAGCGTCGTCGTCACCACAGGAAGCGAACATTGAGCAAGCTACGAGAGCGATGCCCATCATTTTAAATACATTTTTCATTTTTTGATTGTTTTAATAAGGTTAATAAATTATTTTCAATAAGTAATAAAGAGTTTCCTCTTAAAAATTTCTGCAAAAGTACTCCTTTTTTTTGACTCTCTGTTAAATTTTAAGTTTTTTTTGCTTTTAGGATTTGTCGGCGAGGGTTCAGATTTGTTTGTTTTTGATGTCTAGAGCATCCCGTATGCCGTTTCCTAATAGCATGAATGCCAAAACAATAACCATGATTGCGATGCCTGGAATGAAGGCTTGGTAGGCAGAGTCGAGGAGTATCTGACCGTAGTTTTCTTTCACCATGGAACCCCATGACGGCATGGGTGGTTGTACACCGATACCGAGGAAACTGAGGCCGGCTTCCAGTAAAATGGCGCTGGCGAAATTGGATGCCGTGATGACGATGACGGGTCCGATAATGTTGGGAAGAATATGGCGGAGGATGATGCGTGGAGTGCGATAACCAAGGGCTCTCGCCGCTTCGACAAACTCTTTCTCCTTGATAGAGAGGACCTGTCCTCGTACCACACGTGCCACGTCGACCCACATTGTTAAGCCTACGGCGATGAAGACTTGCCAGAATCCTTTGCCCAGGGCAAAGGTGATGGCGATGACAAGAAGAACTGTGGGTATTGACCATACCACATTGATGAACCACATAACAACACTGTCGACCCATCCTCCGTGGTAGGCGGCAAGAGATCCGAGCAGGATACCTATGAGCAGTGCTATGGCTACGGCGATGAATCCCACTGAGAGGCTGACTCTGCTGCCAATCATTATCTGGCTGAGGAGGTCGCGGCCGTAGGTGTCTGTGCCGAAGAGGAAGGTGCGTTGTTTTATCTCTTTGACCTGCGACATCGGATAGGTCTGTATCTCTCCGTCGTTGGGATTGGAGCCCGTGAAGGTCTCCAGGGTCAATATGTCGTTATCAATATGGTATTGGTATACAGGGATGGCCTGAGCGTTCAGCGGTTTCCCTTTTGCGAGTGTCCGCAGAGGTCCCTGTCGGTCGTAGGATGTGCCGTCGTCAAGGTATACAAATGTGGCTTTGCTGAAAGGCTTCATTGAAGCCAATTCCAGATACTGTTGGTTGCAGTGGGGAGTGTGGTCGGGGGTGATGAGATATCCGAGAATGGCTATGATGACAAAGAAGAGTATCACACCAAGACTTATCATCGCCATGGTGTTCCGTCGGAGTCTTCTCCAGAACAACTTGGAAGGGCTGCCACCGTTGTAGGTGGCGGCACTGTCAATAAAGTCTTGTTGTTTTTTCCTGAGGCGCATAATAAGGGACAAATGTGTTTGTTGATACGATGATACTGGGAGTGTATTGTCCTTTAACTTTCAGTGCGGAGCGCGATAACTTCCATTAAGTTCTTTAACTTCCGATTATAGGAATCCCAGTTCGGCTTTGGTGGCGTCGCTGAGGTTGTCGAAACTCCAAGGTGGGTCAAAAGTCAGTTCCACATCCACGCTTTTGATGCCCTGGATATAACCTATCATCTCCTTCACTTCGCGGAACATATATTC
>DBXB01000080.1:6058-8388 GCA_002309155.1 Bacteroidales bacterium UBA1223 | reverse complement strand
TGCGGACCCAAAGAGGAAGCACAGAAAGTGTTGGTGCTCTATTATTCACAGACCGGCAACACCAAAGCTGTAGCCGAAGAAATCTCGAAAAAACTTGGCGCCGACATAGAAGAGATTGTCGCCGTGAACCCTTACGACGGCGATTTCCAAGCCACCATAGAGCGTTGCATGGTTGAACGCGACAGCGGAGTGACTCCTGAGATATCTCCACTCAACGCCGATCCCTCACAGTACGACGTAATCTTTATCGGCTATCCCGTCTGGTTCGGAACCTACGCACCTCCTGTCGCCACATTCCTCAGCCAAGTGGATTTGAGCGGAAAGAAGATAGTTCCCTTCTGCACCTTCGGCAGCGGTGGACTGGAGTCGAGCGTGAAAGAGTTGAAAGAGAAACAACCTAATGCAGAGGTTCTGCCGGGATATGGAGTCCGTGCCGCACGTATGGATGCCATGCCTAATGAGATAGACCAATACCTGAAAGCCAACGGTTTCCTTGAAGGTGAATATGCCACCCTCGCCGACTTCCTTGAGAAACACCCCGTCAGCGAGGAAGAGTCAGCCATCTTCGACACCGCCGTCGATGGTTACCCCATACTTCATGCCAAAGCACAGAGCGTTGCCATCCGCGACATCCCTGACGGAACGGAATACCTGTTTACCGCTGTCGACCAGCCTCGTGAAGACCGACCCGACATGCCTCCTGCCGGAGAGATGCAAGTCTATGTCACCGTCATCAAAGGTCAGGCACCCGTCTTCACCAAGGTGATACGATAGCCCATCCAAAACTTTACCCAAAGTTTAACAAAAACATTTCCACAGTTCGAAAAATAGTAGTAAATTTGCAATCGTCGATTTATGCACAATACACCACACAAGTGGTGTATTGTCAGTATTTTACATCACCTTCTAGGATTAAAACAATTAATAATGGAATCTAAACGTATAAAATCAGCCCTCATCTCCGTATTCTACAAAGACGGTCTGGAGGACATCGTTAAAGCTCTCGACGCCCAAGGCGTCACCATCTATTCCACCGGCGGAACATACAAATTCATCAAAGACCTCGGCATCGAAGCCGTAACCGTCGAGTCGCTGACCGGCTATCCCTCCATCCTCGGAGGCCGCGTAAAGACTCTTCACCCAAAGGTTTTTGGCGGTATTCTGAGTCGTCGCGACATGTTCAGCGACGGAGAACAGCTGAATGAATATGAGATCCCTGAGATAGACCTCGTCATCGTCGACCTCTACCCCTTCGAACAGACTGTTGCCAGTGGCGCTCCCGAGCAGGACATCATCGAAAAGATTGACATCGGAGGCATCTCGCTGATCCGCGCCGCCGCAAAGAACTTCAAGGATGTCGTTATCGTGCCCTCGGTGGACCACTATGCGGAATTCCTGAAACTTTACACCGAACAAGAGGGTGAACTCACCCTCGAGCAGCGTCATCGTTTCGCCGCCTACGCCTTTGCAGTCAGCTCGCATTACGATTCGGCGATTTTCAACCATTTCAATGAATCAGAGAACATCGACTCTTTCCGTCAGAGCCAAAACAAATGCAGCGTGCTGCGCTACGGCGAGAACCCCCACCAGAAAGGTTGGTTCTACGGTGATCTCGACGCCTGCTTCGAGAAACTCAACGGCAAGGAGATATCCTACAATAACCTCGGCGATATCGACGCCGCCTGCAACCTCATCGACGATTTCAAAGGCACCGCCTTCGCCATCCTGAAGCACAACAACGCATGTGGAATGGCATGCCGCGACAACCTGCTTGACGCATGGAAGGACGCCCTCGCTGGCGACCCTGTAAGCGCCTTCGGCGGCATACTCATCACCAACCGCACCGTCACCAAGGAGGTTGCCGAAGAGATGCACAAGATATTCTTCGAAGTCTGCGTGGCTCCCGACTACGACGAAGAAGCCCTGACCATACTGAGAGGCAAGAAGAATCGCATCATCCTCAAACGCAAGGACTTCAAGATGCTCAACCCTATGTTCCGCAACGTCCTCAACGGAGTGCTCGTCCAAGAGCGTGACACCGTTGTGCCCGAAGCCAGCGAACTTACAGAGAGCGTGACATCGACCAAGGTAACCCCACAGATGGCCGCCGACATGGCTTTCGCCACCATCCTTGTAAAACATACCAAGAGCAACGCCATCGTCCTTGCCAAAAACGGACAGCTGCTCGCCAGTGGCACAGGCCAGACCTCACGTGTCGACGCATTGCGCCAGGCCATAGACAAAGCTCGCTCGTTCAACTTCGACCTCAACGGGGCTGTCATGGCAAGCGACGCCTTCTTCCCCTTCGCCGACTGCGTGGAGATAGCCCA
>DBXB01000080.1:3089-5942 GCA_002309155.1 Bacteroidales bacterium UBA1223 | reverse complement strand
CCCATTGAAATTTCATCAGCAAAAATTCTTCAAACAAGCTTGCATTTTTAACATTTTCGACGAAACAAAAATCACCTTTTTACGTAACATCATATCACTGCATTTATAATTATTAATAACGAGTAGCACAATGGGACTTTTTTCATTTTTCAACCGCGAGTTGGCAATGGACTTAGGAACAGCCAATTCCATAGTAATATATAACGACCAGGTAGTCATCGACGAACCTTCCATCGTGGCGTTGGACAAGACCACCAACAAGATTATCGCCGTTGGAAAGAACGCACAGCTGATGGACGGAAAGAACAACAAGAACATCGAGACCATCCGTCCGCTTAAAGGCGGTGTCATCGCCGACTTCGAGATGGCACAGCATCTTATCCGTGAACTTATCAAGAAGACCAACATAAGCCGAACCATCATGCCTCCCTCGCTTCGCATGGTTATCTGCATTCCCTCGGGCATCACCAATGTCGAGGAACGTGCGGTCCGTGAGAGTGCCGAGCAGGCTGGCGCCAAAGAGATCCGCATGATCCATGAACCCATGGCGGCCGCCATCGGTATCGGAATCAATGTCCTCGAGCCTTTCGGCAACATGATTGTCGACATCGGAGGCGGTACCGCCGAAATCGCTGTCATCTCCCTTGGAGGTATCGTTTGTAACAAATCCATCCGCGTCGCCGGCGACGAGTTCAACGAGAATGTCCAGGAATACATGAGGAAGCAGCACAACATCGTGATTGGTGTCCGCACTGCAGAGAAGGTTAAGATCTCCGTCGGTTCAGCAGTCTCCGAACTCGAGACTCCTCCAGATGACTGCGAGACTCTGGGTCGCGACCTTCTGACAGGTCTTCCCAAGAACATCCTTGTCAACTACAAAGAGATTGCCCACGCACTCGACAAATCCATCGCCAAGATTGAGTCCGCAATTCTTGAGACCCTTGCCGACACTCCTCCCGAGCTGGCGGCAGACATCTACAAGAACGGCATCCACCTCGCCGGTGGCGGCTCCTTACTCCGTGGCCTCGACCAGCGTATCGCGTCGAAGACGAAGCTCAAGGTTCGCATTGCCGAAGACCCCCTGCGCGCAGTGGCACGTGGTACTGGAATAGCACTGAAGAATTTCAACAAATTCTCGTTCCTTATTAAATAAAGTTTAAAGGTTATAGGTTAAAGGTTAAAGAGAAAATTTAAAGAGTTAAACCCTTCAAATCTTTTAAATCCTTAAACCATTCAAACCTTTTAAACCCTTTAACAGAAACGGCCCTTCTACATGAAGAGCCGTTTCTGTTTGTTTATTACAGCAGAGCATAGCCTTTACATCTCACATATCTTGAGTATTATCTTCTCCAGTTTCGTGCGCATCTGCGGTCCGGAGCAGTCATAGTCGTTGGCTATGACCGAGAAAGCGAGTCGCTCGCCACGAGAATTGGTGACATATCCGGCGTACGAACGGACTCCGGTCATAGAGCCTGTCTTCATCCTCACCTTGACTCCAGACGGGAGTCCGGTGAGCATATTCTTGACTGTACCGTTCTCGCCCGCTAGAGCCATCGATTTCTGATAATCGTCGAAATAAGTCATCCGTGTCATCTCCGACAGGAACCGGCAGACAAAATCGCAGGTCACCCTGTTGCGGACCGAGAGTCCACTACCATCTTCCAAGACCACGCCGGACGCCTCCAGCCCCTTTCGCTGGATAAAGTCTCGGACAGCCTTGGCGCCATTGGCTCCTGAGCCGAGACCGTAGAGCTTATATCCGAGATAGCGGTGAATGGCCTCAGCGTAGGTGTTGTTGGATGTCATATTGGCGTACTGCGCTATGACATAATATGTAGGCGAAGTATAGTCGAGGATGTTGACCAGTTTGGAGGCTTTTTTTATGGCTTCGGAAGCAGATCCCGACACCGTTACCTTGTGATTGCGCAGATAGCTGGTGAAGAGGTCGGCACAGGCGAGAGCCGGTTTCGGCATGGAGGCGCGCACCGAGAAATTCTTGCCATCGATGGGGACAGTTCCTGAGCAGACACGTATCGAAGAGCCCGGGTCGCCATACACCACCACCTGGTCACCCGATCGTGCCGGACCTGTGACAGCCTCGTTGATGATATGCAAAGCAAATCCTTTGGGCTCAGTACGGGCAACGGTGGCGGGATAACCCACCTTAGCACTGGGTGAGAAATATATGAAGAACATATTCTCATGAAAGTTCAGTCCAGAGACGCCGCTGCCATAATAGTTACCGATGTCGCCCCACTGCCACGAGTCGTGCAGCGGATGGTTGTCGAAGATGGAAGCGTCGTAAAGCACCCTGCCGTTGACAGCCCGTATGCCGGCGGCGACAACAGCGCGGTGCCATGCGGCAAACAGCGAGTCGGGGACTGTCTGCTTGTAACGATAAGAACCCAGCAGAGGGTCGCCTCCACCGATGATGTATATATCACCATGGAGGGTGCCGTTATTGTCTATCTCGCCATCATAGGCAAGAGTTGTCTTGAAGCGGAAATTTGACCCCAGTTTTTCGAACCCCACTGCCGTTGTGAACAGTTTGGTGAGCGACGCCGGAATCAGTGAACGTTGGGAATTATAGGCGTAGACCTGCGACTTCTTGTCGACATTGTACACACAGACGCCCAGCGAAGCGTGCTTCAGAGCCTCTTCCTTTGAGAGGTCGGTGACAGCCTTGTTCAGTGCGGTGGTATTCTGCGCCATCGCCGGACTTAATAGGATTACAAGCGAAACAGAAAAAAACGATATAAGACGGATAAAATATGACATATTATGTAAAAAGGGTTAAAAAGGTTAAAAAGGGACAAAACGACTTGTTTGTGACCGGTGACCAGTGACCAGTGA
>DBXB01000080.1:0-3052 GCA_002309155.1 Bacteroidales bacterium UBA1223 | reverse complement strand
TTGTTTTCTTTACTTTTTAAACGTTACTAAAGAATTATTATTGTTGCATGATTTGATCAATATAGGCTAATAGTTTATCGCGGCCAGAGGAGGTGGCGGACGATGTGAGGAATATCGGAGGCAGCTCTTCCCATTCCTGCAACAGCGCCTGCTTGAACTTATTCACATTCTGCGCAGTCACACGCTGCGACTGTTTGTCTGTCTTGGTGAACACTATAGATAGTGGAATTCCATTCCGGCCGAGGAACGACACAAACTGCAGGTCAATCTCCTGCGGGGGGATTCTCGAGTCGATAAGGACGAAAGCGCTAAGGAGTGTCTCCCTGTTCAGGAAATAACCCGTTATCATCTTTTTCCACGACTCACGGGCGGATTTGGATATCTTGGCATAGCCATATCCCGGCAAGTCGACCAGATACCAGCTGTTGTTGATGATGAAGTGGTTTATCAACTGCGTCTTCCCAGGTCGCCCACTTGTTTTCGCCATATCCTTAGACCGACAGAGCATATTGATAAGCGAGGACTTGCCGACATTAGAGCGACCGATGAATGCCAGTTCCGGCAGACCAGTGTCGGGACATTTGCGGTAGTCCGAATTGCTGACGACAAAAGAGGCGGTGTTTATTTCCATATCTTAGGTGCACTTTAACAACTTAACAACTCAACAACTTAACAACTTAACAAATAAACGAACAATTCTCAATTATCAATTCTCAATTAAACAACTAAACAATTAAACAACTAAACAACTAAACAATTAAACAATTAAACAACTAAACAATTAAACAATTACCCCCCCCTCCTACTTACGACGTCTGGCTCTGCGTTGGGCACGGCGTTCGCGGCGCTGGGCTCGGCGTGACGGCGGATTGTCATCTTCGGAAGCCACAGAACGGTCGCGGGCAATACGGAGTTCTTTCAAATCCTGCAGCGACTGCATCTCAGCCTCATCGTCACTGTTCTTGAACCACGGCAGTCGTTGGATATTTATCTTGAAGAGTTTGCGTCTCTCAAAAGCCCTGTTGCGTGTATTGTAGGACTCGAAATAGCGGGCTTTCTTCTCGGGGAAGATATCACGAACCGACACCAGAATTCCCGTCTCGTCAGTCTCACCGAAGGCGTGGTTGTACGCCGTGCCAAACGAGCGCATAGTAGACGAGAGGTTCATGTAGGCATTGACCAACGGAGGCACATAAGAGCCCAATTCACGAACCGACTTAAGAAGAATCTGGTAATCCTCTTTATAGTTATGGCCACAGAAAAGGCTGTGGAGCTCGTTGAAGTCAGTCTCAATCTCCAGCGGTTCGTTAGGCCACACCAGACCGTCACGGTCGGGGAAATGTTTTTGGTAAAAATAGAGTATCATATCTTTGGCCCGCCGATTCATCTGAGGATACATGGTGATCTTGCCGAAGAAATACCTGGTCTCGGGAATCTCCACAGCTATCGAAGCCAGACCGTCCCATAGATTGTCGAGCGAATACATACCTTTCCTGAGGTTTACCCCAGGCTGGAATTCCGGCTGCACAAAAGATCGCCCCAGTTCGAGGGTATAAGGCAGATAGTTGTTGATGAATTCATCTGTATAATGGAATAGTTCAGCTGTCGGCGTATATATAGAGCCGTCGACTGAGCGGAACATATTGGAGCCATGGATGAAGCGGTAGCCTCCTATTATAGTCTCATGTTCCCTGCTCCATACGAAGAGTTGCTTGAAACAGTATGGTTCGGGCAACGTATCGAATTCATCGATATCTACGGGTTTGCCTGTACCACCTCCTTCCGAAGCGAAAGAGATCTCACGCAGACGACCTATCTCCCTCATGATATTTGGTGACAGATGCGCCGTGGTGACATAAATATCCTTTCCGCCGTAGTTGGTATGACGGAGGAAATTTTTATTAGACAGCTCAGCCTTGATAAGTTCCCGTGAGACGGGAGGAATCACATAACTTAAATCCATTGCTAATACATTTATTCATTTAAACTATAGGTCTGTTTCTTAAGCCACTGAGTCCACTCCTGCGGAGAGTGCTCTTCGGTGAAAGTCTGCCATGAGATGGGGGTGCCCACAGTCATGCGGAAAGTCTTTCCTTGCTGGGCAAACATCTCAGATGGGAGAAGAGCCATCTCAAAGTTGAATTTCACTCCGAGGCGTTTCCTGATATTGGCGATGGTGTAGAACCGCCTGCGGTTGCGGGCGTCGATAAACACCGGCACGATATCACGGTGATGCTGTACTGCTTTCTTTATCACCGTGGACTTCCATTCCAAATCCTGAATCACACCTTTAATACGGCGCGAGCAGATACCTGCGGGGAAATAGAGCAGGGCGTTGTCGCCGGCAAAGGCGGCATTGATTCCCGCCGCCGTCCCTCTGTTGCCATGCACCTTGTCGACAGGCACAAAGACCGAACGCAACGGGGGCATGTACATCAGAAAGTCGTTAACTGGGAAAAGGATATCGTTACGGACAGCTCCAACGGCGGCAATAAGCGCAAGTCCATCGGGGCCTCCGAGAGGGTGGTTGGCGACAATAATCGGACTACCCTCTTTCGGGATCCGCTCACCATTCACCAGGTCGACCTTGATATCGAGATACTCCAAGATAGCCTTGGCAAAATCAGCACCCTGTTTGTCACGGTTCAGGTATACCCCCTTGTTAATCTCTTCAACATGAAGCAACCTGTTCAGCAAACGTATCACCCACTTGGGAGCGTTGATATTCTTTGCCTTAAATATCTTGTCCAGTTCTATAAGATGTTCCGGGACCTCGATGTCGGTATTGATGTTGCCTTCTGCCATAGTGCTGATATAAGATTTGCAAAAATACACTTTTTTTTCAAATATCGAAAAAGCGTTCCCATAGAAAGACTATTAATAATGTTTATAATATTTATTTAGTAACGATTAAAAAATAAAGTAAAACAATGGGAAGAAAATCGTGACCGGTGACCCGTGACCTGACCAATCGTTTAATCGTATAATCGAATAATCGAAATCATTTGTCCCTTTGCCGAAGGCTGCGTGGTACGCCTGCCGAACTTGATGA
>DBXB01000038.1:45061-94257 GCA_002309155.1 Bacteroidales bacterium UBA1223 | reverse complement strand
ATCTGAGAGATACGGGTCTTAAGGCGACTGACTGTGGAGAGCATACGCTGGATATCGGGTTCAGGGGAGACTCCATATAGTCCTATTCCAAGACGCACCATATCCATCTGAGCGTCGGGGAAACGTGTTATGCCCGACGAGTTCAGAATATGGCACAGGATAGAGTCGTCGCCGAGGAGTGACTTCAGCGTTGAGGCTCCCGAGCGGAACTTCTCAATCTGAGTTCTGGTGAAGTCGTCCATGGCGGGATCTTCACTGCATGCCAAGTGAGAGAAGATAGAGCGTATCTTGACAGGGTAATCGCCTTTGCCAAGCAATTCGGCAAGTTTAGGCATATCCGAGGGGTCGAATCCGAGACGGTGCATACCTGTATCGAGTTCGATATGCACGGGGACCGAAGCGATGCGGCCAGTATAGAGTCTTACCGCTTCGGAGAACAGTTCCAAAATGCGGAAACTGTAAATATCAGGTTCCAGCTGGTAGCGGATGATATTGTCAAAGCTCTCCTCTTCAGGATTCATCACCATGATAGGCAGCGTGATACCATTGCGACGCAGTTCGACGCCCTCGTCACAGTAAGCCACGGTGAGGTAATCCACATGATTAAACTGCAGGGTGTTGGCTATCTCCACCCTGCCGGTGCCATAAGACGACGCTTTGACCATGGCCATCAGCTTTGTCGAGGGGTTGATGCGTGAGCGGTAGAAGTTCACATTCCGCACCAGAGCGTCGAGATCCACCTCCATTATCGTCTCGTGTTGCTTGCGTTTAAGCACCTTGGCGATATTCTCGAAACCGAAGACACGGGCGCCCTTAAGCAAGATAGTCTCATTTTGAAATTCAGAGACAGGGTGACGCATAAGAAACTCTTCTGTGGAGGGGTAGAACCAAGTCTCAAGGTCGTTGAAAAGCAACTGGGAACGCATCAACGCCTCACCGATACCGACAAAGCGTGTGACCCCTTTCTGACGCAACAGCGACGATACCTGAGAATAGAGTTCCTGCTCAGGTAGTCCGGCCTGCATAATATCGCTCATGATGAGAGTCTTATGGTAATGCTGATGTTCATGTTGCATAAAATCGAGCGCTATGGAGAGCGAGTTAAGGTCGAGACTGTAGCTGTCGTTGATAAGCAGGCAGTTGTTGATGCCTTCGTCCATTTCGAGACGCATCTCCACGGGAGTCAAGGTGTGGCAACGAGAGCAGACCGTTTCGGGTGGATAACCGAGGAAGAGCATCAGCGTGACGCAGTGCATGGCATTCTCGATGGAAGCGCGGTCCACGAAAGGAATCTCCACATCGAACTGCGGGGAGTCGCCGGAATCAGAATGGAAGCAGACAGACAGGACAGTAGACTGAGACAATATCTTGGTATCCAGCAGCTGTACCTGGTTCTCATCAGACTGTCCCCAAGTGAATCGATGAAGATTTCTCAGGATCTCGTTTTCCGAGACGACAGAATGGATGTCCTTATGGTCGGTACAATAAATCAAGGTCTCGCAATGGATGAAGAGCTGAAGTTTCTCGGCGATTTTCTGATAGCGAGTCAAGAAGTTCTCGTCATGAGCCTGTCCGATATTGGTGAAGATACCTATGGTGGGCTGGATGACTTTACGAAGAGCATCCATCTTACCAGCCTCAGAGATACCAGCCTCAAATACCGCCATGTCGTTGCCATCGTTCATCTGCCACACAGAGAGTGGCACACCAATCTGAGAGTTGTAACTCTTCGGATTGGCAACGATGTTATGGTCAGCCGACAGAAGCTGGACAATCCAGTCTTTGACGATAGTTTTGCCGTTGCTGCCGGTGATGCCGATGACAGGAATATCAAACTTACGACGGTGATTCTCCACCAGATATTGGAGAGTTCCGACAACGTCGGACACGAACCAGAAGTTTGCCGACGGAAGAGCGAGCAAGTCCTGGCGCATAGCATCGTCGAGCGTGTCGCCGACGACAAAATTCCTGACCCCTTTGTCGTATAGTTCTCGGACATAATAGGCGCCATTGTTCCGTTTTGTCGGTATAGCGAAGAAGAGTGTCGACGGTCCGTCGGTAAGTTTGCGGCTGTCGGTGAGCAACCTGTCGAAATCGCTTTCGGTGGTCACAACACGTTTTTCAACACATTCAATAAGAGACGATAGTTGGTCAGGGGTCATAATAATAAATAATAAGGTGATATGATAATGGAGTTAAAAGGGGAGTTAAGGGACAATAGAACCGGATGGCACCATTTGTCCTTTAACTCCATTTAACTTCTATAACTTCTTTTAACTTCCCATTGTTTTACTTTAAATTTTTATAGTTACTAACTCTTTATGAGACGGTACGCCAGCTGGCATTCGAGGCACCGTTTACGGGAGCAGTATTCGTTGTACCGTTGGATGAGGGATTGAGATTCCGCGGCATTATGAGGCTTGATGCCCTCCGATTCCCACAGTTTGACTATCCGGTTGCTTTCGGACGGCAGTTGCTGAAGGAGTGAGAATGCCTTATCTTTACAGGTCTGGTCTCCATGTGTCACGCCATATCTGAACAGGAGTGGCACCCAGGCGTTGATAAGTATAGTGTCGACGATGGTCTTGCCCAACGATTTGGGACGAAATGGGACCTCTTTGTCGAACGAATAATGAGTGTTCCAATAATCAGAGGCAGACACCGTGAAGAGTTTTCGCAGACTGTCGACATCGTCGGACTCAAGGAGATGAGAGAAGAGGTTGCTGGACTTGACCATCAATCCAGCCAGCTGACTGATACGCAAAGTGGGAAAACTTGCGGGACGGAGTCGGAAGAATTTCCACAGATGTCCGGGCATAGGTGACAGATGATACGCGATGGAGAGGTAGTCATACTCTTTCTTCAACGCCTTAGGATAATCATCGACGAACGGTCCCTCAAGGAGTCCCGCCTGTCCCAGCAGAAGAGCCTCGACACGGAACGGGTTGTCTTTTATCTTAGCTATGATATTCAGTGGCGTTTTTTTTGCCAGCAACTCGAATTGGAACGAGTTGACCTTGCCACCGAAATAGCGAGCCACCAGCCAATAGCAAGCCTGTTCCCAGTTATCCTTCGACTCGTGCATGATACGCTGGACATCGTCAGCTTTTCGTTCCATACGCTCGACAATCAGACGGTCCTGACTAAGTTGGAACAGGAATTCAGGGATCTCATCAAGCCTTGACGAACACGCAATCTCCTTGTTTGACGCGGCATTTATCAGCTTGTCGTAGTTATCCCATACCTTATCGGGCACATGAGACTCCACGACAAGTGTCGGCACCGTCTTGCCGTTTTCGAGGACTATCTCGGTGTCGTTGATATAGACGACATGAAGGATGACATTATTATAGTTCTTGTCGTCGGAATGATGATGCGCTTTCCAGTCCGACGCCCGCACGTGGATTTCCACATTGCCAGCCCACTTGATGTCGCCAATACGCAGTCTGGCGTCGAAAAAATCGGGACCAGCGTCACGGTTCAAGCTACCGGGGTTTTCCACAATAACCGACAAACCGTCTGTTGTCGACATGTCGCCTTCGAACAAACGGTGTTGCCAGAGATATTGCAGAAAAGCCTCGTTCATGAGAACAGATCTTTCATTTTATCGAAGAAACCTCGCTCCTGTTGGGTAGGATTAGGCTGGAAATTGGTGTGCTTGTTAAGTTCTTCCAGCATGCTCTTCTCCTCCTTAGTAAGACTTTTGGGGACCCAGACATTGATGCTCACCAGCAAATCGCCACGGGAGTAACCATTGAGGTCAGGCAAGCCCTTGCCTTTGAGTCGTATGACTTTCCCCGAGGGGGTACCTTGTTCGATTTTCACCCTGACCTTGCCATGCAGTGTCGGAATTTCCACAGAAGCGCCCATAGCGGCATCGGCGAAGGTGATAAAAGCGTTGTAGAACAAATTATTGTCCTGACGTTCAAACAAATCATGAGGAACCTCCTCAACCTGAATGATAAGGTCGCCCGGAATGCCACCATGAGGAGCGGCATTACCCTGGCCTCGCATAGAGAGCTGCATTCCGTCGGTGACGCCGGCAGGAATCTTAATAGTTATGATATCCTCAGCCTTGACGATACCCTCGCCATGGCAGTCGTGGCATTTTTCCTTGATGATCCTTCCCTGACCTCCACAGTAGGGGCAAGCCGACTGAGTCTGCACCTGTCCGAAGAGAGAGCGACGCAGTTCGGTGACGACACCTGTACCATGGCAGTGTGAGCAGGTCTCATAGCTGTTATTACGGGCACCTGAACCGCCACAGCTCTTGCAAGGGACATATTTGTTGACTTTGATTTTCTTCTCTACGCCCTGGTCGATTTCCTCAAGGGTTAGTTTCACCTTGATACGCAAGTTGCTTCCCCGTGAGGTCGGTCTGCCACCCGAGTGTCCTCGAGCGTCACCGAATCCGCCGAAACCGAATCCGCCGCCACCGAAGATGTCACCGAAGATACTGCCGAAGGAAGAGAAGATATCGTCCATGCTCATACCCTGGCCACCGAATCCACCCGCACCGTCAAGTCCTGCATGGCCGAACTGGTCGTAGCGGGCTTTCTTGTCGGGATTGCTGAGCACATCATACGCCTCAGCAGCCTCCTTGAATTTCTCCTCAGCCTCTTTGTCGCCGGGATTGCGGTCGGGGTGATATTTCAGGGCAAGTTTCCTATAAGCCTTCTTCAAGTCTTCGGGCGTCACATTCTTGTCGACTCCCAGAACCTCATAATAATCTCTTTTAGCCATCTAGAAAGTGATATAAAGGTAAAACAATTAACAACCCACCACGACCTGAGCAAATCGCAGGACCTCGTCATTAAGGAAATAGCCTTTCTTCACGACGTCGAGCACTGTGCCTTTGGTTTCAGGTGTTGGAGCGGGAATCTGAGTAATTGCCTCATGGAAATTCTCATCAAACTTGGCGCCCATAGCTTCCATAGGTTTCAAACCCTTCTGCTGAAGGGCGTTAAGCATGTTTTTATGAATCAACTGCATGCCTTCCTTAGCGCTGTCGTCATCTGACAGGTTGGCAAGAGCGCGCTCCATATCGTCAAGTATCGGGAGCATAAGTTTTATCACGTCCTTGCCACCGTTAAGAATCAGTCCGGCCTTTTCCATACTGGTACGCTTACGATAGTTCTCATATTCCGAGTAGACACGAAGATATTTCTCATTGATCTCCGCCATTTTCTTGCCCATCTCCTCAACCTTGGAAGTGAGTTCATCAGCATTACGGTCAGCGCGTCTCCTACGGTTCCTGCGAGAATGGCCGTGCTCTGATTCCGTGGCGACGTCAGCGGTATTATTTTCCTGCTGACCGCCGTTCATTGCGGACTGTTCGGCAGAATCGGATTCCATTTCCTGTTGCTGATTGGTTTTCAAGTCTTTTTCTTCTTGTTCCATATTTATAGTTTTTTTTATTCAAACAAAGATGATTAAATCATTATTATATTATAACAAAAATATTGCCAAGGGATAATTCTGCCATTTTGTCACGCCGGAAAAACAGACAGAAAAACAATACCAATGTCATAACGATAAAATCGGCAACCCCCAAGAAGTCAGTCTTGCGACTTTCTGACGAAGACATCAGCCGGTGACAGAGGGCGGATTTCCTCTTGCCATTTAAATCCCGGCAGACTTTTCTCCTCTTCAGGTAATTCATCCGGTGGATACATTTTCATATCGGGAGTGCCGTAGGTGGCGAAACGTGTGGGCTTGCGGTTCTTGAAGTAGATACGCATATCTGAGCCCATACCCGCATTGACGCCTATCAATTCCCTATGGTTGCCCTCCGTTTCGTCCA
Source organism: Bacteroidales bacterium UBA1223 (assembly GCA_002309155.1). Lineage (GTDB taxonomy): Bacteria > Bacteroidota > Bacteroidia > Bacteroidales > P3 > Colimorpha. The sequence goes on along the minus strand of DBXB01000038.1, from coordinate 88,454 downwards.
AGACATAATAGACCATCCTCGCCGAGCCAAGCACATCGGCATATAGAGGTTCACTGTCCTTGCAGTACACGTCGGCGTTCTTACCTTTCACCTGGTTGAACTTCAGCCTATCCACTTTTTCCACCGCCATAATATTGGCACGGAGGTTGACAAGTCTGACTCCACCACTGTCGAAATGGCATATAATCGTGTCGGCAGTACATTGATAATTGTCATACCAGACAACGGGATTTTGATAGAGGTAGAGTACCGAGTCCTTAGCCGAATAGAAGAGCGAGTCGCATACTGCCTGGGCGTCGTAACGATAGACTCTGACAGTTCTATACGCCTTGGCAGACTCAAACTCCTTGTCATCATTATTGAATGCCCATATCGAGTCGGCATGCATAAACGCAGAGTCACCCTTGTCGATCAAGACGATCAATGCAGAGTCGGTGACAAGCGAGGCGTGTCTCTCCTGATCAGTAAGACCATATTCTCCCTTGCATATAACATTATTCAGAGTGTCGACAATAGTAACATTTCCCCAAGCCTCACCGTGCTCCGTTTTGTCGTTGAAGTACAGCGTGTCGGCCGTAAGCCATTTCTCACGGTTTGTGAGACGTGTTGTCTTATAGGAGCAGGCCAGATGAGTATTGGTGTTGTAAGTGCCGTTCTCGCTGTACACCGTAGACGAGTCGCTGAAGATATCGGTAGGCGAGACAAACTGTGCCAGACTGGTGCGGGTGTTATAGTAAAGCGTGTCGGTGAGAAGTCTTGAGTTGGCGTTAAACAGTGCCACATTGTCAAAAAGGAAGAGGTCTCGAGTGTCAGAATGGTAGAACCCCTTGTCGCTGTCCATAGTATCGCCCACGTGAACCGTATGTCCCCAATGATAGTATGAGGCGGTGCTGCTGTTGCGGTCATAACTAATAATGTCTGTCTTCAGGATGGTTTTCCCATCGACAAGGGTGACGGTATCGCCCCATACGTCGGCGATACGTGTTGTGCCGTCGTAGATAGCCGAGGAACCGTACAGAGTTGTGGTGTCGGTGAAATGTATCACGACGTTGCGGTAAGCCACAAAGACGTTGTTTTTAGTATCGAAGGAGGCGGAATCCGTAATCAGTGTCATGCCATCATGATATGCCACGACATGATTATAAAGAATCCATATATCGGAGTTCCCGGGGTCTCTGGTACCCATGCCCGACTCATATTCGATAATACGTTGAGCCATGAGCGCCGAGGGCTGAAGCACGGCGATGCAGAATAATGATATAAATAACAGACAACGGGTTCTCATGAACAGGGTGATAACAGCTACATTATTGTCAGCATGACAGAAAATAGTGAACGTGGAAAACACACACAATTCAACAAATCCATATCAATCAACTATTTCCACTGTCATTTCTTCCGCAGAACCGACATTAATCGTATGCAAATTTACAAAAAAAGAGAGAATTGATTCCACTGACAGAAATAAAAAAAGGAAAGCCTTGCGACTTTCCTTAACATAATATTACAATCAAAATATTCTATTTATCTTCCAGCACGAGGTCCGAGGCGATCCATAGCGCAACGGAAACCAATCCATGAGGTGGAGCGATCCTGCTCATAGAAGCGGCGGGGGCCAGCCTGCATCCAGTAAGCACGGTCTTTCCAGGAACCGCCCTTCACGACGCGGACTTTATTGCTAAGCAGAGAGGTCACCTTACGCTGGTCGCTGACATTGCGGCGATACATCATGTTGGTGACACTGTCGGGACTTGCCATAACATTATCCTCTTCAACCATGCCACCCATATCATCATCGTTGGTGCTCACCCATTCGCTGATACTTGAATTGTTATTGTAATCATAGATATTCGAAGCATAGTCGCCATCGAGATAGTTGATATTGTCGGCCTGACGATAGTTGCGACGGTTCAGGTCGTCGTCAACATTCTTGTAGACGATGCTTCCGGTGGTATCGTTGATAGCGATTTCCTCATCGATATAGGTAGGAGTGCGGTAGACGTTGCCACGGAACGGGTTCTGATCCTCACCTCCGACAGGATTCTGATCTTTACGGTAGACATCCATGCACCATTCGCTCACGTTGCCAGCCATGTTATACAGACCGTAGTCGTTGGGGAAGTACCACTTAACGGGGCAGGTGTAATCCCAACCGTCGTTAAGGTTGCCTGCGACACCCATAGCGTCGCCACGGCTACGCTTGAAGTTGGCGAGGAACTGACCGTAGTATTTCTTGTTGGCGGAGCGGACACTGGAGCCTGCCCACGGATAAGTCTTATGTTCAACGACACGCTCGTCGTAAGTGTTGCCAATCATGCCGAGAGCGGCGAATTCCCATTCAGCCTCAGTAGGCAGACGATAGTAGGGAACCAGGATACCGTCCTCACGACGAACCTGACGGGGCTCACCACCGGCGCTGGGGTCAAGGTTGTCGAGTTCATTCTTCGACTCACCTCTGTACTGGCCAGCGAGATAGACGTCGGTCTGGAAAGCCGTCTCCCCACGGAGGTCGGTAAGGTCGAGGAGGATGATGCCCTTGTCAACCAATATCTTCTCATTAACACGGTCGGTACGCCAGATGCAATACTTAGAAGCCTGTTCCCAGGAGACACCTACGACAGGATAAAGGTCGTAGATAGGACTCTGGAAATAGTAATCCACGAAACCTTCACGCCAGGCGAGTTTGTCACGCCAAGCGTTGGTGTCGGGATAGATGGCACGTACACGCTCGGGATATTCCTCACCGTAGGCGCGACGCATCCAATAAACATATTCGCGATAGGACTGATTGGTCACCTCAGTCTCATCCATATAGAACGAGGAGACTGTAACGTTATGAGCCACGTTGTTCCACTGGAAACGGGAGTCGTCGGAGACTCTGCCCATAGCGAAGGAGCCGCCCTCTATGAATACGAGACCGGGAGCAGTGATCTGCTCGTTATACTCAGACACTTCAAATCCGCCCCAGTCAGAATCATTGTAATTCCAACCAGTGGCAGATGATTTCTGCTTGCTACAGCCTGACAGAGCCACGGCCGCGATCAACAAGAGAGATACGATTTTGAGGTTTTTCATGATATAAACAGACTTATTTTTTCTTTATATTACGATTTCTAGAGAATAATGTTTCGTTTTTGTAATAATTAACTGTCGGGAGAGTATCCGTGTCATTAGAACGACGGGCAGCGGATAGCTTTGACTTTATGTTTCTTCTCGGGGCACGGCAACAGGAATCCGAGGCTGATCTCGTGAGCACCTGACGTGTTGTTGGCGAGTTTGGAGACCGTCACGTCGTAGCTATATCCAAGTTTGAAATGCTCCTGCTGGAATCCAACCTGGAAGATAAAAGCGTCGGGATTCTCGATACCGTTGCGGAACCAAATACCAACAATAAACGGCATCCAGTCGAGATAAAGACCGTAGTTGAAATAATGGAAACCTGCCTGATACTGATAGATGAAGTTAGGCGAAAGGACAGGGGTTCCCAAACCGAGAGAGGAGGTACGGCGCGCCTCTTCTGCAATATTGATAAGAGCTCCCACGTTTCCGGTCAGCTTGATGGGCAGTTTGGTGATGCCGTAGAAACCATTACTAGGCTGGGTAAGGTGAGCGGCGGCAAATCCAACATACCATGAAGAACCGTAGATCAGAGCGCCGGCGTCGAAATCAAGATACCATTTATTTGTATGCTCAGGCATCTGAGCCGATGTCATACCCGTAAAACCGGTGACATTGTCAATCATGTCAGGGAAACGAAGGTTTGCCCAGTCGAGGCTTGTATTGACTATTCCCGCCTTAAGACCAGCGTTGACCCAAATATCACGAGCCAGCTGAAAACGGAAGGCATACATTGCCGAGAACGAACTGGTGGAAAGAGCACCATGGTCGCCTTGACGGTCAGTGAGAAGGATGGCTCCGATACCGCCGTGCATACCATCAATATACTGGTCATAAGATGCTGACACCGTGGTAAAAGCACTTACCAACGAAGGCCACTGACTACGATAGTTCAATGAGATACGGGGACAGACTTTAGAGCCAGCAAATGCAGGGTTCAGGTAGAGAGGATTAGCGTAAAACTGTGAAAATATGACATCCTGAGCCGAAGCACCATGTGCCACTCCAAGAAACAGAGCGACGAATAAGGCAATTTTTTTGAATTTCTTCATCATATAATCAGTATAAAATGAGCCTAAAAATAATTGGCAATATTACGAATTTTCTTTCAAATAACAACAAAATCCAATAAAATATTTTACGCAATACTGATTTTCAGCACTTTCAATAAATAAACAATTATTAAATACCTGAAAAAAAAGCGAGTCGACTCTGAAAAAAAAATGAAAATCAAGGATTATTCATAAGGGTTTCTGCCACTAGAAGAACTAGAAAATCTAGAGTCTCTTGAAAATCTAGAAAATCTAGATTAACTAGATAGTTAAGGTAAAAGTTACACAATAATAAAAAATCGTTCACGTTTATATAGCACTTATGAAAAGAGCGCAAAGATTTTTATTCACAACGATATTATCATTCATTCTGACTTGTTTCCCACTCTTTGCCATAGGGCAGCATGCCGACAACTCTGTGCTTCAGTCCGGCAATTGGTGGAAGATGGAGACAGGGGCGTGTGGATTGTACAAGATAACTACTGAAGACATCAGTCAGTTGACAGGTGTATCGACTTCCGACATAGCACTTTACAGTCACCAAGGAGGAGTATTGTCGACCCTCAACGGAGATCAGCGGATTGACGACCTGGAAGAGATTGCCGTCGAGGTCCATGACAATAACGGCAATGGCATCTTCGAAGCGGGAGATTATATACTTTTTTATGGAACAGGCGCCTACAGATGGGTATACGACAGCGAGTTGGACCGCAACATCCGGCAGAGTCATCCTTATTCAGAATCCAACTACGTATATCTGACGATACAAAGCGGCGGTCATAAACGTGTTCAGACACAAACACCCACCACTCCGACAGGAGCCACCGTCACCAAATGCCGCATTCAGCAATATCACGAGAACGATTTAGTCAATGTCTTCAAAAGCGGTCAGGTATGGCTCGGCGAGCGTTTCTCAGGCAGCACGAATCAAAGGAATGTCAGCTTCACTCTTCCCGCCACGCCATCTCTCGTCAAGATACGCTATGCCTTGGCATCAGTCTCGTCTGAAAGCAGCAATTTCCACATTGTCGCCAACGGCGTCAGCGGCACCCACAACTTCAGCAAATACAACCCCTACTCCACTTTCATTGAACAAATCCCCGCAAACGGAAGCAATATCGACATAGGGATAACATACAACTATAATGAGAATACAGCTGTAGGCTATTTAGACTATATAGAAGTAGACGCCGAAGTGCCTCTGGCCTATAGCGGAGGCATAAGTTTGTTCCGGACCCCGCTTGTAGGAGCGGTAACACGCAGCTATGAGATGAGCGGTGGGGACAACAATACCCGGATATGGGATGTCACCGAATACAATGACATCGTAGAGATGGCTACCACCTCCAGTGGAGGGTCGCTGTCATTCGCCAACGCCGCCGACAGGTGGAGGAACTATGTTGCCTTCAAAAACTCCAGCAATTTCAGCAAACCTCTGTCAATAACACCAATTGCGAACCAAAACATCCACGGGATGGACAACGCCGAGCTGGTCATAGTAACCCACAGCAGTTTTCTAGACGAAGCTCAGAGGCTGGCAAATCTCCACAGCATCTATGACAATATCGGAGTGATAGTAGTCACACAGGAACAAGTCTTCAACGAGTTCAGCAACGGACAGAAAGACCCGATGGCGATAAGAGAGATGATGCGGATGTTTTACAACCGCTGGAAAACAGACCCGACAAAGACAAAACCGTTACATCTGCTTCTCTTCGGGAAAGGCACCTACGACAACAAAGACTTGCTGGACAAGAGTATGCCCACCGTGGTGACTTATCAGACATTGGCATCATTTGACGATGACGGAGAATCATTGGCGAGCGACGACGTGATGACATACCTTGACGACGGGGAGTCGGTCTCCGAATATTCAAGCATGGACATAAATGTCGGCAGACTGCCAGCAAAGAATGTCGTTGAAGCCCGACATATTGTCGACAAGATAGAACGTTACATCACCCGGAGAGACCTCTTTCAGGATGAGATACGTGGAGACTGGCGCAACAGCGTGGCACTCCTTGCCGACGATGCCGATCCCGGAAACAGGAGCGACACCGTATTCACCTCCTCGTCAGAATATATAGCAAGACAGATTGCCGAACAGTATCCACAATTCACCGTTGACAAGATATATGCTGACGCATACATACAGCGTTCCGGTGCCGACGGATCGTATTTCCCTGATGTGAACAACGCTCTTAAAAAGCGTATGGATTACGGATGTCTTATACTTAACTACATAGGACATGGCTCGTCGCAATATATAGGTACCGAGCGGTTTATGATGAAATCTGACATAAGTAATTACGCCAACAGTCTGCAACTCCCATTTTTCATCACAAGCACCTGCACCTTCGGTCGTTACGACGACCCTGACGAGACCTGTGGCGCCGAGGAATTCCTCCTTGCCGACGGCGCCGGCATTGCCTGCCTCGCCGCATCGAGGCCCATATCTCACACGCAAGTCGTCAACGCTGAGATGGTCATGCAGGCGCTGAACCCTGAGAACACCATAGGTGATGCCATCAGAATATCCAAGAACATTCATTACACACGGCAATCGCTCGCCCTCCTCGGAGACCCGGCATTGAAGCTGAGTCATCCAAAATACCGGGTAGAAGTAACTGCAGTGAACGGCAACACCGTGGATACGAACCGATGCGACACAGCATTAGTTCTCTCGACGGTCACCATAGAAGGGGAGATACACAATTCTGACGGAGCGCTGGTTAGTGATTTTGACGGATACATCTTCCCCGAGGTATACGACCGAGTAAAAAACGCTCAGACCTTTGCCAACGACAACGAAGGATGCGAGGTGTCGTACACCATCCAGAATAGTCTGCTGTACAAAGGGAGGGCGACAGTCAACGGAGGCCGGTTCAGTTACAAATTCACTGTTCCTCGAGACGTCGCCTACAAGTTTGAGCCCGCCAAGCTGACACACTATGCCAAGAGTGGCGACGAGGACGCCTCTGGGTCGTACAGCAGATTGGTTCTCGGCGGATTTGACGAGAGCGTGGTCATCACCGAGACCCGTCCTGAGATAAGGCTCTTCATGAACGACACAAATTTCCGCAACGGAGGAATAACCGACGACTCCCCCACCCTGCTGGTCAAACTTAGCGACAGCATCGGCATCAATGCCGTAGGCAGCGGATTGGGGCACGACATCACGGCGATTGTCGACGGCAACCAGAACAGCACAATAATCCTCAACGATTTCTATGAGACAGACATCAGCGACGAGAACTGCGGCGAGATACGCTACGAGCTGTCGTCGCTGTCCAGGGGAAGACATTCCATAATTGTAAAAGCATGGAATATTTTCAACTACTCCAACACATCTGAAATCATCTTCTACGTACACAGCGACGACACTGTAACCACCCAGTTCCGCACAACCCCCAATCCCGCATCGACACACGCCATGCTTGATTTGGAGCACAATATCAAAGGCGAGATAACATCGGCACATCTTGACATATTCAACATGCAAGGACACCCGATATGGAGTACAGACCCTGCGGTCTCTGCCGACAGCTATGTCGTGGGACCTGTCAACTGGAACCTGACATCATCAAGCGGGACAAGGGTGCCACCGGGAGTATATATCGCCCGATTCACCATAAGGACTGCCGACGGAGATCTGATTCACGAGACCGGCAAAATCATAGTCAAATAACACCTTCTCATTTTTTCCCGACTTTTCCACAATAAAAAATGCCAATTTGCGTATTTATAAAACAATATTGAAACAACGCCAATATTTCACAACTTTCAATGAAAAGAATCTTTTTATACATCACCGTACTATTCGTCGCCCTTACTGGATGCATCAATGACATTCATGCTCAATACGACCAATACACCGGGCAATCCAATAATTTCATCCATACAGGTATGCCCATTCTGCAGATAGCCCCCGACGCCATCAGCGGCGCATTGGGCGATGCAGGCGCGGCTTACGAACCCAACGCCTATTCTGCACACTGGAACAACGCTAAGTTAGCCTTTGCCCCCAAAGACTTAAGCATCAGCACGACCTATACCCCATGGCTCAGAAAACTCGACTCAGAGATGAACTTCCTTTATCTTGGCGCTTACAAGACCATTAATAAGAGAAGTGCCGTTGGTGCGTCGCTGACCTACTTCACTCTTGGCAAGATTGAGCATACCGACGAGACAGGACAAAGTCTAGGAGAGTTCCGTCCAAATGAATATGCAGTGGATGTCACATACGCCATGAAGCTGTCGGACAACCTCGCTCTGGGAGCCACGGCAAGATTCATCCACGACGACCTGACACAGGGTCTGGAGGTGGAACAGCAGACCACCAAATCAGCCAACGGTCTTGCCGCTGACGTAGGACTCTACTACCAGTACGACGTGGATCGCAACCAACAGATCGCAGCCGCTTTGACTCTCAGCAACCTCGGTTCCAAACTGTCATACTCTGACGACGATACAGAGAACGAGTTCCTCCCCGCCAACCTTAGACTCGGAGGCCGTTACAGTTACGAAATCGACGACTACAACAAGATCAACGTCTTGTTAGACCTCAACAAGTTGTTAGTCCCGACGCCACCTGTCATGCTCGACGACAGCACCTATATCGGTTATTACAGCGACTACACCGACTACCGTCAGACAAGCTCCGTCATGGGTGCATTTCTGTCGTTCAACGACGCCCCCGGCGGACTCAAGGAAGAGTTGAGAGAGATTAGTCTCTCGCTTGGTACCGAATACATCTACCGCGAAGTCTTTGCTGTCAGGATAGGATACTTCTATGAGCACAAGACCAAAGGAGCGCGCCAATACCTTACCGCAGGTATCGGCATCCGCTACAACAGGATGAACTTCGACCTCTCATATCTCGTGCCCACCACCAAATTCAGCACCAACCCTCTTGCAAACACTGTAAGAATCTCACTGACCTTCAACATCGACAAAAAATAATGAAGATACGTACAGGCATAGGATATGATGTACACCAGCTGAAAGAGGGGTTGCCTCTATGGTTGGGCGGCATTGAAGTCCCCCACACCAAAGGATTGGTAGGACACTCCGACGCCGATGTCCTGATCCATGCCATCTGTGACGCTCTGCTTGGCGCCACGGCGCTCGGCGATATCGGACAGCATTTTCCCGACAGCGACCCTGCATACAAAGGCATCGACAGCAAGATATTGCTTCAAAAGGTCTGCGAACTCATCAAAGGTAAAGGATTCACGATAAGCAACATCGACAGCATCCTCTGCATGCAAAAGCCCAAAGTGGCGACCTACATACCGAAGATGAGAAGCACTCTTGCCGACGTCATGCAGATACCTGTAGAGGATATTTCTGTTAAAGCCACCACCACAGAACATCTGGGTTTTGAAGGAAGAGAAGAGGGCATCTCCGCCCATGCAATAGCGACACTAATACAAGAAAACTGACACAGCCGTGACTCCCGACAAGAAATACCAAGAAAACGAAGAGCAAGACATAGAACTTCTTGACGACAACGGAAGCAAACTTATTGTCTACAACGACGACTACCACACCTTCGACTACGTCATCAAGGCACTTGTCGACATCTGCAGGCACACCTATGAGCAAGCCGAGCAGTGCACCATAATGATACACTACACCGGCAAATGTATCGTGAAAAGTGGCGGCTACGAAGAGTTGTTACCCATGCACACCGCCCTACTCAACAAACAACTGACATCAGAGATAATACAGTGAATCGTGACCTGTGACCCGTGACCCGATAGTATCACCGATCACCGATCACGATTAAACAATTAAACATATCAACAATTAATCATGTCTTGGCCGATAATCATAATAATGTTATTAGTAGGACTGGCGATGATCGCCCTTGAGATAGTGGCGTTGCCCGGTGCCATCAGTGGAATCTGCGGTGGCATATTAGTGATAATAGGAGTATGGCAGACATACGCCTCCCATGGCTCCACAGCAGGCAACATCACGTTGATTTCGAGCATCGTCGTAGGCATCGTCATGCTTGCCATCCTAATGAAGAGCGGTACTTGGAAACGGTTCAGCCTGAAGGAAGAGAGCGACGGACGTGTCAACCAGGTGAATCCCTCGACAGTCCAGGTAGGCTCAGTAGGCAAAACCCTATCGAGACTGGCACCTGCCGGCAAAGCCTTGATAGGCGGCGAAATCGTCGAGGTTCACAGTAATGGCGAGTTCATTGACGAGAACAGAGACATTGAGGTTGTTGAGATTGTAGGATACCAGATAATAGTAAAGAAAAAGTAAAATAATAAGGGGAGTTAAAAGAAGTTAAGGGACAATACATTTTGTCACAGGTCACGATTCACAGGTCACGATTAAACCATATCAACATATCAACGATTAAACAATTAAACAATTAAACAAATTTAATAACTATGGACCCTATTACAATTTTAATCATTTTTGCATGTATCGTATTCTTGATACTGTTTCTCTGGCTTGTCCCCATTGGAATCTGGTTCCAAGCCCTGATTTCAGGAGTACACACATCATTAATCCAGCTCATATTCATGAGATTCCGTAAAGTTCCGCCGGCAGTGATTGTCAACAACATGGTTTCCGCCGCCAAAGCGGGTCTCAAAGTCAGTCAGAACGAACTTGAGGCTCACTACCTTGCCGGTGGACGTGTCAACAGTGTCGTCAAAGCCTTGATTTCGGCCGACAAAGCCAACATGAACCTGGATTTCAAGACCTGTACCGCCATCGACCTGGCAGGTCGTGACGTGCTTAATGCCGTTCAGACTTCTGTCAACCCCAAAGTCATCGACACTCCCCCTGTAGCCGCCGTTGCCAAAGACGGTATCCAGCTCATAGCAAAAGCTCGTGTTACAGTACGTACCAACATCAAACAACTCGTTGGTGGTGCTGGCGAGGAGACCATCCTTGCCCGCGTAGGCGAAGGCATCGTCACCTCCATCGGTTCCGCCATGAGTCACAAGCAGGTGCTGGAGAATCCTGACAGCATATCCAAGCTCGTTTTGACCAAAGGTCTTGACAGCGGCACAGCTTTCGAGATCCTCTCCATCGATATCGCCGACATCGACGTCGGAAAGAACATCGGTGCACAGCTTCAGATGGACCAGGCAAACGCCGACAAGAACATCGCCCAAGCCAAAGCTGAGGAACGCAGAGCCATGGCTGTAGCCCAGGAGCAGGAAATGAAAGCCAAAGCTCAGGAAGCAAGAGCTAAAGTTATTGAAGCCGAAGCCGAGGTTCCTCTGGCAATGGCAGAAGCTTTCCGCAACGGCAACATGGGTATCATGGACTACTATCGCATGAAGAACATCCAGGCCGATACAGAGATGAGAGAGTCCATCTCCAAACCCGCCACTCCCAAGAGCGAGAAATAGTCGTATCTGCGACAAACAGATCACAAATAGCATATAAAAAGTCCGGGACTCCGCCCGGACTTTTTTAAAACAATCAGGTATGAAGAGATCTCCAATAAAGTTATCGAGCCTTGTTCTCGTCGCCATCCTAACGTTCGCATTCACCGGATGCCGGCAAGCCAGTTCACAGACTGCAGTAGCCATACAGCAGAGCGAAGACCCACGGCAATACGTACGCGACATCGACATCCCGCTACCGCTCGAAGACCGGGCGGAGCAGATACTCTATCGCAAGGCATATATAGTGTCGTACAACAAAGAGACACGTCAACCCAACTGGGTGGCATGGAAGCTCACAAGAGATCATACCAAAGGACCTGTACCACGTCCGTCGTCAGCCTGGCATGAGGACTTGGAAGTTCCCGCACCAAGGGCCTATTATTCTGACTACAAGGGGACACAATGGGACAGAGGGCATATGTGTCCGGCAGGAGACAACAAATGGGACAGCGTGGCAATGTACGAGTCATTTCTGATGACCAATGCCTGTCCACAGAACAAGAAATTCAACATTGGAGACTGGAACGAGATAGAGATTTCATGCAGGAGTCTCGCCGAAAAATATGGTGCCGTATGGATAGTCTGCGGCCCCATCTTTTTTGACCGAGAGCATGAATATATCGGAAGGGATAGCATCCCAGTTCCAGAAGCGTTCTTCAAGGTGCTGATGTACAACGACAACGGCATAAATAAGGGCATAGGTTATATCTGTCGCAATACAGAAGGTAACCGCAAGAAAGATTTTTATGTCAACACCATCCCCGAAGTGGAGAGGATAACAAAAATAAAATTCTTCCCGAACACAAAAATCGAGGACTAAACCGACAGCAATAACGATTTGCTTTAAAACAGGATTACTACATAAGGCGATTAAATAATTATAAATCTGCTTATTACAGGCTTTTCATTAAATAAATAGGGTCATACTGTTCTTTTTATGTATTTTTGCAATTTATAAGTGCTGTACTTATCTATTGCAATAGATCATGGGAAGGGAATCAATAATCTTCAAAAAGATAATGATATTCTTGACATTAATAATGTCAGGAGTTTTTGTTTTTGCCCAAACATCGTTTATTGTACCCAAAAATACCGACACTGTTATCTATATTTCATCCTCGCACTCATACACTGTCTATGACGATGGATGGTACAGCAACTACCTGAGTTCCAGCAACGGCTCATTGACATTGGTGTCGACTGACGGCAAACCGTTCATGCTATATGGCAACTACTCTATTAGGAGCGGTCATTGGCTGACCATTTATCAAGGAGAATCCAAAGACTATCCCATAGAAAACTTTTATTCAGGTAGTGGCAATATTAAAATATTCTGTTATTCCGGTGCTGTCACTTTACATTTCTACAGTTCATCCTTGGGCGGAACAGAAGCTGGGTTCAACCTTAATATCTGTTATCCCGATGTGTGGAATGTCTCCGCCCACGGAACCAATAGTACATATACCAATATTAGCTGGCAGGGGCCGTCATCGCACAGATATTGGTTAGATTATTTCCAGACAAACGATCCAAGCCGGTCGACAGTCACAAACCCTGAAGGATATTCAACAAGTGACTCGCTTGCCGCTTTGGCGTCAGGAACACTTTACAGCTATTACATCCGCAACAGGCTTTACCCTTACTCATCAACCATTTCAGACACTGGAAACAGTTGCATACCTGAGTATCATTTTCGCACTCCAAAAGTTTCAGATTGCCACACCTGTAATCATTACAGGCAGTGTATAGACTACACTTCCTTGACAGGAGCGAAGCAGGTAGTGTGTTACAAAGGCAACAGCATCAGACCAGACTCGACAGAATGTGTGGTTGACAATGGATGGGAATCGGCGACCTCACGGCATACAGTCAACAGAGTACTCAACACTTACGATCCCCGCACCAACAATGGACTGAGACTCATTCCTGACGGCGACACATCGTCAGTGCGTTTAGGCAACTGGTCTTCAGGAAATGTGTCGGCCGATGACCGTGGAGGAGAGAGCATACTCTATGAGATACACGTAGACACAAACGACTACGACCTCATGATGTTGAGATATGCCGTCGTATTCCTACAGCCAGCCAATGGTCGAGGAAATCAGCTTCCCCGATTCAGTATTCGTCTATATGATGAGAACTGTATACCTGTCAGACCCCTTTGTTACAGTCGCGACATAATATACAACGATACGCTAACAGGGTGGAACTCTTATAATTTGGGGCTAGGGCAGAATTACAAATGGCACGACTGGATGGCCATGGGAATCGATCTCTCCGACTATCACGGACGGACACTCTATCTGCAACTATACACACGTGACGGAACGACTTCAGGAGCGGCCTACGCCTATTTCACTCTGCACTGCGGAAGGAAACAAGTAGACCGTCTAGACCAGTGCGGAGAGAATTACATTAACACATTCTACGCACCCAGCGGATTCAGTTACCGTTGGTACAGTGCGTCGAATCCCGACAGCACACTTTCGACAAGCGACTCCCTGCATGTGACGCAACCAGGATTGTATCAATGTCAGGTGAATGCCCTCGACTGTCCCGACAGCACATGCGGATATATCATCAACGCCTTGGCAAGCAGTAGATATCCACGCGCATCATTTGAATATGATGTTCATGCCGAACACTGTCAGTTCAACGTACGCTTTGTAAACCGCAGCTATGTTGTGAACAACCAAGGGATACCGTTATGGACTCATGAAGATTGCGAGACAGCCTTCTGGGATTTCGGTAACGGCACCACATCTACCAACTACAACGCCGAAGCGGTTTATACGCAGCCCGGCACCTACAGCATAACACTAATTACAGGTATTGCTGACAACGGCTGTACCGACACTCTCACACAGACCATCACTCTAGAGTGGGAACATCCAACTCCATACATTACGGGAGAAAACGCCATTTGTCCCGGCCAAGAAGTGACCCTGACCATGCACAACTCCACTCAGTGCACATGGTATGTCGGGGAAGAAGACCTCTCAGCAGATGTGTTGCCCGAATTCTACCCAGAATCGACATGCACCGTAAGATGCGAGGTGACAGACACCAACGAATGCCAATACACATTCTATTACCAAATAACAGTCTGGCCACAATACAACGAGAATTACTACCGACAGATATGTCAGGCACAACTTCCATGGACGTGGAGGGATATTCAGTTCAGCACATGGACGACAAGTGACACATACACCTATTACCGCTCGTCCATTCACGGATGCGACTCTGTCGTCAATCTCCATCTTACAGTATTACCGTCATATGAGCATAATACTACAATACGTTTCTGCGATTATGTGACATCCTATCCCTACGCCGATTCGATTTACACCACTATAGGAGCTCATGATTACACTTTCCATCTCAACACCGGATGCGATAGTATAGTCCATCTCAACATCATGGAATACATTGTGTCACGTGACACCATACGTGCCGAAGTATGCCGTGGTTATCCTTTCGACACCACTGGGTTCCATTTAACTGCTGAGCAGACCAACACTAGTGGAAGAATAACTCAGACAATAAGACCGCAAGCATGGCTGGTACCCTGCGACAGTATCGTCACACTTATACTCGACATCCGACAACCGACCAGCAGTACGGTGAGTGTCACCGTCAACGAGAGCAACCTGCCATACATCTTCAACGGAGTGTCGTTCAATCATAGTGTAAATGACACTGTAATACATCTTTCAAACCGCTATGGGTGTGACAGCAGCATACATTTCACCCTGTTCATAAACCAAAACACCAGCGAGACCCTTACAAGAACCATCTGTCAAGACGAGCTTCCCTACACTTGGGGCACCCTGACATTCAACGAAGCCGGGACCCAATATATAGTGTATCCTAGAAGCAACGGTGCAGACAGCATTGTCTACCATCAGCTTAATGTCAACCCCATCTATTCCGAAGATTTATACGACACAATATGTGACAACGAGACCTTCACTTTTTATGGCAACAACATCACCACAACCGGCAGTTACAGCCATTCTATGACAACCATCGCCGGATGCGACAGCACTGAAACCCTCCATTTCACCGTACATCCAACTAACAGTGGCAATATCAGTGCAGACATCTGTGATAACCAGAGCTATAACTTCGCAGGACAGGAACTTTCCTCGGCTGGAGTATACAGCCATGTCTTCACAAACGTGCACAACTGCGACAGTAGTATCACTCTAGTTCTTAATGTATTGAACGTCACATACTCAACTATTTACGACACTATAGTCCAAAACCAACTAACAAACTACACCTTCAACGGTCACTCCTACAATTCAAGCATAGAACACACAATTGTGACCATCACCAATGTGGCAGGATGTGACAGTGTGATAGACTTCTCGCTTTATGTGATTCCCAATGTGGGAAGCACCGAAGAGCGAGCCATTTGCCAAGACGAATTACCCATCATTTGGAATGGAAAGACATTCAATGGACCAGGAACACAGACAGCCACACTAACATCATATCTGGGAAGTGACAGTGTTGTAACCATGACATTGACCGTCAACCCCGTATACAGTTTCCAAACACAAGTTTCTATCTGCGATAACCAGACAACAGTATTCAACGGCAACTCTTATTCATCAGCAGGAACCTACGTCGACACTTTAAGTTCTATTCATAATTGCGACAGTATCACCACACTCACACTTACGGTGAATCCCACATATGCCACCTCTTTTGCAGACACGTCCTGCGACAATCAAAGTTACACCTTTGCTGGAGTTGTCAGAAACGTCACCGGCAGTTATGTCAACACTTTCAGCAGCATGCTCGGATGCGATAGTGTTGTCACCCTGAACCTCACAATAAACCCCGTCACCTACGGCACACAGTACGACACCATTGTCGAAAACATGCTACCACACACCTATAACGGAAACACTATTAGTGGGGGGTCTTTCTCAAATCCGGCAGGCGGTTTATTCAACGATTTCGACACGACAATAGTCATATACAACCAATATAATTGTGACAGCGTAATAGGCTACCATCTGCACATTCACTGGAATGAGCGTACATACGTTTACGACACCATCTGCGACAATCAACTACCCTATGTCTGGGATGGCACACAATTTGCACAATCCGGCACCATTATCGACACACTCACCAATCTTAACGGCGCCGACAGTATCGTCATTCGCAATCTGCATGTTGACGCAACATACAACCACATTTTCCAGCAAACTATCTGCGACAACCAAAGTTACACTTTTGCTGACAGTGTATACACTCTGACAGGAATATACACACATAATCTCATAAGCCACGAAGTATGCGACAGCACTGTCACGTTGCAACTGACAGTAAATGCAGTAACTTCGGGGACAGTCACAGAATATGTGATTGAGAACAATTTACCACATTTATATGAGGGATGCAGTTTCGGTTCCAGTCTATTCACATCCCCCATGGGAGGACGTACCGACACGTATGACACCACAATAACCATCACAAATGTTAACAACTGCGACAGCATCATAGCATACACCCTTAACGTGTACTGGAATGTGTACGACACCATATTCGACACCATCTGTCATAGCTCATTGCCATTTATATGGAATAATCGGACATTCCTCAGCACAGACTACGACTCCCAACTACTAACAGGAGACGCGTCAAAGCTTGATACACTGCTTGCCACTACAGGCGCCGACAGTATACTAACGATGAATCTGCATGTCAATCCAACATACGACATACACTACTACGACACCATCTGCAGTGACGCCACGAGCAGTTTCAACGGCATAGACTACAACCTACCAGGCAACTATCTTCATAGTCTCTCAAGTATCGACAATTGCGATAGTCTCGAGACCCTTCATCTGACAGTCTTCGGTACTTCGGCGGCTGTCATCAGCGACACTATCGTTGAGAACAACCTCCCCCACACCTTTGCAGACCGTCAGTTCACGCAATCACTTTTCACACCCTCAACATACCTGACACCTCGTTTTTCATCACTTGACTCTGTCATTGTCATCCAGAACAGCCTAGGATGCGACAGCACCATTCACTACACTTTGTCTGTACATTGGAATGTTAGTGCAGATGACTACGACACACTCTGCGAGAACTTGTTGCCACACATCTGGAACCACCGCATATTCTATGCCTCCGACTATAATCTGACACACAATCTCTGTGATGTCGCAAAACTCGACACTCTAACAGCCTATACAGGAGCCGACAGCATCCTGACGATGCACCTTACTGTAGACAGCAACAGTCATGGGGTTGTCACCGACACCATTGTTGAGAACCAACTACCGCACTCCTATGAAGGATGCACCTTTGGAATATCATATTTCACCCTTCCCACAGGTGACAAAAGCAACTTTTACGACACCACCATCGTCATAACCAACACTAGGGGATGTGACAGCATTGTCAGCTATCGTCTTTGGGTGTGGTGGAACCCGACTACCGATCTCGACAGCACCATATGTGAAAACTCGCTTCCTTTCACCTGGCAAGGTGTAACATTCACATCCCAGACACAGTATCACACCATTCAGTATTTCACAGATACAGTAATCTACTCAGCAATACACGGAGAAGACAGTCTGGTGGTCTTGCATCTGACAGTGAATCCAAACACCTATTCCACACTCTTCGACACCATCGTAGAAAACGATTTGCCGTACTCATGGAACGGCATTGCATTCGTTTGGGACGACACTGTCGCCACCGACATGCGTCATGCAGAATTGCAACATAGCAACACTCTCGTTAATCATGACGGGTGTGACAGTGTCGCCGACATGAACCTTTATGTCTGGCGTAATGTCACCGCCATTGCCGACAGCAATGTCTGCGAGAATTTATTCCCCATCACATGGAACAGCATCACCTTTGATACCACCGGCTCCGCCGATGTAATGTTGCAGACCACCCACGGTGCAGACAGTCTGCTCACGATGAATGTCACACAGATTTTCAACAGCACATCAATATACTGGGACACTATTGTGGAGGATATGCTTCCATACCTCTTCAATGGCTACAGCTTTGAGTTAGGCCACTTCCCTGACACCGCCATGTGGAGCAGTGACTCATCCGTATATTGGCAACATTTCTCATTCATTGACAGCACCGTAATCATTGCAAACCATCTTCTTTGCGACAGCATCATCAGTTACCGTCTGCATGTCCATTGGAATGTCCACTCATTCACCGACTCAACTGTCTGTAGCGAAGTATTACCGTTACAATGGAACCACCGCGTCTTCACTGATAGTATTGCCAATGCATCGCCACTTGACGGACGACACCATATAGCCACTTTATTTGACACCCTGCCGGCTTTCAATGGCGCAGACAGCATCATTACGATGCAACTGCGTGTGATGCCATCCTACACCACCCAGTTGCACGACACAGTATGCGATGGGCAAGAGTTTATTTTCTATGGCGACACCCTGACCGTCACTGGAGAATACGCCATGCATTTCACCACCACCGATGGTTGTGACAGTTCAGAGTATCTATATTTCGCCAATTTCCCAAATTACAACCTAGAATACTACGACACCATCTGCGATTACAGTGGAGTGATGCGTTTAGGTGTGGAATACATAGGAGTGGCGCACCTCAACAGCATACATCTATGCGACAGTAACGAGACCTATCATCTTTGGGGACTTCCCGTCAGTTATAGTAATGTAGACACCATCATCAGCGACCATCTGTTGCCATTCAACTACAATGGACATATCTTCAGCGACACAAGTAACGCCCAGATGCAGTTAATACTTACCAACCAATATGGATGTGACAGCATCATCAACTTTACACTCACCGTGATGCCCACTGAACGCATAACGCTCGATTCTACAATCTGCGAAGGTTTGTTACCCCTGACCTGGGACAGTACCATCTTTATTCGCGACAGTGTTCAGTTTGTTGACAGTGGTTTCCAGAACACAATAATCATCGACACATTCCACACCCGTTACGGCGCAGACAGCATAGTAATCCGCAGACTGCACGTCAATCCCGAGTACAATATAACATATATAGACACCACCTGCAACGGCGCTCCATACTCATTCGGAGACAGCAACTACAATGTTAGCGGAACTTACGTACACAATTATATGACACTTAATGGTTGCGACAGTGTGGAGACACTACATCTGCAAGTCAATGCCATGAGCTATGCCACAGTACACGACACCATAGTACAGAACCAGCTCCCATACCAATTTGGAGGAGTCACGTTCTATGATACTACAGATATTGTCGATTCCGTCATAACGATACTGAACACCGCCTACTGCGACAGTGTAATAACCTACTCTCTTCACATCATTCCAAACCACTACAACCAACACGACACATCGCTATGCGACAATCAGCTACCTTTCGTATGGGATGGACTGACCATAAGCAGCGCCGGAATCGACAGTATTGTTGTCCTTATGCCCGATGGATCAGACAGTATCACCTATTACGTCACCACCGTCTATCCGACATACCACTTCACAGACACGCTGGTGACATGCGATAGCATTCAATGGCATGACTCCTACTATTACAACACCACATCTCCATCCGATCCCCCCGTCTTCGCCACGACCAGTGTAGTAGGCTGCGACAGCGTGATATCGCTCAATCTCACCGTACACTATTCCGCCAAGACCATCGACAGCGTTTTCTCGTGCGAGCCGTACCTTTGGATAGACAGTAACACATATACTGAGAGCACCAGTGGGGTCAACTATATGATGCATACCATCAAACAATGCGACAGCATCATAGTACTCGAGCTCATAGTATCAAGCATAAAATCCAGCGTCATTAATGACACAATCTGCCAAGGAGTATCCTATCAGTTCGGAGATGAGCTCTATACCCGTTCAGGCTCGTACAGTCTCACACTTCCTTCATTTGATGGATGTGACAGTATCATAACCCTAAATCTCGAAGTGTTGCAACCGCCATTGGTCTCCATTGATGACAGTGATTACGACTGCGAGACCGGCATATACACTTTGCATGTCAATACCGAAGCCCCATACATTTACTGGACATCCTATCCCGACGATCCCGCACT
This sequence comes from Bacteroidales bacterium UBA1223, assembly GCA_002309155.1. GTDB lineage: Bacteria > Bacteroidota > Bacteroidia > Bacteroidales > P3 > Colimorpha. The sequence continues at coordinate 67,755 of DBXB01000038.1, read as the reverse complement.
CATAGGTCATGAGCAAAGCAGGTCGCTACGGGTATCTCCACGCACCCATGAATTGTACATGCTCTTTGTAGACTACAAGGATGTACCCACATGTCCCAACAAAGATTCTATATACATCTCGCCTCTACTAAAACCACATGCCGACATAGAGTACACTCCTGAATTCCTCACCTACGACCAACTGCACCTAAGCGCTATAAACCGCAGCACCAACGAAGAGAGACACCGTTGGTATATCAACGGCGATGACTTTGGCGATGCCGGTCGCATCAGCTATAATGCCGACCCCACCGAGTTGGATTCGGTGTTACTTGAGCTCGTGGCAGTCTACGGACGTTGTCAAGACACCGCCATAAGAGTTATTCCTGTAAGAAAAGCAACCATCTGGGCACCAAATGCCTTCACACCTGGCGAGAGTAGCAACAATCATTTCTATGTGCGATATATGGGAATCACTGACTACCATATTGACCTTTATACCCGTGGCGGGGCCTTGGTGTGGCACAGCGACAATATGGAAGACTTCTGGGACGGAACCTACCAAGGCAAAGATTGTCCTCAAGGCACCTATGTATGGATAATCCGTTACAGAGACGTGACAGCGCCGCAGAACAAGCTTTCAAAGAAAGGCACAGTAACATTGATACGCTAGCGCATCTATATCTCCCGCTTCTTGCTTGTGGTCACGATCCACACACCCACAAAGACGAGCAGTGCGGCGACGACCTTGGCGAGAGTGAGACTTTCTTTCCCTGCCACAATCGCCACAGCTATAGCGATGAGTGGCTGGAGGGAGCCATAGAGACTTATCAGTGTGGGGCGAATACGGGTCTGAGCCACAGGAAGCATGAAATAGGCGATGAATGTGGCGAAAAAAATCAGAAACGCAATCTCCCACCATACTGTAACGCTGACAGCCACGAAGTCGACCGACGGCAACAGTGGCAAAGAGAACGGCAGAGCCAGGATAGCTGAGACCAAGAACATCCATTTCATGCATGTAACCACCGAATAGCGTGCTATCAGAGGTCGGCAGGTTCCGAGATAGAGTGCGAAGATAGTACAATTCAGGATACAGTATGTCACACCCATTGCTGTAGTCTGATCGGCTCCGCCATCATGGAAGTCGCTCTGAAGGATAACCCATATGATTCCTCCGAAACTCACCAGAACACCTATGGCTTTCTTCCATGTTATAGGTTCTTTAAGGAATATAGCCGCAGAGAACATAGTGAGTATGGGAGTTATGGTATTGATGATGGAGAGGTCTACCGCAGTAGTGCGGGCTATGGCGTTAAGGAAAGTCAGCTGAGGCAGAAATAGACCTATAACCCCGGCTCCGGACAATTTCAACAAATCTTGCCAAGGCACCTTCTCGCGAGGCATCATCAGCGACACCAGCCAAAAAAGCGCCCCCGATACGAGGGCGCGCATGGTGAATAATATTATCGGCGGTATTCCGCTCTCAGTGGCTATGTCTCTGCAGAAGACAATATTCAATCCGAAGATGACATAGGTTATTGCAGCGGAGAAATGACCGACAACAGGGGATTTCTTCATTTCAAATTCTTAAGAATCTGCAGGGTAAGGTCCCAGAACATCTGAACTGTCTTGATCTCGATACGTTCATCCGGACTGTGGACTCCACGGAGAGTGGGACCGTAGCTGATCATATCCATCTTAGGATATTTCTCACCGATAAGACCACACTCAAGACCAGCATGAATGGCTCTGACGACAGGATCATGACCAAACATAGACTTGTAGGTGTCGACACCGACTTTAAGAACCCTGCTGGAAGGATTGGGCGTCCATCCCGGGTAGCCGTCGCCGTGCGACACATGGGCACCAATCATGCGGAATGTGGCCTCAATTTTCTGCGCCGCCGCATGTTTGGCACTCTCCACGCTGCTTCGCTGTGAGGTGGCGACATGTATCTGTTTCTCATCCATCTTGACAGAAGCAAGATTCGTGGAAGTCTCGACAAAGTTGGGGATCTCACGACTCATCGCCAGCACTCCGTGGGCACAGGCAAAGAGGGCGTCAAGCAGTTTCTGCTGAGTGTCTTTGTCAATTATAAGCTGCGGAACCTCTATCGAATTAAGGTCGATACTCAAATCTGGCTCAGTACTACGAAACTCGAATTTCAGTTGTTCGGAGAACTGTGCAACCATAGCCTTGAACTCTTGCTCCTTACCTTTATCAACAACCACATTAGCCCATGCCTCGCGTGCTATGGCGTTACGGAGGTTGCCACCGTCGATACGGGCGAGACCGATATTGAACAACTTGGTGGCGTTCCAGAGGATTCTTGTCAGCATCTTGTTGGCATTACCCAACCCTTTGTTGATGTCGTCGCCACTATGACCACCTTTAAGTCCGCTTATCTTGACACGGAAAGCCGAAACACCAGGCTGGCAATAGCAAGTATTATAATCTATTGCCACGGTAGTATCTATGCCACCGGCACATCCTATACAGAACTCACCTTCATCCTCATCGTCGAAATTAAGAAGGATGTCACTCTTCAGCCATTCAGTAGACAGGCCGGCGGCACCAGTTAGTCCAGTCTCCTCGTCGACAGTGAAGAGAGCCTCGAGCGGACCATGTTCAATGGTCTTGTCGGCAAGAATGGCGAGTATGGCGGCGACACCGATGCCATCATCGGCGCCCAGCGTCGTTCCGTCGGCTGTCAGCCATTCACCATCGATGATGGGCTGAATGGAGTCCTTGAGGAAATCGAACACCTTGTCGCCATTTTTCTCACAGACCATATCCATGTGGGCTTGGAGACACACGCCCTGGGAATGCTCATAGCCCGGGAATGCTGGTTTGCGGATAAGGACATTGCCAAGATCGTCATGGAGAGTCTCCAGTCCGTTGTCTAGTCCAAATTTCTGTAAGTAGGCAGAGATTTTCCCCTCATGTTTGGAGGGACGTGGAATCCGCATGATTTCTTCAAAATAGTGCCAAACGGCTGTTGGTCGCAATTGTGATAACATTTCAACAAAGATTGAATTAGGAAAAGAAAAGATAGCTTAGTAACAGATGTTCAATACTGCGATTATTCAAACAGATATCCAAAGCCGAAGAAGATACCAGAAGAGGTGGTCTTGACATTGTCGCTCTTGTTCAAGTCCATGAATCCGACACGGTAACCTCCGAACAGTTTCACTTGCTGATATATCAACTCGAGACCGAAGGTTCCGCTTACGTCGATACGTTCGTTGTTACTGTCGTCACCATACCAGTCATAGTCATTGCTTGTGCCGCCACCAATTCCAAGGATGCTTGCCGAACCAGTGGTGTGAGTGTTACCCATCAATGCGTAGCTGATGGTAGGACCGGCAAAGATTGACAGGCTGATGTCGTTGGTCACATCAAACTTATAGTTTAACAATACCGGCACGTCAATCAAGAGCTGGGTCTGTTTTGACTCACCACTGACGTTCACCAAACCTATAAGATTAGCGGTATCGCCTTCAGTCTTCAGGTTATAGCGAGCCTGAGCTCCAACAGACAGATAGATGTCACCTGTGAGATTCATATTGTAATTCAATCCGGCGAAGAAACCATTCATTTTCAATTCGGAGTTGGTTGTTGTACCAGCCACAGTTGTTTCAGATGCAAGAGTGACGGGTGCATAACCGACATTGATACTAAGTTGTGCATTTGCATTGAAAGCGGCAGTGAAAAAAGCCGCAAGAGCTAAAATTGAAAATACTTTTTTCATAACAATAAACTTTTTTATTTAGTTATTAACTATTGCGATTAAATAATCAAGATAAAAAATGTCACCTTAGACGATTAAGAATCAACACACTCACAACAGCACACACACATTTTAACAATATGCAAAAGTAATAAAAAAAACGAAATGACAATAAAATATCGTTTACAATCCTCTCACATTAGAAAGAAAAATATTAATTTTGCAAAAAAATAAGAATCTTATGATCGGACTTTTAGGAAGCGGAAGCTGGGCGACCGCTATTGTAAAAATATTACTGGAAGACTCAAAACGCAGAATAGCATGGTGGGTACGGGAAGAAGAGGCCATACCTACCTTGATTGAAGAGAAGCACAACCCCCTTTATCTCAGCGAGGCCTATATCGACACGTCCCGCACCGACATCAGCAGTGACTTGAACGAAGTGATAGAGAAATCTGACATTCTCTACCTCGTCGTTCCGTCGGCTTTTGTCGACAAAGCTTTGAATGGTGTATCAGGCGAAGTGCTTCGGCAGAAGCGTATTGTATCCGCCGTTAAAGGCATCGTTCCAGAAACCAATCAGATAATAACCGACTATCTTCACAGTCGTTTCGACCTCGACTACAATCAGATGTGTGTCGTCAGTGGTCCATCGCACGCAGAAGAGGCTGCGCGTCAGAAACTTACCTACTTAACCATGGCGTCACCCAACCAAGACTTTGCCGAGGAGGTAAGAAAGCAGATGGGATGTCATTACATCAAGACGACCTACAGCACCGACATGCTTGGCATAGAATGTGCCGCAGTCCTGAAAAACATCTATGCCATTGCCGCAGGCATGTGCAAAGGTCTGGGATATGGTGACAACATCATTGCCGTACTCATCTCCAACGCGACACAGGAGATGACCGACTTCATGCAGGCCATGGCACCGATAGAGATACGCCAATTGGAGAATTTCGCATATCTCGGCGACTTGCTTGTGACCTGTTACTCACAGTTCAGCCGCAATCGCACCTTTGGCAACATGGTAGGCTATGGTTACAGCATCAAGGGGGCACAGCTGGAGATGAAGATGGTTGCCGAAGGTTACTATGCCGTCAAGGGCATACAGAAAATAATGAATGACAAAGGACTTAAATTACCTATAGTGGAGGCTGTCTACGACATACTTTACAAACGTAAATCGCCCGAGAAACGCATGAAACAGGTTATCGCAAACCTTCACTAATAATCTACAACACAAAATATTACAATCGGGTGGATAAATAATTTTTCACTTATAGTGCATCATAATATATTTTTGTTGTATTTTTGCAATTTGAAATAATCCAAAAAGCATAGACATCATTAACCCTAAAAACTGAAAAAAATGGCTTACAAAATCACTGACAAATGTGTTGCTTGTGGCACTTGCGCTGGCGAATGCCCCGTTGGAGCTATCTCCGAAGGCGACATCTACAAGATTGACGAAGACGCATGCGTTAGCTGCGGTACCTGCGCAGGTGCATGCCCCACTGGTGCTATTGAGGAAGGCTGATAGTCTTTTCCACCGTGGGAGTCTCCGCGATAGAAAAAGAGGATGGTTCGCAACGGCAAGTCATCCTCTTTGTTTATTTAAGTTTATGTTTTTTGAATAGTTAAACCCCAGAGTTACCAACCCATAATTACTCATCATAAGCAATGCTTCAACTTCAATACATTAAAGAAAACCGTAACGAATGTATAGAGAGACTCAAGATTAAACATGTAGCCGATGTAGAACAACGCATCGACGAGATAATCTCTCTTGATGAGCAGCGTCGGCTCCTGCAGCAGAGATGCGATGCATTGAAAGCCGAACAGAACACCCTCGCAAAAGAGATCGGCATGCTTTTCAAGCAAGGCAAAAAAGAGGAGACTGAGGAAAAGAAGGCGCGCACAGCCCAACTGAAAACAGAAGAGAAGGAATTGACAGAGCACATGAACAATGTCGAGCAGGCGTTGAACACAATACTCATTTCCCTTCCCAATGCTCCACACATTACCGTACCTCAGGGCCGTACAGCCGACGACAATCTTGAGGTAGGCCGTTTCGGAACCATGCCCGAACTCCCAGCCGACGCTCTGCCCCATTGGGATCTTTGCGCTAAATACGACTTGGTGGATTTCGAGCTTGGCAACAAGATTACCGGAGCGGGATTCCCCGTATATAAAGGCAAAGGAGCCCGTCTGCAGCGTGCGCTCATCAACTTCTTCCTTAACAGCGCCGCCGATGCCGGATATCTTGAAATCCAACCGCCACTGATGGTCAACGAGGCATCAGGACTCGGCACCGGCCAGTTGCCCGATAAGGAAGGTCAGATGTATGCCATACCCCTCGACGGCTTCTACATGATACCCACTGCCGAAGTACCTATCACCAACATCTACCGTAATGTCATCGTCAGCGCCGACCAGTTCCCCATCAAGCATGTAGGTTACAGCGAGTGCTTCCGCCGTGAGGCAGGAAGCTACGGCAAGGACGTGCGCGGATTGAACCGTCTGCACGAATTCAGCAAAGTCGAGATCGTTGTCATAGAGCACCCCGACCGCAGCTATGAACGTCTTGAGGAGATGAAGAAACATGTGGGAGGACTTCTCGACAAACTTGGTCTGCCTTACCGTATTCTGAAACTCTGTGGCGGAGACATCAGTTTCACGTCAGCTATGACCTTCGATTTCGAAGTCTGGAGCGCCGCACAGAAACGTTGGCTTGAAGTAAGCTCAGTATCGAATTTCGAAGCGTTCCAAGCCAATCGTATGAAACTGCGCTTCAAAGACAGTGACGGCAAGATGAAACTGGCGCATACACTCAACGGAAGCGCCCTTGCCCTCCCACGCATCGTCGCCGCCCTGCTGGAGAACAACCAGACACCCGACGGCATCGTTATGCCCGAGTGCCTGCGTCCCTATTTGGGATTTGAAAAAATCGGCTAATATTAACATAAACACAATAAAAAAGACGGTCATAAAACCGTCTTTTTTATTTGTATGTTCTGAAAACTCAGTATTATTACTGATTCTTCTTTGCGGCTTTCTCAGCGGCCTTGCGTTCCTTCTCTGCTTTTTTCTCAGCGGCCTTTAGTTCTTTCTCAGCCTTTTTCTCTGCCGCCTTGAGTTCCTTCTCAGTTTTTCTATCAGCGGCTTCCTGTTCTTTCAATGCCTTGCGTTCTTCTTTCGACAATTTGATAGAATCATCGGGGCTGGGTTTCTCTTTTTTAACCTTCACCTTGGGTTTGGCAGGAGTCTTGTGGTAGGTAATAGTGCGTATGGCGGCATTATCAAACTCGCCGTTCAGATATTGGAGACGGACAGTCCAGTTGTCGTTGGTGTCATAAACATAATCGAAAGTGTAAACAAACGTGCCGTAGGGACGTTGGATAATCATCTTAACACAATCGCCCAAATCGTTGTTCTCGTATTTGCATGACTCATCGACGGACTTAGAGTGATAAGTCTTTCCAATCAGGAAATCACGATTGTCATAGAAATATTTCGTGAACGACACCAATTTCTCTTCAGAGGTATAGTCTATAGTCTTCTCACTGGTAAGCATATTGTTATGGTTGTAATTATACTCGCACTCTTTGGCGAGCACGCTGTCGACATAATAGTATTTAGAACTCAGAACCAGACCATCGTCATCAAGTTCCTGTCGACACTTCAGGTCAAACCCGTAAGAGGTGGTGTATGGAGAGGCGTTGAGGTCTGCCTTGTCAAGATTAAGGGTCTTGTACGTGCGATTTTCGCCAAAGACATTGATGTCAGCATAATTACCATTGTACTTAGCCTCCACCTTATATCCATCGGCTTGCATGGTAGTCAGCCTTCCGTCGCTGGTATATGTGCACATAGTGGTCTTTTCCGCCTTGCCTTGATAAGTATAAGTGATGGACATCATGCGGCCATCGGTATTGAAGACCATGACACGACCCACATCCTCGCTCAGCACATTGCGCAGATCTTTGACAAACCATTTACGCTGAGGCCAGTCATCACGGAAATAATCTTTACGGATAAGAATATCCTCATCCAACGTTGCCACATATCCACGAAGACCCAGTTGTTGACGGTCCATCCTAAGATTAACAACATCTTGGGATTTACCCGTCAGAGCACAACAACAAACTATAAATAAGAAAATTAAAGCTTTTTTCATAAATGACATTATCATTTTTTGTAATGCAAAGGTACAAAATATTTTTTATTTGTTTTTTTTTTGTAATTTTGCATTTTGGTTTAGGAAACACAAACACACAGTATGTACAATAAAGACTTAGGGCTTTATATTGCCCACAGCGACGAGGGCGCTCTCGTAATCAACGGCAAAATGGCAAACCGCCACGGACTGATAGCAGGAGCCACCGGAACCGGTAAGACTGTAACACTGCAGGTAATGGCAGAGACTTTCTGCCAAGCCGGTGTGCCTTGTTTTATGGCCGACATCAAAGGCGACCTCAGTGGTATCAGCCGTCCCGGACAGATGAGTGGGTTTATAGAGAAACGCAAAGAGGAATTTGGCGTGCCCAATCCCGAATTCCAATCCTGCCCCGTACGTTTCTATGATGTCTATGGAGAGCAGGGGCATCCCATACGCGCCACAGTGTCCCAGATGGGTCCTCAGCTACTGTCCCGTCTGCTGGGACTGAATGACACACAGGACGGAGTGCTGAACATCGTCTTCCGCATAGCTGACGAGCGCGGTCTACTCATTCTCGACCTCAAGGATTTGAGAGCCATGCTCGACTACGTGTCGAAGAATGCCAAGGAGTACAGCGCACAATACGGCAATATTGCCTCCGCATCAGTAGGAGCGATACAGCGAGCACTGTTGCAACTTGAAAACCAAGGTGCCGACAAGTTCTTCGGCGAACCATCGTTTGACATCCACGACATGATGCAGACCGAGGGAGGCAAAGGCATAATGAGTGTCCTTGCCGCCGACAAGCTGTCGATGCAGCCAAAGCTTTACAGCACATTTCTTCTCTGGCTTATCAGCGAACTATACAGCACCCTGCCCGAAGTCGGAGACCTTGAACTGCCGAAACTGGTGTTTTTCTTCGACGAGGCACATATGCTGTTCGAAGACACCAGCAAAGCCCTAACCGACAAGATAGAGCAGGTCATACGACTGATCCGTAGCAAGGGGGTGGGCATCTATTTCATCAGTCAGCTACCCACTGACATCCCCGACAACATCCTGGGACAGCTCGGCAATAGAGTTCAGCACGCTCTTCGTGCATACACTCCTCGTGACCAAAAAGCCGTGAGGGTTGCCGCCGAGACATTCCGTTCCAATCCCAACTTCAAGACAGAAGACGCCATCACCACCCTTGAGACAGGTGAAGCCCTTGTAAGTTTCCTCGACGAAAAAGGAGCCCCCGGCATAGTACAGAAAGCCAAAATACTCTTCCCTCTCTCCCAGATAGGCGCCATCAGCGAGAACGAGCGTCGCGACATCATCAATGCCAGCACCATCGGACACAAATACGATGTCATGGTTGACCGTGAAAGCGCTTACGAAAAACTCGTCGCATTATCGGTGAGCGAAACCACAACCGAAGTTGCCGAGACAGAGAAAGACGACAAACGGAGCAGTAGCGGCAAGAAGAAGACCGGCATCGCAGGCAAAGTACTGAAAGCCGTCATCACCGCCGTCACCGCCACATTCGCGACAGCTGCAGGTACCGCAGTAAGTGATGCCATAACAGGGAAGAAGACAAAATCGAGGACATCCACCAAGCAGAAAGTGGTTAAAAACGCAACCTCGGCAGCCACACGCACCGCCAGTCGCGAAATCATCAAAGGAGGTGGGGAGATATTCCGTGACATATTAGGGAACATCGTGAAATAATCATGGAGTTAAAGAGGGAGTAATCATATCGCAACAATCAAGTCACTATACAAACAATCAAAAAATCATTGACAAAATGAAAAAAACAACACTTTGGATTATTCTAGGCGCCATAGCTGTAGTCGTTCTATGGGCAATATCCGCCAACAATAAAATGAATGTAAAACAGGAGAACGCCAAAAGCAAATGGGCTGACGTACAAGCCGACTATCAGCGTCGCAAAGATTTGGTTGAACAGGCCATTAACGTCGTGAAAGGTGCTGGAAACTACGAAGCCGGCACACTTGAAGCCGTCATTAAAGCCCGCAACAACGCACCTCAGCTTAACGCCGACGACCTTACAGAGGAGAACATATCCAAGTTCCAGGCGGCATACGACAAGATGTCGCAGGAGATGTCTCGTGCCATTAACATCACCGTTGAGCGTTATCCTGAACTGACAGCCACACAATCCTACCGTGAATTCCAAGCCCAGATTGAGGGGTGCGAGAACCGCATCAATGTATCTCGCAAGAAATTCAACGATGCTGTCAAGGAATACAACACCATGATAAGACTCTTCCCCAACAGCATTATTGCGGGAATGTTCGGACACAAAGCAATGGGCTATTTCCAAGCATCGGAAGGTGCCGACGAAGCCCCCTCAACCGAAGCACTCTTGTAGCATGAAACGGCTCTGCGCCATAATTCTTCTTACTTCACTCTTCTTCACCCCGTCAGGAATCCTTTTCGGGGGCGATACTGTATCAGCTCAAACGGTATACGACTCCATAGGATGGCTTCCCGACAAGGAAGACCACCTAGTCTATGACTATTACGGCCTGCTTGACTCCGGGCAGATTGACTCGCTGGAACACCGACTTCTTGCCTTCAACGACTCCACCTCCAACCAGATTGTGGTGATGATAACACCAGGGTTTGGAGGAGACGAGATATCGAATTTCGCATTCAATGTCGGCGACAAATGGGGTATCGGACGCAAGAGTCTCAGCAACGGCCTGATAATAGTCGTCAAACCCAAAGATGATACCGACGGCGAAGTTGAGATAGCCACAGGCAAAGGATTGGAAGGAGCATTGCCCGACTTGTTCTGCAAACGTATCATCGAAGACGAGATGATACCGCACTTCCAGCAAGAAGACTATTATGGTGGAATCGTCGCCGCTCTCGACATCATCCTGCCTGTCTGCGCCGGAGAATACAACTTCGACAAGTATAAAGAAGACCACAAGGGACATCCGCTGCGTGCCCTGCTCATCATGTTCGGTATCTTTGCCTTATTTATCTGGGTTGTCTACAAATTGGACAAGAAGACAGGAGGTACAGGATTCAGTGGCGGTTCGGGCGGAAGTTATACCGGCGGGACCACACATATGAGCAGCTGGGGTGGCGGAGGCTGGAGCGGAGGCTCATCCTCGTCAGGAGGATTTGGAGGTTTCGGAGGCGGCAGTTTCGGAGGCGGCGGAGCTCGCGGACGATGGTAGCCCGAAACACTGATGCTCACAGCATTCATCTGTACTTCTATGCTGAATGTTGATAAATAATGACATCTTTTTGTTCCTAAGAGTGAAATTATTATTAGTTTTGCAGAATAAAAAAGTACTAATATAAGAGTCAAAATAAATACATAATAATATGAGATTCATAATAAACAGTCAGTTATTACAGAAGCACCTCAATGCGATGAGCGGTGTCATTTCCAACAACAACACCGTACCCATCATCTCGTGTTTTCTTTTTCATCTTGAAGGCAACACTCTTACGATTAGGGCAACAGATTTAGACACCACCATGATTTGCGACATCGAGCTTGACAATGCCGCCGTCGATGGCATCGACAGCATTGCAGTACCCGCCAAACTTATGCTCGATATGCTCAAATCCATGGACGATGTTCCGCTGAACGTCTCCGTCAACCCCTCCAATTTCAGCATCGACATCAGTTCAGGAGAAGGCAAATACAGCATTGCCGGCCAGAACGCCGACACCTTCCCAAAAGCTCCCGAGCTGAAAGAAACTGTCCAGACCACCATGCCTGCCTCAGTCCTTGTCAACGCCATCAACAAGACAGCTTTCGCCGCTTCCACCGACGAGATGCGTCAGCAGATGTCGGGCATCTACTGCGACATGACTCCCGAAAGCGTCACATTTGTCGCCACCGACGCCCATAAACTCGTTCGCTATCGCCGCACCGACCTCCATGCCGACGAACCGGCAAGTTTCATCCTGCCCCGCAAGCCCATTCTGCAGGTCAAGAACATCCTATCTCTCAACAAAGAAGAGGAGACTGTAACGATAGATTACAACAACACCAACGTTTACTTTACTTTCGAGAATTTCCGCATCATCTGCCAGCTCGTCGAAGGCAAATACCCCAACTACGAAGCCGCCATCCCCAAGGACAATCCCAACAAACTGACCGTCGACCGTTCGACATTCATCAACACACTGCGTCGCATCAGCCTGTTCGCAAACCAGGCGACACACCAAGTTCGTCTCACAATCAAAGAACGCGAAGTGGAGATCTCATCCGAAGACGTAGAGTTCAGCAACAACGCGCACGAGTCGATGCCTTGCAGCTATGAAGGCACCCCGATGGATATCGGATTCAATGCAAAATTCTTGACCGAGATGGTATCAAATCTTGACACCGAGCAGATACTCATCGAGATGTCTCACCCAAGCCGTGCCGGCATCATATTCCCAATTCACGAAAACGATGAAGCCAACAGCGGAGAAGAGGTACTCATGCTTGTCATGCCCGTCATGCTTGCCAACTATTGATTTCGAATTCCGAAACAGATACAAGAAAAACTGTTGCGTTGCGACGCAACAGTTTTTTATTTGTAACGGCATGAAAAGATGATATTTTTATCGAAATGAAATATTTTGTGTAAATTTGCACCGCTATGGGCAATAAAAATCACACTCAACACGGAAAGATAAAACTCTGGTCTGGAAGAACTTCCACGGTTTTCAGCATCATGTTGGTGCTATTCGTCTTTGGTCTGCTTATGTTTGTGGAATACCATTCATATATGGCAACACACAAGATGCAAGAGAGGATAGCTTACCAAGTCGACCTCAACGCCGAGACCAGCGAGGAAGAGGCTCTCGCCCTGCGTGACGAGTTGCTGACACTCGACTATGTCAAGTCTGTCGACTACATCTCTGCCGACGAAGCAGCCAGACTATTCTCCATCCAGCTCGAAGAGGACATCCTAACACTGCTCGACAGCGTCAACCCCCTCTACCCCACCCTGATGGTTACCCTCAAAGCCGGCAACAACCCGACCAAGATGATGGAGGTACAGAAACGGTTCGAGAAGGAGGTCAACACATATACCAATGTCGATGGAGTAACCTACCATGAATCGATGCTCAACGACCTCAGTCAGATATTCTACAAACTCTCTTGGTTTCTGATAATATTTGTAGTGCTGCTGCTGTTCGTCTCCGTAGCACTCATAAGCACCACAATTAAAATCTCCATATTCTCCAACCGTCACACCATACGAACAATGAGTATGGTCGGTGCAAAGATGGGGTTCATCACCCGTCCCTTCCTTTGGAGAAGTGTCATTTACGGATTCCTCGGAGCACTCTTTGCCACAATCCTGATGTACGGAGTCATCTATGTCTTCAACAAACAGTTCCATCTGGCATTGTTCCATCCCCGCTACTTTGAAGGCTACATATTCATGGTCGCCGCCATATTTGTTATCGGCATAGCCATATCCATGATAGCCACCTATTTCTCGGTACACCGTCATATTAGAAAAAACAACGAATACAATTAATACATAATACTCCCCATAATGAAACCAACCACCTCAAAACCAAAAACTAATACAAACAAACCAACCAATACATCTGCAGAGCAACAGAACACATTCGATTTTGCTTTCGGACCACTGAACTATATTTTGATAGTGGCAGGCATCCTGCTACTGGGAATAGGCTACATTCTCCTCAGTGGCGGTGGCAGTGACGATCCAACTGTATTCAATGCCGAGATGTTCAACACCCGTCGACTGGTAGCAGCACCTATTATCATCGTACTAGGTCTTGTCGTCGAGATTTGTGCCATCATGATTCGTCCCAAAGACAAACAAAACAGTTAAGAAACTGTTTTGAATTTATCCAATGATTCTCATCAACAAAATCAAAACAGTTTCTAAGAAATGGACTGGTTTCAGGCGTTAATATTAGGAATAGTTCAAGGTCTCACCGAATATCTGCCCGTAAGCAGCAGCGGACATCTCACTATCGGTTCAGCGCTATTTGGCGTTGACGGTGAGGCAAACCTATCGTTCAATATCGCAGTGCACGTCGCCACAGTACTCAGCACCTGTTGTATTCTGTGGAAAGAGATTGTCTGGATTTTCAAAGACCTCTTCAAGTTCAAATGGAACGAAGGCACCCGTTATGCCTTCAACATCATCATCTCAATGATACCCATCGGTATTGTCGGAGTGTTATTGAAAGACAAGGTAGAGGCCATTTTCAATCCCGAGACATCGGCATCTATTTTCGGCAATTCCCTCTTCATCGTCGGATGTTGCCTGATGCTGACGGCATTATTACTCACCTTCTCTTATTTCGCTAAGCCTCGTCAGCGTGAGAAGATATCACCAATGCACGCTTTCATTATCGGCATAGCGCAAGCCTGTGCCGTATTGCCTGGATTATCCAGATCGGGAAGCACCATCGCCACCGGACTTCTGCTGGGCAACAAAAAAGAACGTCTCGCCCAGTTCTCATTCCTCATGGTCATTCCTCCAATTCTTGGCGAAGCCCTGCTAGATGCAAAAGACCTGCTCGATGGCAGCGAGGCGGCAACTGGCGGAGCCACTATCGGGACCTTCCCCCTGCTTATCGGCTTTGCCGCCGCTTTCGTGGTAGGATGTCTGGCCTGCAAGTGGATGATCAACATTGTCAAGAAAGGCAAACTCATTTGGTTCGCCGTCTACTGCGCAATCGTGAGTCTTCTGGCTATCGTCCTCCCCTATATCTTCTAAGCAACTCATGGCAGAAAAAGTCGGACTCGTTATTGCCGTCGACAAGCCTCTGCAATGGACTTCCTTCCAAGTTGTCAACAAAGTAAAATGGCAACTGCGTCGCAATTTTGGACTCAAAAAGTTCAAGATAGGTCATGCCGGAACCCTCGACCCCCTTGCCAGCGGACTGTTACTCATCTGTGTGGGTAATGCCACCAAAAAGATAGAAGAGCTTCAGCAGGGCATAAAAGAATACAGTGGCACCATGGTCTTGGGCGCCACAACTCCATGCTACGACCTGGAACAAGCCGTTGACCATCTTCTGCCTTTCAACCATATCACCCCAGAACTGATTGAGACTACACGCCAGTCCTTTGTTGGAGAACAGGAGCAGGTGCCACCCATGTTTTCAGCTGTAAAGATCAACGGCAAGAGAGCTTATCTCTCAGCACGTGACGGCTCAGTGGCAGACATAGCACCCAAGAAGATAACTATCTATGACTTCCAGATATCTCAATATCGCCCGGCATCAGTATCAGAAAACGAGATTAAAATTTCAGCGCCCGCCGAAGGTCGACTTCGAGACCTTTACAAGAATCCGCAAGGTGAGATACCGCCGGGGTTGCCTCAGATAGATTTTCGTGTCACCTGCAGCAAAGGCACCTACATCCGAAGTCTGGCACGCGATTTCGGCTTAGTTGTCGGTTCAGGTGCCTTCCTCAGCAAGTTGAGAAGGGTGAAGATAGGTGACTATCGTGTCGACGACGCATTAAGCATTGAAGATATTGAAACGACACTCACCCCCGACAACCCAACCTATTCCCCTCTTCTATCTTTAAGCAACGGTTAATTTATAGAGGTCAAAAAGGGTTAAAAATAGTTAAATCACTTGACAAGGGGCTCCGAATAACGTATCTTTGCAAAACTTCGTTTTGAAGTGGTCAGACACCGCTTTGTGTGAACAATAACATCACCTTATGATAAACACCTTATATTCAACGATGAAGCTTTCTCAGTTCAAGTTCAACCTCCCAAAAGAACTTATCGCCGAGAGACCTTCCAAACTGCGTGACGAGGCCCGATTGATGGTTCTCGACCGCAGCAAACAAACGATAGAGCACAAATTGTTCAAGGACCTTATAGACTACGTCGACACCGACGATGTGGTGGTAGTCAACAATACCAAGGTCTTTCCTGCACTCCTAAAAGGAACCAAAGAGAAGACAGGAGCACAGATTACTGTTTTCTTGCTCCGAGAACTCAATCCAGAGACTCGTTTATGGGATGTGGTGGTTGACCCAGCAAGAAAGATCCGCATCGGAAACAAGCTCTACTTTGGAGACAGCGAGTCGCTTGTCGCCGAAGTTATTGATAACACAACTTCTCGTGGCCGTACCATCAGATTCCTGTTCGATGGCAACCACGATGAATTCATTCACATCATCAAAAGCATGGGTCAGACTCCCCTGCCAGAAGAGTTGAGGGCTCTGCGCGACATAACCAACGAAGACAAGGAACGCTATCAGACCATCTACGCCAAGGTGGAAGGTGCCGTAGCCGCACCCACCGCCGGACTTCATATCAGCAGGGAACTGATGAAACGTTTCGAGATAAAAGATGTGAAATGGGCTGAACTGACCCTCCATGCCGGCATAGGAAACTTCAAAGCCATCGAGGTCGAGGACCTCAGCAAACACCGCATGGATTCAGAAGAGATGCACATCGACGCCACCTGTTGCGACATGATAAATGAAGCAAAGCGTACCGGCCACAAAGTCTGTTGCATCGGAACAACGACCATGAAAGCCATAGAGACGGCCGTCACCATCCCTGGTAAAGTCAGTCCCTATGACGGATGGAGCAACAAATTCATCTATCCTCCCCATAACTTCACTATTGCCGATATGATGGTCACCAATTTCCATCCCTCCATGTCGTCAATGTTCATCATGGTTTCCGCCTTTGCAGGATATGAATTCCTGATGCAGGCATACCAAGTCGCCATCAAAGAGAAGTACAAATTCAACACCTACGGCGACGCCATGCTGATCATTTAGTAAAGGTTACAGGTTACAGTTTAAAGGTTACAGAATTATTGGATCTTGTTTATTGTATCTGTAGTCAAGGTTAAAGAGCCACAGTCCGCATAATGACTCCACTTGCCGAAACATTACGTCCCACAACGCTCGACAACTATATCGGGCAACAACACCTTGTAGGGCAGGGAGCCGTCTTGCGTACCCTTATCGAAAGTGGCCAGATACCATCAATGATTTTTTGGGGGCCTCCAGGAGTCGGCAAGACGACTCTGGCGATGATCATAAGTCAGACCCTCAACCGCCCCTTCCACACCCTGAGCGCCATAAGCAGTGGCGTGAAGGATGTACGCGATGTCATAGAGCAGGCAAAAAAAGAGGAGGGCTCCATACTGTTCATCGACGAGATTCATCGGTTCAACAAATCACAGCAAGACTCTCTGCTTGGAGCCGTCGAGAAGGGCATCATCACCCTTATCGGCGCCACCACGGAGAACCCATCATTCGAAGTCATCTCAGCCCTTCTGTCGAGATGCCAGATATACGTCCTCAAGGAATTCGGCAAAGAGGATATGGAGCAACTCATCAGTGCCGCCGTTGCACATTACGCCACCCAGGGCTACACCATAGATGTCCAAGAAGATGAAGCTCTGCTGAGACTCAGTGGCGGAGACGCAAGGAAACTCCTCAACGCCTTTGAACTGGTGGTGAACCGTGACAAAAGTAAAAACATCGTAATAACCAACGACAAGGTCACCGAGGTCATTCAAAAGAATCTCGCACTCTACGACCGTCAGGGGGAGATGCATTACGACATCATCAGTGCATTCATCAAATCGATGAGAGGCAGTGATCCCAACGGCGCCGTCTATTGGCTGGCACGCATGATAGAGGGAGGGGAAGATCCTGTTTTCATTGCCCGTCGCATGCTGATTTTCGCCAGCGAGGACATTAGCAACGCCAATCCCAACGCCCTGCTGCTCGCCAACGCCTGCTTCGAAGCTGTCACCAAGATAGGATACCCCGAATGTCGTATCACACTATCACAATGCGCCATCTATCTCGCCAACAGCGTCAAGAGCAACAGCACATACGTCGCATTGCAGAAGGCGCAGCAAGCCATCAGGCGCACTGGAGACCTGCCCGTGCCTCTACATATACGCAACGCCCCCACAAAACTCATGAAAGAGCTCGGTTACAGCGACGGATACAAATACGCCCATGACTATACAGGCAATTTCGTAGAACAGGAATTCCTGCCAGACACACTGGCGGGGACAACATTCTACGAGCCTGGTGACAATGCACGGGAGAACGAGACCCGCAAATTGCTCAAATGGCGTTGGAAAGACAAATATGGGTATTAAGAAACTAAGTTTCTAAAATGGCCGATGCCCTGCTTACCATAGAGAACCTATCCAAGTCGTTCGGCGACAAACTGTTGTTCGACGACATCAGCTTTGGTATCAACGCCGGACAGAAGACCGCCCTAATAGCCAGAAACGGCTATGGCAAGAGTACCCTGCTGAATATCATCACCGGAAAGGAACTGCCCGACAGTGGCACGGTGACTTTCCGCAACGATGTCAAACTTGCCTATCTCCCTCAGAATCCAGAATTCCACAAGCATCAAACTGTCAGGAGTTTCGTCGAGGCGTCAGAGCGTCCCGAAACGGTGGAGATATGGGACTTTGAGCAGAAAGTCAACGAAGTGCTCTCACGTTTGGATGTAGACCGCCTGATGGACAGGGATATGGAGTCTCTCAGTGGTGGCGAACAGAAGAAAGTAGCGCTGAGCCGCATCCTTATCGACGACACCAATCTCCTGCTACTCGACGAACCCACCAACCATCTCGACATACAGATGATAGAATGGTTGGAAGACTTTCTCGGCAAGCAACGTCTAGCCATACTGATGGTGACCCACGACAGGTATTTTCTCGACAATGTCTGCCAAGACATCATAGAACTTGACAACAGCCAGCTCTACCACTACCGTCGCAGTAACTCTGCCGACAGCAACATACGACTCTACGACTATTATGTGGACAAGAAGAACGAGAGGCAATACAACGAACGTGCCGAAGTGGAGAAAGCAAAGAGTCAGTACCGTACCGAACTGGAATGGATGCGGCGAATGCCTCAAGCCCGAGGCACCAAAGCCAGAGCCCGTATTGATGCCTTCTACGAACTGGAGCAGAAAGCCCACACCCGTTTCGAGGATAAGCGTCCCGAACTGACAGTGAAAACCGAACGCATAGGTGGCAAAATTCTGGAGCTGTACAACATCTGCAAGAGTTTCGACGGATGCAAGATGATTGACGATTTCAGCTTCACCTTCAAGAAAGGAGAGAAAATAGGCATCGTAGGCCCCAACGGAATAGGCAAAAGCACTTTCCTCAACATCCTGACCGAACAGATACGTCCCGACAGCGGCAGGGTTATTGTCGGACAGACCATACAATTTGGATTCTACACACAAAGCGGACTCCAAGCCAAGGACGACCAGCGGGTGATAGAAATCATACGCGATGTCGCTGAGAGTATCGAACTCGACAACGGCAAGGAGATGTCAGCGCACCAATTCCTATCCTATTTCGGTTTCGACGATGCGACCCAATACAACTATTTCGGCAACCTCAGTGGTGGCGAGAAACGCAGGCTCTACCTGCTAAAAATTCTCATAGCCAACCCCAACTTCCTAATCCTCGACGAGCCCACAAACGATTTGGATGTATATACATTAGACATCCTGGAAAAATTTCTCATCAGCTACAAAGGATGTCTGGTCATAGTAAGCCACGACCGTAGTTTTATGGACAACATCATCGACCACTTGTTCGTGTTTGAGGGCAACGGCAAGATTCGCGACTACCACAGCAACTACAGCCAATATATGGAAGAACGGCGGCGACGAGAGCAAAGCGAGCAGAAATCCCGCAAGGAAGAGAAACCACGATATGAACGCAACCGAAACGACCGTCAGAAAGCAACATACAAACAGCAACGGGAATATGAAACTCTCTCCAAAGAGATTGAATCGCTCACCAAGGAAAAGACGGAACTGGAGGCGCTGCTCAGTGGAGACATCCCCGCCGACAATCAAAAAATCACCGAAGCCTCTTTGCGTATAGGACAGATTATCGAGGAACTCGACGAGAAAGAGATGCGATGGCTCGAGCTTGACGAGATAATAAATTGATTTAATCACGATTTCAAAAACCATCAAACATATATGGGAACAATGACAACCGACAGACTCAGAGAAATCATCAAAGCAGTATCACCCAACAAGTTCAACAGCATCATTATTGACAATGCGTCAAAGGTTAGTTGCCACAACTATTGCTATATCAAAGCATTCTCCCAGCGGGTGGAGTTCCACACCTCCAGTCGTTCAGCTTATGTCGATAACACCTTAGCCCAGCGTATCCTTGAAATAAAGAACAACGAAGCCACCGCCGACAAGCCTTATTACCGCCTTGACGACCGAAGTCTGATAGAGACTTTCGACAGTCTGCCGAAAGCCGGCTCCGAGAGTTTGATGGAAAGCACCAAGAAAAAAGTTAACGAACTGATAAACGGAGGACGGGAGGTCGACCACAACATCATCATTCTGAATCGCAACAAGGACCGCATCGCCTTGCAGCAACCCGTCTTTATAGTAAAAGAGGAATGCGATATAACCACAAGCGATGATGGCACCAAGATAGGAACCCTCACTTACTTCCAGCCTATCGTAAAAGAGGATGAGACCGTCCTGATCCGTTGCAAAGAAGGCGATATCGAAGGACTGAAAGAGTCAGTCATCGAGAGTCGCAAAGGTGACGATTCAGCACTTGTGAGAATGGTGACCCACTTCAACGGCATCGACAAAGAGAATTATGACAAAGAGATAGTGCCATATCTAGAACTGATACATGACAAGATTGGTGAGGACAACGCCTTGGAGGAATACTACCATAGAGTGATACCCTGTTACACCTTCAGCTACAAAGACATACTGACAGGTGAGAATAGAACGGGAGTGTTAGTCGACCCGTACCAGACACCCGAAGTAATCCTCAATCTCGAGAACAACGGTACAAGAATAATCAACGGCATTCACGACCACATCAAAGGGATAAGCCGTTTCCTGGGCAGTATCGGCAAGACAGGAAAATACAAGGAGAAGAGCGATTTGATGCGTGCCACCAGACTTCTCATCTCCACCGCTGTTGCCGACGGCGTTGTCACCGAAGAGGAGAAACAAGCACTGACACTCGCCATACGCAACATCAACGACCTCACTGACAATGATCGTGAAGAGCTATTCACGTTGCTTGGAGAGAAAGGCACACCCTTCCTCACCGACGAAGACTATCTATTCTACAATCCCGACAACGCAAGAGAGACCCTTGAACGTCTGCAGGAGATAGCTACATCCGATGGAGAAGTATCAGATTCGGAACGCGATATCATGGAGCGGCTGAGACTTGCCATCAACGACAAGTGAGTCACACCGCCCAAAGTACCAGAAGTTGAGCAGTAAAAATACGGAGGAACATTGTCAACGGGTATACTGTGGCATATCCCGTATTGGGGAGTTTGCAACCTTCGGGAGCTATATTGTTGGCAAAAGCCAAAGTCGGAGGGTCGGTATGCATACCGCCAATCACACCCATCAGTGTATAGTAATTGGTTTTCAACACCAGTCTGCAGAAAGAACCCACCAGCAGTGGAGGCACTATGGTGATTATGAATCCGTAAAGGACCCACATATAACCGCCTGCCTTGATGGTGTCGACAAAGCTACCACCGGCACCTAGTCCAACACCTGCCAGGAAAAGGGCTATTCCAACCTCACGGAGCATCGCCACACCGTGACTTTCGGTCAGTTCAGTACCGAACCAGCCTTTCTTCACTCCCAGCCAGCTACCGACCAAAGCCACCACTAGGGGGCCTCCTGCCAATCCAAGCTTGACAGGTGCCGACATACCCACAGGGATAGGTATGGTGCCAAGCACTATGCCAAGGGATATGATTACAAAAATAGGAATCAGTTTGACTTTGCTCTGTTTAGGAGTCTGTATGTCGTTTCCCACCTGTTGGTTCTCAGCGCTAACATCCGAAGTCGGTTCATTCTTCAGGTCCACACGGCATAATGGACGCAACACTATACATGACAGTATCATACCCACCACAGCCAAAGGATAGGCAACAGCATAGCCGTTAGCGAGTCGGTCTGCCACATCACCCATGCCAAGGTCACGGACAGTCTGCTGTGCCGCCGACAGACCAGGAGTGTTTGTGATGGCGCCAGTATAAACGCCAGCCATGTCGGTCAGTTCCTCACCGGTGAATTTAGCCACCAGCACCGTGGCGACGACACCCAGTGCCACATTAACCGCAGCCATAAGGTTCAGACCCAGACCACCTTTTTTGAACGAGCGGAAAAAACCTGGTCCAACCTGCATACCCACAGCGGTGACAAAAAGAATCAATCCGAACTCTTTGATGATATGCAACATGTCATGGTTACAGCTAATCCCCACAGCACTCTGTCCGATGCCGACAAACAACACCCACGTAATGCCCAACGAGATGCCTTTCACCTTCAGTTTGCCGAGAAGCAAACCTGCGAAAATAGAAACAGAAAGCATCAGAACGGTGCTACCAACGCCGCCATTAGTCAATAGGTTGACAAACCACATAGAAATAAAGGTTAACGATTAAAGGTTAAAGTGCTTACGCAACACAATGTTACGCCAGCCTCTTTAACCTTTAATCTGTAAATTTTAAATTTTAAATTAGTTAGTCGCCAAGAGTTGCAACCATCACAGCCTTGATGGTGTGCATGCGGTTTTCAGCCTCGTCGAAAACGATGCTGTTCTCGCTCTCGAAGACGTCCTCGGTGACCTCGATACCGTTCAGACCGAATTTCTCGTACACATCGCGGCCAGCCTTGGTCTCCAAGTTGTGGTAGGCGGGCAGGCAGTGCATAAATTTGCACTTCGGGTTGCCGGTCTTCTTCATCAGAGCAGCGTTGACCTGGTAGGGCTTCAACATCTTGATGCGCTCTTTCCACACGC
>DBXB01000038.1:42613-45050 GCA_002309155.1 Bacteroidales bacterium UBA1223 | reverse complement strand
GACACCCAGATGTCGGTGTAGATGAAATCGAGGCCCTTCACGCCCTTCTCAACATCGTCGGTAACGGTGAGCTTGGCGCCGGTTTCCTTAGCGATTTCCTGGCACTTCTTGATAAGATCTTTGGCAGGCTGCAGTTTCTTGGGAGCGATGATGCGGATATCCATACCCATCTTCACGCCGCCAACCATCAAGCTGTTGCCCATATTGTAGCGGGCATCGCCGATATAGGCAAACTTCACCTGGTTGAGGGGCTTGTCTGTGTGCTCCTTGATGGTGAGAAGGTCGGCCAAGATCTGTGTGGGGTGAGACTCGGCGGTAAGACCGTTCCAGACGGGAACACCAGCATATTCAGCCAGTTCCTCGACAGTAGCCTGGTCGAAGCCACGGTATTCGATACCGTCAAACATACGACCCAGCACGCGGGCGGTGTCCTTCATACTCTCTTTGATGCCAATCTGGCTACCGGTAGGACCCAGATAGGTAACGTGTGCACCCTGATCCTTGGCACCAACCTCAAAAGCGCAACGTGTGCGGGTAGAGGTCTTCTCGAAAATCAGAGCGATGTTTTTGCCGGTGAGGGTCGGCTTTTCGGTGCCTGCATATTTGGCGCGTTTGAGGTCGCGTGCCAAGTCGAGCAAATAATTGAGTTCCTTCGGACTGAAGTCCAAAATTTTAAGGAAATTGCGGTTTCTTAAATTGTAAGCCATGATATTAATTTTGAATTATGAATTATGAATTTTGATTCTCAGTATTATCCTCAAATAATTCAGTGTCTGAATGCTTCTTATAGTAACGCAAGAAGAACAGCCATGCTATAGCACTGACAGCTAACGTCACCAGACCTATTATCAGCATGTGGCTACCGCCTGGCCAACGCATCACCATAAACAGGATGCCTAGAATTACCACTGCAGCAGCATAACCCGTCAGCGTCATAGCAAACTTCCAGAGCCCCATCCCGCAACGGTAAGGACAGGGAAATATATTTCCCAAGAAGAGCGCCACAATGGCGAGCATCCCAAAGCCCGAAATAAGCAGTGTTTCACCCTCCTCCATAGCTTTCACCTTCAAGACAGCACCTGCAATAATCATTAGCATTGCTATCACAGTCAAACTCCTCATAAAGGGTCTGAACCGTGGCGACGAGGTGATTTTGTCTATTGGTTTAGGGGTCTGGGGCATAAAGCAGACAGTTTATTTAGCGAACGATGCGGGTTCCGCAGTGGGGGTTATTGAGTTGGCCGGCTTCTGTGATGATGCACTCTTTGCCACCGTTCTCGACGAACATTATAGCGGCACGTACTTTGGGAGCCATAGAGCCTTCGGCAAACTGACCCTCGTCGAGGTACTTCTTAGCCTCTGCAATGGTGATGGTGTCAAGAGCCTTCTCGTTCTCCTTACGGAAATTGATATACACCTTAGGAACATCGGTAAGGATATAGAACTCGTCGGCACGAATCTCGATGGCACAGAGAGCGCTTGCCAAGTCCTTGTCGATGACAGCCTCGACGCCAGTCACGCGGTCACTTTCCTCAACCACGGGAATGCCGCCACCACCCACAGTGACAACAATGTTGCCAGCCTTGGACAGTTTTTCGACAATCTTTATATTGTTGATACGTACCGGCTTCGGCGATGCCACAACCTTGCGCCAACCATTGCCCTTGGGGTCTTCCTTGTATTTGGCGCCCGTCTCAGCGGCAAACTGTTCAGCCTGCTCTTTGGTGTAGTAGGGACCCACTGGCTTGGTGGGATTTTGGAACATCGGGTCAAGCTTGTTGACGGCAACCTGTGTGACAAGGGTGACGACATTGCGCTGTATATCGTTACGTGCCATAACGTTGCGCAGACCCATCTCAATCATATAAGCTATCGAGCCTTGAGTCTCTGCCACGCAGAAATCCATCGGCATAGCCTCGATACCTTTGGCTCGACCGGCCTCATGCTGCAGCATAACGTTGCCCACCTGCGGACCGTTGCCGTGTCCGATGACGACGTTATAGCCACGTTTCAACAAATGGCACAGACTCTCGCAAGTCTGCTCCACGTTTGCAAGTTGTTCTTTATATGTTCCTTTTTGACCGCTGCGAAGCAAGGCGTTTCCGCCGAAAGCGACCACTGCAAGTTTTCTCATTTATTGTCTATTTATATAGTATTCAGTATTTTAAAACATATTTCCACTATGGAAAGAGAATGCAAATATACAGATTTCGTGCAAATTGGCAAAATAAAGTTTAATGATACTATTCTTTTTATTCCTGACAAAGAAGACATCCCAGAATAGAAAAGAGGGCGTCACGCATGTGACGCCCTCATAATTGGATAATAACTCAAAAGTTTAGAGTTTGTCGTTTGAGCCGAGGACGTTGACAATCTTGTGGATATACATCTTCTTCATGCTCTCGCGGGCCGGTTTGAGATACTGGCGCGGGTCGAA
>DBXB01000038.1:1314-42564 GCA_002309155.1 Bacteroidales bacterium UBA1223 | reverse complement strand
CGGCTGTCGCTGTCGATGTTAATCTTGCAGACAGCGCTCTTGGCGGCTTTGCGAAGCTGTTCCTCGGGGATACCCACAGCGGCTTTGAGGGCACCGCCGTTGGCGTTGATGGTGTCGACCTCTTCCTGAGGCACACTGCTGGAACCGTGAAGCACGATGGGGAAGCCTGGGAGCTTCTCCTCAATGGCCTCGAGCACGTTGAAAGCCAGCGGAGGAGGAACAAGGCGTCCGGTCTGCGGGTCGATGGTGCATTGTTCGGGTTTGAATTTGTATGCGCCGTGCGAAGTTCCGATGCTGATGGCGAGAGAGTCGCAACCAGTGCGGGTGGCGAAGTCGATAACCTCTTCAGGCTTGGTGTAGTGGCTCACCTCTGATGCCACCTCATCCTCAACACCTGCCAGCACACCGAGTTCACATTCCACTGTGACATCAAATTTGTGTGCGTATTCCACCACCTGGCGTGAGATCTTAATGTTCTCTTCGTATGGCAGTGCGCTACCGTCATACATGACGCTGCTGAATCCCATATCGATGCAGCTCTTGCAGGTCTCGAAGCTGTCGCCATGGTCCAGATGGAGAACAATCTGAGGATTGGGGCAACCCAATTCCTTAGCGTACTCAACAGCACCCTCTGCCATATAGCGGAGAAGGGTCGGGTTGGCGTAGTCGCGTGCGCCCTTCGACACTTGGAGGATAACTGGCGATTTTGTTTCGACAGCGGCCTGGATGATGGCCTGCATCTGTTCCATATTGTTGAAATTGAAGGCGGGGATAGCATATCCACCGTCTACTGCCTTGGCGAACATCGCACGGGTGTTCACAAGTCCGATTGATTTGTAGTCTACCATGATATTATTTTTTAGTTTATTAATTGATTTCAATGCTGATTGTGTTCATTTTGACAGTCACCTGGCATCCATGTGAAATGATTTTGCAAAGTTACACAAGATTGGCGACATGGCAAAATTTATTTTGTTCAAAGTGTGTAGAATTGTATTCGGAGAAGAAAAAAAAGTGTATCTTTGCATTCGTAAAAAACGCTGGTAAAATATGGACGACAAGCCTACAGAAAAAATTATATCACTTGAAGATATCGACTATTTGCAATTTTGGGGCACCAACGACAAGCTCCTCGATTTTGTGCGACTTCTTTTCCCAAAACTGAAAATGATTGTCCGTGGAGAGATGCTTAAAGTGATAGGACCCGAAGAAGAGATCACTATCTTCGAGGAGAAGCTGAAGGCGATGATTACCTATTATGAGAAGTTCGGACGCATCAACGAGAATGCCATCATGCAAATCATGGAGAACGGCAATGGTCCTGACTCCGAGACCAACGACACCATACTGGTGCACGGCCGCAACGGACTGCTCATCAAAGCCCGGACCCCCAACCAGCAGCGCCTTGTGGAGTCTGTCAAGAAGAACGACATGGTCTTCGCCATCGGTCCCGCAGGCACCGGCAAGACATATACTGCTGTAGCCCTTGCCGTGCGAGCCCTCAAGAACAAAGAGATACGCCGCATCATCCTCACCCGTCCCGCTGTTGAGGCAGGCGAGAATCTCGGATTCCTGCCAGGCGACCTACGCGACAAACTTGACCCCTATCTGCAACCTCTATATGATGCCCTGAGAGACATGATTCCCCAGCAGAAGCTCCTCTCCTACTGGGAGGACAACACCATCGAGATAGCTCCGCTGGCATTCATGCGTGGACGCACACTCGACAACGCCTTTGTCATCCTCGACGAAGCGCAGAATGCCACAAGGGCTCAGCTGAAGATGTTCCTGACCCGTATGGGCAGGAATGCCAAATTCATTATCACCGGCGACATCACGCAGATTGACCTGCCTCGCCATCAGCAGTCGGGACTCATCCACGCCACCAAACTCCTCAAAAACATCGACGGCATCGAAGTAATAGAGTTGGACAACAGCGACGTGATTCGCCACCGTCTGGTGACAAAAATAATCAGAGCCTACGAACGCGAAGAGGACTACAAGGAGCAAGATTCGGTTGAAGACAAAGAAACAGCAACTAGCGATGAAGAGCAGGCCCAACTGTAAGATAAATATCGGACTCAATGTGATGCGCAAGCGTCAAGACGGCTACCATGACCTCGAGACCATCTTCATGCCAGTCCCCATCTGCGACGAACTGGAGATAGAGACTGCCGACAGTTTCAGTTTCTGTCAGGAGGGCAATGACTTAGGCTGCGACACTGAAGACAATATTGTGGTCAAAGCCTATCGACTTATGCGACGAGAGTTTGGCGACCGTGTAGGCGAAGTAGCCATACGTCTCAAAAAGAATATACCACATGGGGCCGGACTGGGAGGCGGAAGCAGTGACGCCGCCTTCACACTCATGATGCTCAACCAATTGTTCTCACTCGGACTGGACCAAGATCAACTCAGGCAGTTAGCCTCACAGTTAGGTGCCGACTGTCCTTTTTTCATCTACAACGAACCCTGTTTCGCCACAGGCATAGGCGAGATCCTGACGCCCTTAGGATTCAACCCACTGCAAGGACTTCATCTCGTGCTGGTAAAACCAGATGAGACAGTCTCAACTGCCGAGGCATACAGAGGTGTTGTTCCTCGCAACCTATGGGAATCGACTTCTACAAGCGGACTAAGGACCGCCATACAGGCCCCCGTTGAACAATGGCGACACCTTGTCGTCAACGATTTCGAAGAGAGCGTCTTTAAGTCTCATCCCTTACTCCTGACTATCAAACAGAGACTTTACGAGTCCGGTGCTATATATGCAGCCATGAGTGGCTCCGGTTCCACCATCTACGGCATATTCAACCATGCTGTCGACAATATCGAATTTCACAACTCAATAATCTATAACATTCACATACAATGAAAACACTCAAACTCTTGACGCTATCCTTAGCGATGATTGCGGCCACCGTTTCCGCACAGACTGCCTACCAGCTCCCCAACCCCGGTTTCGAGCAGTGGGATGGAAACAGCACATCCGAACCCACACACTGGAACACTTTCTCAAGCAGCGACGGCACTTATGCCTCCATGGCATCCTCCAACCACCACTACCGTCGTAGCGGCAGTCGACCTGGCGGTACAGGCAACTACTACCTCACCATCTTCACCAAGTCTATCCTTGGCATCAAAGCCAACGGCAATATGACCACCGGTCGCATCCATGCAGGCGCCATGTCGGCCACCAGCAGTGAGAACTACAACTACACTCAACGCAGCAACAGCGACCACAGCCAACCCTTCACCGCAACACCCGATTCGATGTATGTCTGGGTCAGTTTCTACGCACAAACTGCCGACGCACAGGCGCAGATAGACGTCATCATCCACGGCGACAACGATTTCAGATCTCCTAATGACAATACCGACTTGACCAAGTTCAAAGGCAGAGCGGTAGCACAAACCACTCGCACCACACAACATCCCCTGGTAATGGAATGGAGACGTATGGAAGTCCCCTTTGTATACTACGGCAGCTCCAGTGCTAATTACATGCTCATCAATATCACCACAAACAACGTGCCAGGAGGTGGCGACGCCAACGACTCTCTCTCCATCGACGACATTGAATTCATCTACAGCGCATGGCTCAACGACATTACCATTGCAGGTGAGTCGGTGCCCAACTTCCACAAAGGCACCTTAAACTACACAATACATGTCGACAATCTGGAGTCTATTGACATGTCCGCCATCAACGCCATACCTGAAGCCGACGATGCCAACATTGTCTATTCACTCAACGACTTAGACGACACGTCAAAGATATGTGTCATCACCGTAACAGCTGAAGACGGCGGGTTCAAGACCTACACCCTCACCCTTACCGAAGGCAGTGCCCAAGGTGGTGAGACCACCGGAATAACAAATCTCGAAGAGAGCAAGATGGTGGTAAGTCCTAACCCCACCACCGGTCTTCTGCGTTTCGAGACCGAAGGAATGGCAAGATTATACACCATCCAGGGACAACTGGTGAACGAGTCTCCATGCCATGGATCAACCATGTGGGACATCTCGGCATTGCCCTCAGGAGTATACATTCTGAAGACGGCGCAAGCCACCGAAAAAATCATTAAGAAGTGACCTGTGACCCGTGACCTGTGACCCGATCGTTTCACCGGTCACAGGTCACCGTTCACGAAATAACATATCAACGTATCAACATATCAACAAAAAATAATCATGGCACACACATACTCCATCGGAATTGATATCGGAGGCACCAACACCGATATGGGACTGGTCCGCGACGACGGCACAATCGTTGCCCGTGAAAATATCCCCACCAACGTATACACCGAACTCCAGCCCTACATACACGACATAATGGGTTGTATCGAAAAACTAATGAAAGACAATGGCGTTGACAAGATTGAAGGCATAGGCATCGGAGCCCCCAACGGCAACTACTACACCGGCTGTGTCGACAACGCCCCCAATCTGACAATCAAGGGAGTGCTCAACTTTGAGGAGGAGATGCACAAGTATATGGATGTCCCCGTGGTGCTCAGCAACGACGCCAACGCCGCCGCATACGGCGAGATGGTCTACGGTGGAGCCAAAGACCTTGACAACTTCATCATGTTCACCCTCGGAACCGGAGTGGGCAGCGGCATAGTACTTGACGGCAAGCTGGTACACGGCAGCACTGGCGGAGCTGGCGAACTAGGGCACAACATCCTCATCCCCAACGGTCGCCAATGCAGTTGCGGACGCAAAGGATGCTTAGAGACCTACACCTCCGCACGTGGCATCGTGCAGACCTACTGTGAGCTGAAAGGCGTTCCTGTAACCAACGACATCAACAGCAAGATGATTGGCGACCTCGCCAACAACGGAGACCCCACAGCCCTAAAGACATGGGAGATTGTAGCTGACCAACTGGGGTTGGCTATGGCTAACAGCGTCACTTTCTCGGCTCCGCAAGCCATCTTCCTTATGGGCGGACCCACGAAGGTCGGTGACCCTCTGCTGATACCTCTGCGCAAAGCCTTCGACAAATACCTGCTCAACATCTACGCCGGCAGTTGCGAGATACGTATGTCTCAACTCAAGGCCAATGAGGTGGCAATCCTCGGCGCCGCAGCGCTGATAAAGATGAAGAAGTAGGGGGAATTGAAACCCGTGACCTGTGACCCGATCGTTTCACCGGTCACAGGTCACCGTTCACGAAATAACATATCAACATATCAACAATTAAACAATGAACAGTCATCGCTTAATATTTACCGCCATTGTCGCAGCCGCACTAATGTTCTCAGGCTGCCAGCGGTCGCTTACCGACTATGTCAATCCCTTTGTAGGCACTGACGGTCATGGTCACACATTCCCTGGCGCCATCCTACCCTTCGGCATGGTGCAGGTGAGTCCAGACACCCGACTTGACGGGTGGGACGGTTGCAGTGGCTACCACTACAGCGATGACACGATATACGGATTCAGCCACACCCACCTTAGCGGCACAGGATGCAGTGACTACGGCGACCTGCTGATAATGCCCTTCACATCTGAGAACGGGGAAATTCCCGAACAGTTAGACTACAGTTTCTACAAGTCGTCGTTCAGCCACCGCAACGAGAAAGCCGAACCAGGCTACTACCGTGTCGTCCTCGACCGCAACCGTGTTCTGGCAGAGCTTACAGCGCACAAGCGCACCGCATTGCACAAATACACATTCCCCAGCAACGGGGGGAACGGAATAGTGATTGATCTGAGTCACCGCGACTATGTGATAGATGCCGAGATACACTATGCCAACCTGCTCGTTGACGGCAAAGAGACAGAGGCGTTTATCGGCAAGAGGATATCATCGGCATGGAATCCCGAGCAACATCTGTATTTCACCCTGATTGCCGACAGCCCAATAGACACCTTTATGCTGTACGATGACGGCAAACCAAGCGGAGGAAACGGTGTATCTGGTTCAGACTGCAAAGCCGTGGTGATGTTTCCTGACGATGTGAACGAGGTGACCCTGACCGTAGCCATTTCCGCCGTGGATATTGACGGAGCCATAGGCAATCTGCAGGAGAGTTCCAAAGTAACCTTCCAGCAGGCCAAGAAAGAGGCTTCTGCCATCTGGGAGAAAGCCTTGTCGCAGTTTGAGGTGAAAGGCGGAAGCCGTGAGGACCGCGACAATTTCTACACTGCCCTATACCACTGTATGACATCGCCCTACCTCTTCAGCGATGCCAACGGCGGTTACCGCGCCATGAAGGACACGACAGGCAATTACAGCATTGATTTCACAGGGAACGGGCGTGAGCAGTACACCGTCTTTTCGGTCTGGGACACCTACCGCGCGCTGCATCCGCTGCTTAACATCAGCGACCCCAGTCGCAGTGCCGATTTCATCCGTTCGTTCATGAGTCATTATCGCCGTAGCGGGGAACTGACCATGTGGGAACTTGCGGGACATGAGACGCACTGCATGATAGGCTACAATGTAGCGTCGGTGATTCTCGACGCCTACCGCACAGGAGTCATAGACTCAACGTTCGACATACCCCTTGAAGAGCTCCTCGACGCCATGGTGAAGACCTCCAACCTACCCATACTGGGACGGAGAGACTATGCGCGTGACGGATTTCTGAGCAGCGAATATGAGAATGAGTCGGTGAGCAAGACCCTGGAATACTCATACGATGACTGGTGCATAGCCGAATTCGCGCGGCTGATAGGCAACGAAACAGTCTACAAACAGTATATGCGTCGATGCCAGTCGTGGAAGAACATCATGGATGCTGACGGATTCATGCATCCGCGCCGTAACGGAGGTTTCGTCACCCCGTTCAACCCGACAGAGGTCAACAACCATTTCACCGAGGCAAACAGCTGGCAGTATTCTAGCTATGTGCCTCATGACATAGAAGGATGGACGGCACGCATGGGAGGAGAGGAGAAAGCCTGCCAGTTCCTCGACAGCCTCTTCAACGGCAGTTCGGAGATGACCGGCCGAGAGCAGAGCGATATCACAGGTCTGATAGGTCAATATGCCCACGGCAACGAGCCGTCACACCACGCCGCCTATCTCTATGCCTACCTGGGTCAACAGTGGAAGAGCGCCGAACTGGTGCGGAAGATATGCTATGAGCTGTACCACAACACTCCCGACGGTCTGTGTGGCAACGAGGACTGTGGACAGATGAGCGCATGGTATGTGATGAGTGCCCTGGGCTTCTACGCAGTATGTCCAGGAAGCGGAGAATATGTCATCGGGGCTCCCCTCTTCGACAAAGTCGTGATTCACCTCCAGAACGGAAAAGACATCACCATCAACGCCAAAGGACAGAACAACAGAAGTCCCTACATCAAATCACTAAAACTCAACGGCATATCATACAACAAGTCATATATCACCATAGAAATGCTGAAAGACGGCTGTCAGCTTGACTTCGAGATGAGTTCGTCACCGGTCAAAAAGTGGGCGTCGTCCCATGATGACTGTCCTCACAGTTCTATACCCGCAGGTAGCATCATCACATTGGCGCCATTATTCAACGACTGGCAACAAGGCTTTTACGACAATACTACTGTAACCATCAATACCGACCGACTGAATCCCGGCGACTCGGTATACTATACCATCGACGGCAGCACACCGACACGGCTGTCAACACCCTACTGCGGTCCACTGGAGATTACCAACGATGCCATGATCAAAGCCGTGACTTACAGTCCGACGACAGGCTACAGTGCCGTAGTGACCCACAAACTCACCAAAGGTGTCAACGACTGCAAGGTGACGTATGTCACCAAGCCCGCCCCCCAGTATTATGAGAATGGAGAGGCTGGTCTCACCGACCGTCTGCACGGCACATCGAACTACCGTATAGGAGGATGGCAGGGATGGCAGGGAGACATGGAAGTGGTTGTCGACCTGTTGGAGCCAAGAGTTGTGAACCAAGTTGGCGTTGAATGCCTGGAGAACATGAAATCGTGGATATTCTTCCCATCCCGTGTCGAGATAGAGGTCTCAGAGGATGGCAAACAGTACCGTCCGTTTGGAGCGGTCGAGAACACACTGTTTCCCGCCACATTGGAACGTCAGGATTTAGGGACCGTGCACAATTTCTCCGTTGCCGGCCCACCTGCAACGGTACGTTATGTGCGTATCAAAGCCAAGAACTACGGTAAACTGCCCAAGTGGCACGTAAGCGCAGGAGAACAGGCCTGGCTCTTTGTTGACGAAATAGAGATAAACTAATGACAGGCGGAAAAACACATATAAAAACCATCCTAGTCCTGGGGGTCCTCATGGCGCTCTCCTCCTGCTCCACCAAACCTTGCAGATGTTACCTGCTTGAGCGGTGGGGAAGTGTGAGAATCAACACGGTTTATATCGACGACGACACGCCATGCAGTGATCTGGGCTACAATCACGTTAATCCCGACGACTCATCATTCAGACTTTGCACTGACATGGAAGACTCATTGATAGACTATGCCGATATCGTGAGAATGTTTTGGGGGAAATGAAACAACCTTAACCTTAACTTTAACTTTTTATTAACCTTAACTTTAACCTTAACTTTAACCTTTTAAACCTTTTAAACCTTTAAAACCTTTAAAACAAAATTCACAATCGTAGTATATGAAAGCCAAAATCTTTTTCTTATCGTTTGCCTTCATCGCCACGCTCCTCTGCTCGTGCGACGACAAACCCTGCAAGTGCTACACCTATAACGGCGCAACAGTTTATAGCGAGACTAAGTATGTGGGCTATTCCTCATCATGCTCCGCATTGGACTACTCACAAGGCAACTCCTACCGTTTATGCCTTGAATACGACGAGGCAGACATCGACCCGGATGATATCGGGCAGGAATACAAAAAGAAATAACTGTTACAGGTACAGTATAGCCGACTTGACATTGGGGTATCCCATTGCCTTGACAGCATCGACATATTGAGACACCTTCTCCTCATACTTGGCATGAGTGAGGGCGTTATACACTCCGCTCTTGAAATCCACAACCCACGTCTCGTCGTCGAAGAAAACCAACCGGTCGGGACGCAACACCTCACCGCCGAAAAACAGCGATGTTTCGCACAACACTCTGGCACCTTTGTCGAAGAAACGACTGTTGACGCCAATCATCCTTTTTATACGGTTCTCTATGACTTCAGTCTCAGACGTCAAGTCGTGGGATGAGCAGTAACCGTCGACAACGTCATGAACGTCATCAATGGTCATAATCCTCGACAGCAAGTCGTGGATAAGTATGCCGTACCTGCGACTGTCCTCGTCGACAGACGACAGCAGAGCCTCATTCTTAGATGCTATATCGATACGAGCGGTCCACGAAGGATAGGAGACTGAAGAAACCATGAGCGGTTGAGACGGAGATTTAGGTTCCGCCGTGTTGGGAGCATCGACACCGACAGTATAACGCTCATATGCCGCCACAGTGTCTTTGCTGGCTTTATCATAATGTGACACAAAGTCGTAGAGCAAAGACCATTCGTCGACACCTCCAGACTTGTATTTGTTCTCACCGATAACGACGAGTTTCTCTTCGGGGCGGGTCATAGCCACATAGAATACATTGATTCTGTCCATATCACTCATAAGCGCCTCCTCGCGAAAGACATCCGAGAATTCAGAATCGCAGGAATTAGTTCTGACGAAAGCCACCGGCACCCCAAACTCCGACGATTTGTCGACATCGACCCACAGACTTGACCCACTCTGAACCTCACCGACCATAGCATAAATCACTATCCTGGACTCCAAACCCTTGGCTTTGTGGATAGACATAAATTTGACGGCGTTAGAATCTGAAACCGTTGAGCTCGACAAGTTGTCGATATTCTTGTCAAAATAATCTATGAAACCTCCGAGATCGGCATTCCCCCTCTCACAGTATTTAGCGACGGCATTCAGGAATGTGGCGACATATGCCGTGTCACGTCCCTGAAGAGAGAAGAGCCGAAGCAGCGTCTCGCAGCAGTCGTAGAGCGAGAGAGAACGGAGATAGTCGATATTGAAATTCACACCGAGTCTGCCAAGCAGCTTGGCGAGGTCGTAACGCTCCTCTTTCAACATCCACACATCGGTGGGAACAGGGAGCAGTTGCATTACCTGCAACGCCGCCACACGGTCGGATGGGTTGAAGATATACTTCAGCAGAGCCTGCAACAGACGGACAGTGCGACTAGTGCTAAGGATGAACGACTCAGACGATTCTATAGGTATTTCTTTGCCGGGGACTGAATTGACAGAGAGATAGCGGGACAAATCAGAGAGAATATCATTCTTACGCGCCAAAACCATTATATCGCCATAGTTATAGCCCAAGTCGTCGACCTGATGGCGTATTTCTCTCATCACGGCATCATACACTTCGTCGGCTTTCCCGGGGAAAGAGACGGAGACAAAACCACCTTTCTCCTGCGAATCCTGCCAGAGATCAGGCCGCGCCTCAGGATCCTGCTGAATTGTCTCATCGCCCAGATAAAGATTTGCTAGATATTCATTGTCGGCAAAAGAGTTACGAATGATATGATTGAAGAGGTTGTTGTTGAACTCCACAACAGTCTCCAAAGTCCTGTAGTTGCAGTCCAAAGTATCGATATGGTAGTTAAACTGAAGAGATTTTCCGTGAATGCCATCCCTTACTTTAGGCAGGTTGATGAACTGCCGCACGTCACCCTGACGGAAGCGG
Source organism: Bacteroidales bacterium UBA1223 (assembly GCA_002309155.1). Classification (GTDB taxonomy): domain Bacteria; phylum Bacteroidota; class Bacteroidia; order Bacteroidales; family P3; genus Colimorpha. The sequence continues at coordinate 31,885 of DBXB01000038.1, read as the reverse complement.
TAGATAGCCTGCTTGCCGTCGCCTACCACCAGCGACTGAGTTCCGGGCTCAGCGGTGTCGGCGCTGAAACGATGCGTCATAGCCTCGTCGAGAAGGGGGAGGAAATTCTCCCATTGCAGTTTGCTTGTATCCTGGAATTCGTCAATCAGATAGTTCGTGTAGCGACTGCCAATACGTTCATAGATGAATGGCGTGGGTTCGTTGACGATTTCGGCGGCAATACGTTTGTTGAACTCAGAGATATGCACCGATTCGTTCTCACTGTAGAAGAGGTTCTTGATTTTGTTTATCTTGTCGAGCAGAGCCAGACAGTAAAGGTTAGCGAGCAGTATGCGCCGTGTGTTATAGTTCCGCAGCTCTGATGAAAGCAGTGGACCGATAATGCCGTACGCCTTCATGAAATCCGGCGTGACAGACTCCAGTCGCGGTCGGACAGCCGGCGGAGTATTCTTGGCGAGGATGTTACCTTTCGCATAACATTCCTTGACCCTCTTATGGTCGCTGTTCACCTTGCTGTAATCCCCTTTCGCAAGACTCAGAAAGAAAGGATAAATACCCTTATCCTTATTGGGAAAATCATTCACACCAAGATCGGCCATCACGCAGGCATCGACAAAAGCGGATGCCGCGGTCTTCAACTTAGTCTCGAATGCGACATTTGCTTTAGATAGTCGTTCATGGGTATCTATAAAGTGGTCGGTGGAGATATCTTTCAGTTTGGAAAGGAAGGCAGGAGACTCCTCCTTGAAAATCTCCTTGGTTAGATCTTTAATCTGCTTGGAGACCTCATATCCCGTGCCGTTGATCATCTTGCTCTCGGTAAAAGAGCAGAGAACGCGTGTCAACGCTTTCTCTTTGTCAGTGCCAGCCAGCGAGAGCAGCTCATCCACCGAGGTTTGTACAACCTCGGCATTATCAATCAGCAGATTGAAGTTCATCGGCAGATTCAAGTCGTGGGCGAACGTACGGACTATACGGTGGACAAAACTGTCGATAGTACACACCGCAAACGACGAGTAATTGTGAAGTATGGCAGACTGAAGCACTGTGCAGCGTCTCACCGTTTCGTCGTGGGAGATGCCCAGATGTTTCGACATCTCATCTATGAAATCCTGGCTATCCGGATCCTCCATTATGATGAGTCTGAGCCGCTTCATGATACGGGCTTTCATGCCCGAAGCAGCTTTGTTGGTGAATGTTATAGCCAATATATGTTCGAATCCGGTCTCGAGACGGGAAGGCGATGCTATGGCAATCTCGATGTACTGGCGCACCAGCGTATAGGTCTTTCCTGATCCAGCAGAAGCTTTACAGATAATGAAACGGGGCATATTGATGTTGGAGATGTTGATATGTTGATATGTTGATACGTTGATATGTTGATAAGGTTAAATGTATTGTCCATTCACGATTCACAATTCACCATTCACGATTACTTAACTATAATGCAATTGGAGACACCTCTCTCCCCCTCGAAGTCGTACCTGCCGTTGTCGGAGGGATGGTTGATGATACCGCCGTGGGGATAGCCACGTACGTACATCGTGGTCGACCCTCCACCGTCAAGGTTCAGGGCGTCACGGCATCCAAGATAGCGAAGCAGTCGCTGGAAATCGCTCAGCGACATCCCCTCCGACTCTTTGGTCCTGCCGTCAAGTGTCACGAGAAGTACAGTGCCGTCGGCCTTCACGCCGATAGCCGTACGGTTATGGCGGTTTGTGACGAAAGTCTTGTCGTTCCTCATCTTGACCAAGTGTCCCCCCGATATCAGCAACGGACCTGCCGTCATGATATTGCTGTCGGGCAAGAGCCGTTCAGCCATCCTGCCACTGTCTGGGACAAAGATACGGGGGCGACCGCCAGCCAACGACAACGACCCGTATTGGTAATATTTGCGATGTATGGAGTCCGACGCCTGGGGAGTATTCTCACCTCTCTCCACACCGTCGATACGGAGATAGCAGATTGGATTATGCTGAGCCATGTCGAAATATGAGCCGTTGATAGCGGCATAGGCACCATTGCGTTGGGCATGGACTGTGGTTGGTGTCCGCTGTGCTTCGTATGTGAATGCCAGTCGGCGTGGCGACTTGGCGGGAATCTCTATGACTGAGACAAACTGGTTGGATCCCAGACAGTCTTTCTTATTGAAATGTCTCTGCTTAAGAATCATCCCGTCAAGAGTGTCGACATTCCAACGGGCGTTGACAACACGTATGGAGTCACGGCTCTGCGACGACGCCGTCAGAGTGATAAGAGTGAAAAACAGCAGACAAATATATTTTTTCATAATGGAACTCAACGGATAAACTCAAACGACTTTAACTATTGTACATTTCAGTAATATTAAAGTAGTTTTCACAATGCAAAGATACAAAAAGTATTGTTATCAAAAGAAAGAAAATATCAAAACATGATATTTCTCACGAAAGGACTCAAAAATACGAAAACATCATTCGTCAGATTCGATAGAATCCTGTTCGGAAATAGATATTAAATAAAGAGTCCTTTACTTAATTAAGTTATACGAGAAAAAGCATTTTGCGGCAAAACAAACGAGCCAACTCTGCACTCGACTTCAGCAATGTTTAAAAAATGGTTACTCACTGAATTGTCTTGATGAATAATGTGCTCATGGCTCCGACATATGAATAACCTTTATCGCTGGTCATTTCAAAAATCCATATTGGTAGACTTTAGGTTCAATGTGAGAGGCAAGTTTGCGCATCGCTTGTCGCAAGTTATTATTCAAGGCCGTATATATTGTATCCGTACTATCAGTATTCATCTGTTCCTTACCACTCTTTGTGATTTTAGTTCCCTGAAAGAAAAGTCGGATGTCGTAATAACTAGCATTGGGATTGGCTCCAGGTTGTTTATGGTAGTATTTCCATAACTCGCGACCGGCATCCATAACAATAGTTGCCTCTGTTGAGAGATGATCTAACGGAAGATATATACAACCTTGTTCCTGATCACTAATCGGATAGAACATATTGGTCTGATTATCTCCCATTGCGTGTGGTGTGCTTAAATAGTCAGTCATAAAGTGGCTTTTGCAGTTGTCTTGGGAGTCCATCTCCTTCTCGGTAAAAGGAATCCAGTGATTTGTTCCAAGATTGTTCCTCACAACATTAGAATTGCTGAAAAGACTGTAAATAATACAATCAGACAGAAACTCGAAATCTTTTCGCCAATAGTCATTTGGCAATAGGAATTGGTCCCGATCGTTAAGCCAAGTTGCCGCAATCACCTTTCGAACGGAGAAATAAATGCAGCTTTTCAGAAAATTGGTACGTGTTATAGGCTTAAAGAATGTAGATGTTTGGTTACTTGGTACAGTTAAGATACAGACTTCATTCTGATGCTGAAAATCGTTGCCGTTACAAACCACCCAGCCCAATGCCTCTTCTTTTGTTTTCCATGTATCACGTAACCAATCATTGAGCATCTTTGCTTTGTCGTAGCTACAGATTATTTTGGAATCAATCTGTTCTCCATTATGGTCGAATACCTCCGATGTTGTTTCTTCAAAGATTACCGGATTGTCAAGATGCCAAATAAAAAAGCCAATTGGAAACTGCCCCTTCACATTATCAAATGAATCAGCAGGAACTAGAAAACTATTGCCAATTTTTGCTTGAAATGCTTTTCTGAACTCACGGAAATATGGACCTTGCAACATCTTTAACTTTGAAAACTCAGCAAGAATTCCAGGTGAAAGTTCTCGGTATACTCTCATAAAGAACTGAACAAACAGCTCCCTTTTGGCATACGTACCGATGCCTGCTGTATAATCTCGATGAGCCCGTGTCTTGTTGCTTACACCAACTTTTGCCTCTTTCCCTTTTGTGTTACCCGCTTCCGCATATGGTGGGTTTATATAAACAACGAGGCGCTTTCTTTTTTCGGGATCTTCAATAATTGCACGAAGACTTTCTGGCAGTTTTTCAAAATCGTCATTCAGAAAGTCAAATTGAAAGACGTGCTTTTCCAAAAGATTCAACTCTCCATCTTCGATTCGATTCTTCATCACTTGCACGTCGGCAAGATCCAGTGTTGAAGCCCACACCCGATATGGCTCCGTAAGACCATACAGTAAATTTCCTGTACCAGCACAGCAATCCCAGACATAGTACTGTTGCTGCCAATCTTCTCCCAATTCATCTGCAAGGTATCGTTGCGACAGTTCCACCCACTGCAAGGGTGTGAAAAAAGCCCCTTGATACTGTCGAAGGTTATGAGGGATAAGCAAATCGCGCCGCAATAAGATGATGTCTATTGCTTCTTGTCGCGGAGGACGCTTGTATTTGTTCCAAAAAGCGCGATATGCTTTCATCTCATCTGTAAAGCCACATTCGCTAAATAGTACCTTACCGCTCTGAGTAATCTGTTCCTGTATTTTGTATTCGACACCACGCAGCACAACGGCAAGATCGGAACTCAATGTAAAGTTGCCACGGGAGATAAGATCAGCAAAGAAAAAATCGGCCACACGTGTTGCAGGAATATCGTTCCAATCTGCGTTGATTGTAGGCTTAACCTCCTCTACCCAACGTTGAAAGACAAAGAGGTAATTGTTCTTGGTGATATTTATCCCTGCTTTTCCACCATCGCGAAAGTTCTTTTTGATAAACTGGCGAAGCGGTTTTTCGTCCTTTTTAAGGTTAAAAGTGGCAATATGCTCGTGCAGAGTACCTCCGAGCATCTCCTTCAGTAGTTTAAACTCTTTGGTACTATGATTGCTAGGAGTAACATTCCAGTTAAAATCGTTCAAATAGAAAACACTCACTACATAATGAAACTCAATGAAGGCAATCTTCTCGGCATCAAAGGCGCCAAGAAAAATTGGAGGCATGTGCTTCTCGTGAGTATGAGCTTTGCCAATAGTAATGATAAGTTGGATAAAGGAATCGATAAGGTTATGAGAAGAGCCCTTCTTCGATTCGGCCCAGAGGAACCATTCGCGCTCAAATAAGTCAGTTTGTGCCGAGTTCTCACGTCGCGAGGTAACAGCAAAATCGACATCACCAAGGATGTGTTTTGCATCATAATCAGAAAAGAAACTTTCACGTAAGTTATTCTTTACTTCTTCTTCGCGTATAGTGGCATTTGGCTCCATTGTATGTTAGGTTTTCAATTAACATAAAAAATAATCCGTGAGACATTTCTGTTCTATCGGAGGCTCTGGTAAACCCTAGTACAAACAAGAAAAGCTCACGGATACCCGTGAGCGTTTTCCTTCTCTTGTGTACTAAGTGTGAAATTTACCAGATTTCCCGATAGCAAAGAAAAGCAAAAACGCTTCTAAATTATGTATTTACGCTCTATTCTGTTTTTCTAATTTTATGTTGTTTCGTTGATAATTAACTGACCATTTTCAATCTGCAAAAATACGCAAAATTCCTGAAATAGCGGTTTTTATTTTCTTTCTAGGTGAAATCAATCCTACCGATAGGACCGGCCATATAGTCAATGTGAACTGTGCCACCATTTTAGACGAAGCATCGTTTATTTAACCTAGTAAACTCATTGTTTTCAACGAGCTCGTTGCTATGATTTAACATATGGTTTCAGGGGCAACAGCAAGGCGTCACTATAATCTTTCACACATCTAGAATACTGCAACCTCGAGATTTCCTCGTCGGGAACATAATCAACACCTCTTTTCTTATACCGTTCACACCTCCATTGGTGATAATTTTCAAACGTCATATCGGCCAACAGCTTGCGGTACTCGTCCTCGTAACCTAAAAGTCGCAGCAATTCAAATGTTATAAAAGAGTAATTTGGTGTTTCTTTACGATAATAATCCAATAGCCACTGCATATTGGAACGATTGAACTCACGGTCTTCAGCGGGGATATCCTCTTCTGGAACATCCCGATACATTGCGTTATACGTTTGCCACGCCTCCGCCCTTGAACACATGGCTTCATCGTCGTTGCCCGAAAGTTCGACAATGGCTTTTTTAAGAGACTCTAACGGAAGGTTCCCCGTGTCATCACAATGGACTAGGACCTTTTTCCTTTCGTTCATGCAAGGTAACACGAAGAAGTGCTTGCAAGATGGACACTGCTGAATCTTTGCCGGTTCACACCAATCTGAATATTCGACTCGACCATCCGACCAAAGGACGGCATCAGTTTTGTACCACGGAGTATTGCTTTCCACAACCAGTTTGGTAGCTCCGCAAAATGGACAAGTAATTTGGTATGTCGTTGTATCTTTCATTCTATATATTATTAATAGTCAATTCGTTAAATTTAAAACATTCACAGAATCGTCAATGCCACACATCATCCTTGCCCCGTGAAATGGGACTTATGCCATGCAGATGCGTTGGGCTGACTCGGCGATTTGTTGCCAGCTTTGATTTTTCATGCATTTGAAATGGCCCAGAGGACAACGGCCGGTGCCCATACGACTGCAGGGGTTGCACCAGAGGTTGTCGACCATGCAGTCGGCATGCTCGCTATTGTATGCAGAGAAGCCGAAAGAGGGGGTCGTAGCACCCCATACGGCGATAATCTTTCGATGGAATGCCGCCGCAAAGTGCATCATTCCTGTATCTGGGGTTATCACCACCGAAGCATGACTGATGATTGCCGCCGACATAAGCAGAGAGGTCTTTCCACACAAATTGACGACGTTCGACTTGAAGGGGATAGCGAAATTGCGGAGACGTTTGCGGTCGTCGCCGTCACCCACCAGTACCACACGACAGGAGAGATACGACGCCAGAAGATGAATCTTGTCGGCAGGCATACATTTAGTCAGATGCTGGGCACCGCAGACTATCACCACATAAGGTTGGGAGGTGAGTTCTCCGACATTGACCCCGTCAAGATCCACCTTGTAAAGGTTGCTGTCCTTGAGTTCTTCCGGGAGGTAGAGGTCCAGCCCCTGACTGTCGGGAGTCACCCCCAAGGGGCGGACGGCATCCATATAGCGATCAACAACGTGGCGACCCGACATAAAGTCACGTTTGGTAATGACTGTCAGAAATTTGTGAATGTTCTCTTTTTTATATACAAGTTTAGGCGATGATAGTGCCAATCTAATCCGAGCGGTGGTGCGGATGTTATGGAGGTCGATGACATAATCGTAATGCTCAGACCGCAGACGGGCTATGGTCTTTGAAATCTTATTATCGAGTCGGGGAAGTTTATCTATATAGGGATTGCTCGACAACAGCTGACGGTTGCTGTCACGTGTAAGGAAATGAATCTCCACGTCGTCAAGTTGTCGTTTCAGGCATCTGACGACCGGCGTTGTCAACAGCACATCGCCTATCGAACTGAGTCTTATGATTAATATCTTCATTTCCGTGAACTGTTGATATGGTGATATGGTGAAAAGGTTGATACGTTGATATGTTGATAAGGTTAAAGAGTTTTTAATTGAAAATTGAAAATTGAGAATTGAAAATTGGCTACGCAGTTCATTTGTCCATTCACAATTCACCATTCACTCGGTCACCGGTTTCGGTTCTTACGGCGGAAAAGATCACTGAATTTATCGAAATCCTGTGTATATTTCACACCGAGACCTTGTTTGTAAGGCAAGTCGGAGCGTGTATAGTCGTTGGTGTTGCTGCGGTTGAAGACGAAGAGGTGGAGACGTGGATTAATTTTATAACCCACCAGCATGTCGCCAGTCATGTTATTGTTGTTGCCCGCCGTGGACATCTCACGAGCCTCGCCTCCGAACCCTAGGGAGGTCTCGAAATAGAACTTGTTCCATTCCTTGCTGATATCCAAGGCGTACTGATCTGTGGTGAGTGCGTTGCCTGCGGTATATTCAAAGTTGACATTCACGAACTGCACCATGTCGCTCACCATGCTTCCCAGCGTATTCGCCACTGTACCATAGACCTCGTCAGCCATATTGCCACCGTTGTCAATACCGTTGGACGAAGTGGTGCTGTAAAACTTTTTCAGAAGTAGCAAGGAGACCGTCTGGTTCAACATATCGCGTTCGTTATTGCGGTCGATATAGGCGAACACCTCCTCCTGCACACTCTGGTCGGCATTGGGAAGTCGGAGGTCGAAATTGATATCCGGAGCCTGCAGGGTTCCACTCAAGGCAATCACATTCTCGACCTGTACCTGTTTCTGCGACTCGGTGGAGGAGAGAGTGCCCGTCAGAGAGGAGAGGTTGACTCGCTGTGAATAGACAGCCTTTATGTCAAAGAGTGCGTCGGATATTCGTCCCGGGAAGGTTATAGAACTACCCTCGTCGATGGAGAAGACTTTGCTGAGGACTCCCAGGATGTCGAGCGACACAGTGCCACCGAGCATTTCATAGTCACCTATCAAGGTGAAGGGAGAATCGCTACCCACCTGCAACTGCAGATCGCCAGAACCGTAGGCTTTTACGACAGCCTCGACAGATGAGAAATCCATTGGAAGATGTGTCTGCATCTCTGGAGTGGTCTCCACATTGATGGTCAGCAGATAGTGGTTCTTGCTCTCCTGCATTGATGTGGGTTGACGTTTTTCTATCTCAACATGCTCAGTCCTACCAATATGAATGTCGTCTTTGTCGGAGACAAAATGTATATAGTCAGCCTTCTGCAACTGCCGCTGGTCGTTGATGGGGACATTGAGCGTAGTGCCATTCAGGGTCCGTGCATTGAGGACAATGTCGATATCGTCGGCGGGACCTTTCACAAGTCCATCGACGCTTACTATCACGGTGCCGTAATACAACTCATTCTGACGTGCCGTGGTGTTCATGCACATCAACTTGTCGCTCTTCAACTTAAGATCCAGATTAATATCCTTGAGATGGTTGTGGGATATCTTGCCATCAATTCTAGCTTCGTTGCCGTTCTTGTCTTTCACCACAAATCTATCAAGTCTGATAGCACTGGTATCGAGCCAAATGGTGTCGGAGAAGAAAAATGGCACGTTAAGGAAATCGACATTGACCACACCCTTGTCAACTGACAGATATCCTTCGACAACAGGTTTCTGAATAGTACCGCCGATAGTGAAGTCGCCGCTAGCCACACCTCCGATGGCGGAGGAGAAGCTGCTTACAAGAGGTTGCAATGATTTCAGGCCGAAATCATACAGAGAGGCGTCGAACTTGATTTCCTTGTCCTCACCATCCAGGTTCACATATCCAGTAAGCAGGACTGGGTCAGAAACCACATATAGATTCAGCTGGTTCATTTCCGAATTCCATGTCGACTGGACTCGGGTGTCGCCAATCTTCTCGCCATCAAAGATCAGACTGTCGATATTGAGGTCGGCTCGGAGGAAGACGCCCATATTCACCTTACCATTGGCGGTACCGTCGACAGTCAGGTTCTGCGATGCCAGGAACGGATTCAGCACATTCATGCCGAAATCTCGGAACAGGACTTCGATGCTGTCGTTCACAGAACCTGTCTTCATCATCGTCATCGACACCGACTGATCACCACTCACGAGTCCCAGACCTCCTACATGAATCTCTCCATCACGCATATAGTTCTCGGATCCAAAATCCACGAGTCGCCATATCTCGTCACCCACATCGAGTTGCGAGGGGTCGACGACAAGACGCATCGTCGAGCTGTCTACCAACAAACGGAAATTGATGTTGCCGTCTCCTATCTCGTCACTGCTGTTTCTCCAGCTAACCTGACAGACGGCGTCATCCTTGCTGCCTTCAAAACCAACATCGCATCTCTCACCGATGAGCAGATTGCCCACCTTCACGTCGTCACTTGTGATACGCATCCGATAGCGGTCTCCTGTTCCCTCTCCATTAAGACCCATATTATAGAGACGCACACTCCCCCACCCTATCGAATCGGAACGAACTATAGGCTTGAAGGATTCCTCAAAGTTATAGTTCGTCTGCAGGGTGGATCCTCCAGCTATCATCAGATTAGGGACAAACATCTGGAGTATTCCTGTGGTGTCGAGCCACGTCGCATTGATCTCAAATCTAGAGTCGGCAATTCTGCCATAGTCTTCCTCGCTGTCGTCACCGCTATAGGTATGAGGCAAATAGTCTTTGAGGAACTTTCTCAAAGTCATCGGCAGTCCGTCATAATTGAAATAGCCACGCATCTGCAAATTCAGCACATCGCTGTTCAAAGCCACATTCTTCCATCCGTAGCGTTCTCGCGCCGTCATCACAGCACTTTGCAGATTAATATCTCCCTTTCCACTCCGCAGCGATGTATTACGCAGAGTCACCCTGCCGTAAGAGCTGGAGCTGTTGGTGGTAAAATAGCGGGCATCGATATCAGCATCCACTATGGCGTCGACGCCTGTGGTGTCTTCCCACAGCTTGAGTGCCGTCAAATTCAGATGGCGGGCCGTCACCGCAGCCTTGTAGTCGGGACCGAAATCCCTCCATTTCACTTCGCCCGAGAGATCCAATGCCGCCACAGGGTCATCTATCTTAACCTCAGCAGTGATGACACCATCGACCGCCTCAGCCTCAAAGGTGGAACTTCCTGTCATACGGTGTCCTCTTACCGTGGAATGATGCAGAGTGCCGTTCAGTGACGAGTTCATCGTCTTGGGGTCAAAACCCGTACCCTCAAAGATGACATCGAATCCGCTACGGGTAATCCATTCATTGGGCAGGAGTCCGCCAATCTGAAATCCTTCAGAGCTCAGCTGACCCACATAGCGGAAATCTTTATTCTTGGGATCCATGGCGAGTACCACGTCGCCACTCACCGTTCCGGGTTTTCCCGTCACATTCAGCGTTGCGAAGAAGTCGCGGATGGTGCCAGTGAAGGTCGCCTCGACATCAATAACATCCATAGCCTTGAGTGCCTTGGCTCCATGTAGGGGCATATGCTGAGTGCGGCTCACCGTCTCAAGGTCGCTATAGGTAGTGTGCAGACGATGGATGGTGGCACCTATCAGTGTGGTGTCGATATTGGGCAGACCATAGATATATCCGTCGAGGTCAAGTTCGGTCTCATCGCCGAAAGCGAGGTGGAGTCGATCGGTATGCATATCCTGGACAGGTCCGCTGAAATAGCCGTTGATATCCACCCGCTGATCCAGTCCCCACAATGTATGGGCCCAATAGCCAGCGTCACGCATACCGCCATAGGAGCCTTCGGTGAAATGGACATAGAAATAGACGCTGTCGAGGAAATGCTTCATAGTCTTCCAACTGTCGAAGTCCAAAAGCACATCGCCCATCAGCTTGGAGTCGGCGGTCTCGATATGCATGTTCGTCGCCGAGATACCGCTACGTGTCGCATAGACATTCATCTGTATGTCTCTCACCTCCAGACCCGACCTTTCAACGGTCGACAGGTGGTCGATACGGCACGTAATCCTGTCGGCGTTGACACGGATATTTCTGAAATGCGCCGAGATGTTCTTGTAATACATGTGCTTCACGTCAACGCCCACAGTGTCATCACGCGTGACCCTATCATCTTTCAAGTCTTGTCTGTAGTTAACGTTGTCCAAGACCAAGTCGTCGACGAGAACGATAAACTCTTTATGAGATTTTTCCTTTTCCTTGTCAGACTTGAACGAATCAAATATATATTTCAGGTTAATCCCGGTGCTGTCTATATTTAGATGATAATAGACATCCTTCAGAAGGACTTTCTTTGCCGTGAGACCGTGACCGTCAATCGGGAAGCGACTAAACCGAATATCAATGGTATGAGCTTGGCATATCGTGTCATTCGCGGGGCTTATCAATTCCACATTGCGAAGAATGAGATGATTGAATGGCCGGCAACTCATGGAGCCTATACTCACCTTGCCACCCCACTGTTTAGTGAAATGGCTGCTGGCGACAGAGCCAATAATCGACTGAACAGGTGAGTAGTTGACCAACGCCACCGTAACATACACCGTCATGAAAACGATGAACACTATACGCCAAAGTATTTTTGCAAACCTTTTGATAGCCTTACAGTTTAGTGTATTTAATAACTGAGAAGTATTGATTTTATTATAGACATTATAAAAAAAAGAAAAACAAACGCTTTAAAGAGTATGGAAACAATCCTTACAAAAACCGTTCAAACCAAGTAAAAACCGCTACAAACCAAAATATTACACTCATTCTAACACTTAATTGCATCAACAATAAAAAATTATACGTAAATTTGCATTCGCAATATTTATATTTTGTCCTCAGCAAAGCAAAAATATTAACTCACCATGTCACTTATCCTTGCCATAGAATCATCGTGTGACGACACATCCGCGGCAGTACTCCATGACGACTTTCTGCTCTCTAACTGTATAGCTTCGCAAGAGGTGCACCGTCAATATGGCGGCGTTGTGCCGGAGCTGGCTTCTCGGGCACATCAACAGAATATAGTTCCTGTGGTTGACAGTGCCTTGAGACAGGCGGGTGTTGACAAGAAAGACCTCGACGCCATAGCTTTTACCCGTGGACCGGGACTGCTGGGCTCTTTGCTGGTAGGAGTCTCCTTTGCCAAGAGCATGGCGCAAGCATTGCAGATACCTATAATTGAGGTCAACCACCTCCAAGCGCATGTCCTTTCGCATTTCATCCGCACCAGCGACACGTCGCAGACTCCAGAATTTCCGCTTCTCTGCCTTCTGGTAAGCGGTGGACACACTCAAATTTTGCTACTCCGCAGCCATTTCGACATCGAGATTCTGGGGCAAACCATCGACGATGCGGCGGGTGAAGCCATCGACAAAGCCGCCAAGATAATGGACTTGGGTTACCCTGGAGGCCCTATCATCGACCGACTCGCCAAAGAGGGAGACCCGCAGGCGTTCCAGTTCGCCACCCCTCAGATTGCTGGATTCAACTACAGTTTCAGCGGCATCAAGACCTCGTTCCTCTATTTTCTACGCGACAGACTGGCGGAAGACGACAATTTTATCGAGAATAACAAATCCGATCTCTGCGCCTCCATTCAGCACTGCATCGTAAGTTTTCTGCTGAAGAAATTCGAGAAGGCCGCCAACGCCACTCATGTCAAGCAAGTTGCCATAGCCGGCGGCGTGTCGGCGAACTCCTATCTCCGCAGTTCCCTCATCAAGATGGGCGATAAACACCATTGGCGCACATTCATCCCTCCGATGCAGTTCTGCACCGACAACGCCGCCATGGTAGGCATTGCCGCCTATTTCAAATATCTCAAATCTGATTTCGCCGACATTTCACTACCCCCTTACACAAAATGAAACCGTCAAGCACCATACTACGTCTCTCGGTGACCCTGATGCTTCTTTCAGCATCAGGAGTATCGGTGCATTCCCAAGACATTCATTTCTCACAGATTGACGTGCTGCCAATACTTTTCAACCCAGCCTACAGCGGATTCTTTGACGGGACGGGACGTTTCGGAGTCACATACCGAAACCAGTGGTCGTCGGTGTCGAAAGCATTCAGCACTGTAGCCGCGACAGCGGAGTACTCGTTGCTGAAACGCCGATACAACCGTGACGGAATCAGTCTTGGCATGATTTTATACAGCGACAGGGCTGGAACCCTCAATTATGGCACCACTGCAGGCAATCTCATTCTCTCTTACTATAAATCCCTCAACAGCAGCAACACCAGTTTTATCTCTGTAGGTGGCGAGGCGTCGTTAGGTCAGGCAGGTTTCAATACCTCAGAGCTCGACATCGACGACCCGTCGGACAATTTCGCCAGCACATCCACCAATTTCATCTCGGTGGGTCTGGGCGCCGCCTGGTTCTACCAGCCCAACGACAACCTGTTCTTCAAAGTCGGCGTCGCCGGTCGCAACCTGAACCGACCAGACATCTCCTACATACAAGGAGACAATGCCTATATAGAACGCAAATACTCACTCTACAGCAGAGCTGAATACAGGGCTTTACCCGACATCTCTTTCATGCCCCTTGCCGCAGTCATGCTTCAGAACAACTATACCGAAGCCTTGTTTGGCGCCGATGTCAAATGGTATGTCTCGGAGACCACCGGTCATCTGCTCAATCTCAGCGGTGGCATTCACTACCGCTGGCGTGACGCCGCACTTATCGAATTCATAGCCGAATATAATGCATTTCTTTTCGCACTAACCTATGATGCCAACTTGTCGAAACTGACGCCGGCGTCTCACTCCATAGGTTCGTTTGAAGTAACTGTGGTCTATCGCCTCTCCCCATCTAAGCGCGTCAAGCGAAAAGCCATGCCTTGTCCTATTGTCTGACAGTCAAAAATCTTTGAATATTCAATCCTTCTAACCCATAATAACCCCAGTACATGAAACACATATTACTCCCAAGTCTTATTCTGTTGTCATTCCTCGCAGTCAACATCTGTCCCGCCAATGCCCAGAACGACATAGCCGAAGGTGACGAGGCGTTCAAGTACGGCTTTTACAAGACTGCGGCAGACTACTACACAAAAGCGTATCGGAACGAAGCTACGCCAGCCGTAGCTTACAAGATTGCGGAGTCTTACAGGCTTGCCAACGACTACCAGCAGGCCATCAAATATTACTCAATAGTCTCTGAATCCCCATCGTCGGCGGCATATCCCAACTGCGACTATTACCTCGCATCGATGTACCGCAACAGCGGTTATGCCGATTCCGCCATAGTGATATACCAACGTTATCTGAGAGCCGCCAACAATGAGGTACTGGAACGCCGCGCCAGTCAGGAACTCAAAGCCTGCCAGTGGGTGCTGGACAGCATCACCGACTCCATCCGATACAATGTGAAGCACGAGAGCAAAAACATAAACAGCGAATACAGCGAGTCGGGAGCAGTCCTCGTAGGCGACTCATTGTTGTTGTATTCGTCGATGCGTGAGATGTCGAAACCGGGTTCCAAGGATGCCATCTACTCCGACCTTGTGTTGCTCCAGATTTTCGAAGCCGACTATTCGACCGGCGACATATCCAAGAGCAAAATTAACAACTGGGGGTTGAACAACAAGGAGAAGCACACCTGCAATGTGGCTCTCGACCCACTGCATCAGAACATCTACTTCACTATCTGCCAAACCGACGACTTCTCGAACATACCTTGCGAGATTTATGTATCCCACTTCAATAAAGGCAAATGGCAGAAAGCAAAGAAAGTGGGTGGCAAGGTAAATCTCGACGGCTACAGCAGCACTCATCCCGCCATTGGATATCTGCCCGACAGCACCACGGTACTCTATTTCAGCTCCGACCGTCCGGGAGGATTGGGAGGTTTCGACATCTGGTATACCGTCATCGGAGACAACAAGACTCCGTCGGAATGCATCAACCTTGGCATGCCCATAAACACCGAAGGCAATGAAATCACGCCCTTCTACGACAACGAAGATGGTGTACTCTATTTTTCTTCTGACTGGCATCTGGGTTTTGGAGGCTACGATGTCTTCAAATCTAAAGGTTCACGCGACAGCTGGCGAGAGCCACAGAATATGGGTCATTCCATCAACAGTTCCGCCAACGACCTTTACTTCAATGTAAATCCTTACTCCTACCCCAAGTCAGGTTTTCTGACATCAAACCGCAAAGGATCCTTCTTCATCAGTGGCAACACCTGCTGCAACGACATCTATAGCTGGGAAAAGGCCAAAGCGTCGAAACCGCAACGCAAGAAAGTCGAGGAAATTCCCGTAGTGCTGGCTCAGAAAGGCGCCATCCACACTCTCCTACCCATCAGGCTCTATTTCCACAATGACGAGCCAGACCCGAAATCCAAGCTGGCGACAACAACGACGAACTATTTCCAGACATACAACCGCTATATGTTCATGCGGAACGACTACAAACGGGCTCACACCCTAGCCAACGGGAATGTGGTCTTCGACTCTATCTGCGACGCCATCGACTATTTCTTCGACTACGAGGTGCAGTACAACTGTGAACGCTTCGAGCAATTCCTCAACATGCTCCTCGAAGACCTGAAGATGGGGCACCGCATAAGCATGACTGTGGAGGGATACGCCAGCCCGATACATACCAGCCAATACAACGAGCTGATCTCCAAACGACGCATAGCCTCTATCGTCAACCAGATAATGGAATACAAGAAAGGCATTCTCACCCGCTACATGGGCACCAACGGAGGCTCACTGCAAATCCGTGAGGTGGCTTACGGAAGCAGTCATGCCGACAAGAGAGTGTCGGACGACAGACAGCAGACCAACAAATCGGTTTACAGTGTCGAAGCCGCCAGGGAACGCAGGATAGAGATTCAGGATTATCAATATCTCGAAGACGACAGCAGCATTATAAGTTGTCTGCACCTGCCCACCCGAGCCATGCATATAGGCACCTATTTCACCGGTGAGTACGCCGACATTCAGGTCAACCTGAAACATACAGCCTTGCACGAGACCTCCATCGATTTCATCAGTGTCGGTTCTCCCGATGTCAAGGTGGTTGGTTACAGCAAACTCACCCCCGGTCGTGACTTGGTGATATACTTGAGGATGGACAACCGCAAAGCGGAGCCCACCGTCAGCTCGTTCCTGCCACTGACGCTCCGAGTGAAAGGAGAACAGATAACCCAGACAATGTTCTTGGAATACTCCCTAGAGAAATAGTCTCAGAAGATTATTAAGAGAAGTTAAGGGATTTTAAGGGACAATAGCACCGACTAGGTCACCTGATATGGAAATGCAGTAACTGGCGACCCTGTATCTCGCCTTCAAGCAGGTCGCCAATCTCCACAGGTCCCACACCTGACGGTGTGCCGGTATAGATGATGTCACCTGTGCGGAGAAGCATAAACTGCGAGATATACGATATCATCCTGTCAACAGAACAAAGCATATTGCAGGTGTTGCCACTCTGCACCGTCGTGCCGTTACGTGACAGGGAGAACGACAAATTCTGTATATCGCCACCCAGTTCCTCCAAAGCGACAAAGTCGCTCAAGACTGCTGAGCCGTCGAAACCTTTCGACATTGTCCATGGAAGTCCCTTGGCTTTAGCCTCACTCTGCAGGTCACGGGCTGTGAAATCGACACCAAGAGCCACATGAGTATAGTAGCGGTGGGAGAACTGCTCAGCTATACACTTGCCCACCCTGTCGATACGCACCACCACCTCAACCTCATGTTCTATCCTATTGCTGAATTCAGGGTAGAAGAATGGTTTGTTGTTGATCAGCAGAGCGCTGTCTGGCTTCAGAAAGAAACTTGGAGACGCGGCCTCCTTAGAGCCACGCTCATAGATGGGTGCCCCCATCTCGCCTGCATGTTCCGAATAGTTGCGTGCTATACAGATTATCTTCACGATATCATTATTTCATCGGCCGGAATCCCGACAGTCGGATCGCGGCAATAGGATCACGCCAAATCTCAACGCCTCTGGCGCCGGGGAAGATTCCATCATTTGACGTTGGGTTGAACGTTGCGTTGCCAGTCATTCTGATAAACGTGTCATAAGACATCGCCTTCTTGCAATAGCTCTTCATAATTAGCAAGACTGCAGGGTTGTCGCCCATCTTGCCGTTGACAAAATAGAAGACAATAGTGTTCTTCTCTCCTTTTTCCTCAAAGAGACGATCCGTATCTTTGTAGTCAACCGTATCTTTAAACGGCACATCCGACAGAACACGGAAGAGATATTTCCCCTTACTCTTCTTGTCCATCTTCACTGTCACCTTACGGCCCAGCGAGATGTCATATTCTTCGACAGGTTTGTCGCTGACACTCTCTTCATCGTCATCAATCGCAAACCGTTTAGAGAGATAACTCAGGCAAGGAGTCACATCCACATAAAGTTGCTCACGTCCCATCTCGTTCTCTTCCAGCGTAAAGACATCAAAAGAGCGGCCATTATCCATTTGCAATGATTGTGACGTGGGGTCCAGACCATAATAAGACATAACACTGTAGGAATGAGACACAATACATACATGCAATGCCGTTTCATAACCATATCCGTCGCCGGAGGCGGAGATAACGCTGACGAGAGCCACATATCGGTAAGCATCCGCTTCCGACTCTTTAGAGCCTTCGCCATAAACTACAGTCTTAGCAAAATAACGGTACATATAGAGACGCATATGCATCGGTGTCTTCTCCACTGCCTTGTCAAGCAGTTTTATAGCCTTCTCAGCGTCTTTGACAGACACCTCTTCCTGGTTCAGAATCTTGCGCGCCTCATCCTCCTCTGTTGATGAGACATAGGGGTTATAGTCGTCTTGAAGGACATAACCATAATAGAGGCAATGAATCTCCTCGAGGGAAAGAGATGTATCAGCTTCGGAGAAACGTTTCAGAAGAGTCGGATAATAATAATTGGAAGTAGGATCATTGATAACCTTGGCGAGTATCTCATAATCCGGCACCAAGTATCGTGAATACTGAGTAGTGTCGTAATTATCCGCATTGCCAACATTGTCATTCTGGGACTTTGCCGAGAAAGACAACATGAGCAATAAAACAGCGAGAAGATATTTTATTCTCATAAGAGTATTGTAAAATAATAAGGTATAATGAGATGGAGTTAAAAAGGGGAGTTAAGGGAAGTTAAGGGAAGTTAAGGGGAGTTAAGGGACAATAGCACCGGATGGCACATTTGTCCTTTAACTTCTATAACCTCTTTAACTTCTCATTATTTACTTTTTTATCGTTACTTAGAATTATAGTCGGGGGTTTCAACCTTCAAATTTGAGTTTCAAGGCCTGCAACTTCTCCTGGTCTTTCTTCCTTTTTTCCTCTATCAGACGGCGTTGAACCTTCATCACCACCTGCTTTGTGGAGAGCGGGAAATCGGCTTTCATCATCCAGTCGTAATAGGCGGGTTCGATACTGAAGACTTGCTCGAGTGTCTTGCCTTTATGTTTACCAAAATTGAAGACCTCACGATGGTTTTTGTCGTAGCCAATGTGTCCCACCAAGTCGGCCCATTGTGAATTGCCGGAGAAAAGGCTCAGAGCTGTTATGTCGTTGACAACGGGATAGGTAGTGGTACCATCTCTTTCCACATAGGGTGTCTCTTTATATCTATCGAGCTGAGCCTTCAGCACCTCATAGGTTGCCTTGGTGTCAGCATCGGCACTGTGTGCTCCATCAAGGTTTTTACCACAGTAGAATTTATATGCTGCCACAAGAGTACGCTGCTCCATACGGTGGAAGATATTCTGGACATCGACCAATCGGCGGTTGTCTATGGAGAAATCAATTCCGGCACGGAGAAATTCCTCAACCAGAAGCGGAACATCGAATTTGTTGGAGTTGTATCCTGCCAGATCGGCATCACCGATAAAATCGGCGATTTCAGGTGCCAGTTCCCTGAAGCTTTTCTCTGATGACACCATAGCGTCGGTAATATGGTGGACGGCAGTAGCCTCTTCTGGGATATGCATTGTCACCCCATTGTCATTCACGGGACGTACAAGGTAAGTCTTGTCTAATTCTGTACCGTCGGGAAGGACCTTCAAAAGGCAGATCTGTACTATTCTGTCGGACCCCACCTGTATGCCAGTGGTCTCAAGGTCGAAAAAGACAATAGGTTTAGTTAAGTTTAGTTTCATGGTTAGTATAAATAAAGGTTAAAGCTTATAGTTTAAAGGTTAAATGATAATGGAGTTAAAGGGAGTTAAGGGGGAGTTAAAAGGGGAGTTAAGGGACAAATGATTTAGACTAAACGATTAGATGAATAAACTAATCACCATTCACTAATCACCATTCACAATTCACAATTCACCAATCACTAATATAACGACTGTCAAAAATAAAGCTGCAGGAATAATAAACAGCACTATTACAGAGCAACAGCAGTCTTGTAGATTTTCAGCAACCTGACGAGCAGATCCTCAGCCATATCCAGTGGCAGCATGTTGGCGCCATCGCTCTTGGCGTTCTTTGGGTCGTGATGCGTCTCGAGGAATATACCGTCGCAACAGTTGGCAACGGCGGCGCGACCTATGGTCTCAATCATCTCAGGGTCGCCACCACTGATGCCATCAGGTTGGTTGGGTTTCTGTAATGAGTGGGTGATATCGACAACGACGGGCACCCCGTTACGTTTCATGATAGGGATGCTACGAAAATCCACCACAAGGTCTTGATAGCCGAACGAAGCCCCACGCTCTGTCAGCATGATATTCTCACCGCCATAGTAGCGTATCTTATCCACGGCATAACGCATTGCCTCGGGTGAAAGGAATTGTCCTTTCTTGACATTCACCACCTTTCCCGTCTCGGCGGCGGCGGCAAGCAGGGATGTCTGACGGCATAGAAACGCGGGGATTTGCAGAACATCGACAAACTGGGCCGCTGTCGCCGCCTCAGTCTCATTATGTATATCTGTAACGACAGGGATATTGTACCGCTGTCTGATGTCGCCAAGTATTTCCAAACCTTCCCAATCTCCGATACCAGTGAATGAATCCACTCTGGAACGGTTGGCTTTTCGGTAAGAAGCCTTGAAAGCCAATGGAATCTTATGTTTGTTAGAAATCTCGATTAATTTCTCGACAATCTTGTAGGGCATAACATCATCCTCGATGACACATGGCCCTGCAATCAGGAAGAAATTACCGCTGTCGGTATGACGAAGATTTTGTAGTTTCGGGTACACAACGTACTATTTTAATTATTAGTTTCGTTCAGGTCATCAAACGTGATGTCTGTATCGATGTCGCTGACGGCATCGTCCAAACGATCCTCATCACTACGTCTGGGGTTGCGCTGCAATGAGATTATCAAAGCGCCAATCATGCGAGTCTGCTCCATCAGCAGTTCTCTGCTCTGGGCGAGTTCCTCGTCAGTCATCAGACCGAGTCTGTTGGCAATCTCCGAATAGACTATACATTCACGTATAGCGGTCTTGGAGATCTTCAGATAATGGTCGAACTGAGCCTTGTTACGTGCCGAGCCCTCGGCGATATTCAGCGAGATGTCAATGGCAGAACGTATAAACGCCTGGCACAGATGTTTCTCGTTTTCGTTACGGGGGTCATGCAACGTGTTGATAATCCACTTGCTGTAGTCAACAGACTTTCCATAGATTCTCAAATCTTCGAAACGGAAAAAACTAGGAATTTTCTCTTCCATAATGCAATGTGTTTGTTAATTTATGTAATTCGGTATAATCTAGTGCGATAATAATAATAATAATAACTCTTCAGTCGGAATGTAACGGATTAAGAATCTGGAAGGGTTGGATAGTTTTAGGGGACGAAGATGGAATCCTATTTGAAAAGTTCCTGTATGTCTTCTTTGCAGCGTTGTTCTATTACTTTACGTTTGATTTTAAGTGTCGGGGTCATGCAACCGTTCGACTCGGTCCATGTATCGTTTATGACTTTGTAGCGTTTAATCTGCTCGGTGGAGCCGAAATGGGGGTTGTATTTATCTATGACTCGTTTAAAACGGGCTTGGGTCTGCTTGTCGGCGAGCATCTCCTCGCGAGTCTCACAATGGATGCCGTGACGTTCCTGCCACTCTTTCAAGAAATCGAAATCCGGGAGGATGAGTGCGGCGGCAAACTTCTGGTTCTCGCCCACCACCATCATGTCAAGGATAAAAGGAGACTCCTTGAATTTCTCCTCTATAACTTCGGGATTGACATATTTACCCATCGATGTCTTGAACATAGTCTTCACTCGACCGGTAATGCGGAGCTGTCCTTCGGGCTCGAAGGTGCCGGTGTCACCGGTATGAAGCCAGCCTTCACTGTCCACCACCTGAGCGGTTAGTTCAGGGGCATTGAAGTAGCCCAGCATCACATTTGTTCCCCGGCAGACAATCTCGTTATTCTCGGGCAACACTTTCACCTCTATTCCCGGCAACGGCAAACCGGCGGTACCCAGTTTGCGACCGTGAGGCAGTGCCGAACTGACAGCGATGACGGGAGACGACTCTGTGAGGCCATAGCCTTCGTAGATATCCATGCCGATACAGGTAAAGAATTTTGCCAGTCGGGGCTGGATGGCTGAACCGCCAGAGACAAACATCTCGAGACAGCCACCGAAATTCTCACGGATCTTGCCGTAGACAAGCTTGTCGGCGACAAGGCGCTTGCATTTATACCACAACGATGTTCCGTCGAGGTCATACTGCAACGCCAAATCCAGTGCCCAGAAGAATATCTTCTTCTTGAAGCCCTCCTGCTTCTGTCCGCTGCGGTAGATGCCGTCGTACATTTTCTCGATGAAACGAGGAACAGCGGTCATCATATAGGGACGTGCATATTTGAGATTCTCCACCACTTTGGCTATACTCTCAGCATAGTAGGTTTCATACCCCATAAACTGGTAGAGATAATTCATCATCCTCTCATAGATATGGCAGAGAGGAAGGAAACTCATGGCACGAGAGAAATAGGGCTTGGGGGTCATCTTCACTCCGTTGACACAGGTGAGGATGTTCTCATGGCAGAGCATGACACCCTTAGGTTTGTCAGTCGTACCGCTGGTATAGATTATCGTCGCCATGTCGCGCGGAGTTATGGCGTCGCGTAGAGACTTCACCTTATCGGGATCGGGGTTCTGGCGTCCTCTCTCAAGGAGATCGGCCAAAGTTCCTGTCACCAACGGGTCTTTCTCCTCATTTTGCTTAAACAGGAATATACCCTCGACAGAAGGAACGTCGGTCACCACGTCCCTGATTTTCCTCATCTGGTCGGCATGGTCGAGGAATATGAGTCTCACTCCAGCATTGGAGAAAATGAAATGATAGTCCTCGCTCGAGATAGTGGGGTATATAGGGACAAGCACACATCCTATCTGCTGTACTGCCATGTCGAGATAGTTCCATTCCGGACAGTTTGGCGAAATCAGGGCGACACGGTCGCCACGATTCAGGCCCATGTCGAGAAGGGCATAACTGAGATTATTGACAATCTCGATATACTCGTCAATAAATATCTTTTTCCATTCGCCATTGTATTTGGCTACAAAAACAGCTGTTTCAGGATTTGTAGACTTGCGGTATTCAAGCAAGTCGAATAGTCTTTTCACTTCCATTGACAGAAAGTTTTAATTTTAGTTCTACGGTAAGAGTAACGGGAGATTAATCTTCACCAATCTGGGCGAAATGCTTCATAAACTGCGTGCGGAAGAATATCGACGACTGCTCGTTGGGCTTCACTGCCAATTTGCCACGGAACTGGTCTATGCTTTCAAAACCATGCTCTGTCATCCAAGCCTTAAGGCCGTCGTTAAGATTCTTCATATAATTCACTCCGTTCTTGTACAGACACGAAACCACCTGTACCGTACCGGCACCGGCGAGAAGCATTTTCACGACATCGGCGGCAGTATGTACACCCGTAGAAGCGGATATGTCGCAACGAAGCTTTTTGCTCAGAATAGCGACCCAACGGAGGGTGTTGTAGATCTCATCAGGGGATGAGAGCGACGGAGCGTGGCATATACTCATCTTGTCGATATCAACGTCGACATTGAGAGCCTTGTTGAACATGGTGATACCGTCGACATTCATCCACGACAAGCGTTGCATGAAATTAGCCATATCAGTGAAGTTCTGACTTACCTTGATGCTGATAGGGATGGTCACCGATTTGCGGAGAGTGTTGATGATATCGGAGAAGAGACGGTCGACATCTTCACAAGAGAGTGATGTCTCATAGGGCAGAACAGCCATATTGAGCTCAAGGGCGTCGCATCCGGCATCCTGGAATCGACGGGTGTAAGTCATCCAGTTCTCAAACGAATAGCAATTGATACTGCCCACGATGGGTATATGTAGATGCTTTTTAGCCTCCTTTATAAGGTCGAAATATTTTCCGAGAGAATCGTCTGCGACATGGGCTGCGATATATTCATAGCTCATACCGTAGTTGTCCACAGGAGCCATCATGCTCAGATTGCGCTTGATATCATAGATAATCTGCTCCTCGAAGACAGATTTCATGATTATTGCGCCGGCACCGGCTTCCTCTAGTTTTTCAAGATTTGAAATGTCGTTTGTCAATCCGCAACTACCGGCGATAATTGGACTTTCGATATCCAATCCTAAAAATTTGGTGTTTGTATTCATAAGTAAATAATGTTATCCAAATATTATTCTGCAAAATTAAGTATTTTTTTAAAAAGGCAGAAATATTTTGTTAATTATTTTTTGAATTACACAAATATTACTGATTTACACACAAATAACAAACAATTATTTTTAACCGCCATTAACAGCAATACTTAAAAAGAAAAAAAAAATCTTTGGTAAGAAAAAAATTGACTAATTTTGCAAACTCAAATTTACGATAAAAAAAGAAAAAAAATATCATTCAAATGGAAAACAACAACACAGAAAGAAACTCCGAAGAAATCAGTTTTGTTTCTAAAAGTGAACAATTTATCGAAAAGAACCAGAAAGTCATTATTGCTGTCATAGCAGCCATTCTGCTCATAGTACTCGCAATATTTGGAATCAAGAAATTCATCTCCGAGCCCCGTCAGCAGAAAGCCAACGAAGCCATCTTCGCCGCCGAGCAATTCCTCGCCCAGGGTGACTACAATTCCGCCCTATATGGTGACAGCACAACCAACGACCAATACAGCATCGGTCTGATCAGGGTTATCGACAAGTACGGCTCAACCAAAGCCGGAAAACGCGCAAAATATGAGGCAGGTATCTGCTACCTGCACTTGGGTCAGTATCAGGACGCCATCAAATATCTCAATTCCTACAAAGGCAAAGACCAACTGACACCCGTCTTCAACGAGATGATGAAAGGCGATGCTGAAATAGAGCAGGGCAACACCGACGCCGCCATCAAGCACTACACCAAAGCCGCCAAGATGGATGACAACGACATTACCGCTCCTTTCGCCTATTTCAAAGCAGGTGTGGCTTACCTCTCCAAAGGCGACAACGCCAACGCCGTCAACTGCTTCCAGAACGTGAAAGACAACTATCCCTCATCAAGTCTCTACTCTGAGATGGACGGCTTTATCGCCTTCGCTCAAGAGAGCCTGGAAAACAAGTAATCAAACCAAGGACTAAAACTCTGCGATGGCAGTCAGCCTTCCTTGGACTAAATAACAGACACTCGACAAAAGAAGCCTCGCCGACGCGAGGCTTCTTTTGTCTTACTCATCTCAACATGAAACGACCATCACCATCTCTGCTTTTAACATTTCTCTTCTGGATGGGACTCTGCAATATCCAAGCCCAGTCATATCCTTTCCAGGACACCTCCCTCCCCGTGGAGCAGAGGGTGGAAGATCTGATTCTACGACTCACACTGGATGAGAAAATCGCATTCCTTGAGCATCAGAATCCCGCCATCGAACGTCTCGGAATAAAACCTTACAGCTGGTGGAATGAGGCACTTCATGGCATCGCACGCAACGGTATCGCCACCGTCTACCCGATGCCCATAGCCCTTGCCGCCACCTTCAATCCCGACATGGTGGAAGAGGTCTATTCCTGGATTGCCGACGAGGGGGTGCGCAAACACCGCATGGCACAACAGGACGGTGAATATGGCGACTATACTGGTCTGACATTTTTCACTCCCAACATCAATATTTTCCGTGACCCACGCTGGGGTCGTGGCATGGAGACCTTTGGCGAAGACCCTTATCTTACGGCGCAGATGGGACTTGCCGCCGTGCGTGGCCTGCAGGGACCCGGCGCTCAGATGCGGTTTAAAGCCGGCCCCACATGGCGCTGGCCCGACACCGCCACACTACACTCGCCCTACCTCGTCGCCGCCGCCTGCCTCAAGCATCTGGCTGTCCACAGCGGACCCGAAGGGCTTCGCCACCAATTTGACGCAAAGGTTTCAAGCCGTGACCTATGGACAACATACCTGCCAGCCTTCGAATACATTATCAAAAACAGCGATGTCCAGCAGGTGATGTGTGCCTACAATCGCCTAAATGGTGAGCCCTGCTGCACAAACCACCACCTATTGGTCGATATTTTGCGTAACAAATGGCACTACGACGGCATCCTCGTCACCGACTGCTGGGCACTCAACGACTGCTGGGAACCCGACACCGTCATACCACGTCACCGCACCCACCCTTCTGCCGCAGCAACAGCAGCTGCGGCTTTCGGATCGGAAGTAGACCTTGAATGCGGCTCTGGACTGGCGGCTCTCCGCACCGCCGTCGACAGCGGCTATATCAGCGAAGCGGTCATCGACACTCACCTCCGCCGTGTGCTACGCACACGTTTCCGCCTACGTCCCGAGTGGTTCTCCGAGTACAACCACGGGCACCATGGCCTCAACACCAACCCCGAATGCGTTGCACGCCATTCGCTCGTAATGCTGAAAAACAACGGCGTACTGCCATTGCGCAACCTAAACAAAATCGCTGTCATAGGTCCAAACGCCACCGACTCGGCGATGGCATTAGGCAACTACAACGGCACTCCCGACCATCAGACAACCATATTCCAAGGCATGCGCAACATCATGGAACTTGACGTTCCTGTAAGCGAGTTCGTCACAGGGGACCCGTTTAAGAGCATCTACTTCGACACCGCCTGTCACCTCGCCACGACAGACTATAAGTTGCCAAACGACTTCTGGAAAGAGATTGCCAAATGCGACGCCATAGTGTTCTGTGGGGGACTCTCCCCTGCCCTTGAGGGCGAGGAACTACAGGTGGAGTTGCCAGGATTTCACAAAGGCGACCGCACAAGCATAGAGTTGCCCGAACCGCAACGTGAGATGATAAAGGCATTGCGCCGACACTCCAACAAACCTATTGTCTTGGTGCTCTGCACTGGTAGCGCCATCGGTCTAGAAGAGATTGTTGACGATGTCGACGCCATCGTTGTTGCCTGGTACGGAGGACAAGATATGGGCGACGCCGTGGCACAGTCTCTGACAGGTCTGTATAACGATTTTGGACGTCTGCCCGTGACCTTCTACAAATCAACAGCCCAACTGCCACCATTCGAAGACTATGACATGCAGAACCGCACCTATCGATATATGACAGAAGAGCCACTGTTCCCCTTTGGCTATGGTCTCAGCTACAGTCATTTCCACTACGACAGTGCCTCTTTCGACCGTGAGAGCATGACACTTAGCGCAACACTGACTCTGGATGGGATCATGCCCGGGTGCCAACACCCCGAGGGCAAGGAGGTGGTGCAGGTCTACCTGTCGTCGTCAGACCCTGCTGCTCCAAAACGCCAACTCGTCGCAGTGAAGAGTTACTGGCTCGGCATGGAGTCCGGCAATTCCTATCGGTTCAACATCAAGATTGACCCTTTCTGGCTTCGCCATTACAACGAGCTGACTGGCGAGATGGAATTTCCGCCAGCCGGCACACTCATGAAACTGCAAATTGCCAACGGTCCGACAGTAAACTTCACATGGTAGCTGTCAACGGCAGACACTAAAAAAACCGCACCCTTGTGGATGCGGTTTTTTTGTGTTTTAAAGGTTTGAATGTTTTTAATCTTTAAACTTTAACCTTTAAACTATAAACTTTTTTAGAAGTGGAATCCAATCCTGATTGAGAGGAGACCCAGGCTGCAAGTCTGAGTTTTGGTGTCATTAGCCTCGTCAGCAGTCAGAGCGAGAGGAATATCCGTTCCACCGGTATACTTCACAGCATGCTTGCCATATCCGCTATAATGGAAACTGGCGCTGACATGGTCACCGAAATAGCAACCGGCACCCACCTGCCAAGCGACATTGCAAGTGGCCTGATAACGCATCTCAAAAGCACCTACATTTGTAGTATTGCCAGACTCCTTGGTGATGAAGAAGAAGTCCGGACCGATGCCGAACTCACCAAAAGGAGTGAAGATGTCAGTTATCTGATAGCGATAGTTGACACCTACAAAGATAGGCACGTTGAAATAGTTGGGGGCGTTGCCGTCACCTGCATTCATATAGGCGTCACGAAGGTCGCTCTTAACCCTGTTCCATTGGAAATCGGCATGGATATAAGGAGACACTTCGCCGAATCCAACGTCGAAACGATAGGAGACTCTGTAACCAAGTCCGACACCAGCGGCGGCATTCTTGCCGGCATTGAAACGAGACATAGGGATATCATCACCAAGACTGTTGGCGGAGACATCACCACTGAACTGAGCAACAGGAAGGTTAAAATTCAGAAAAATCGACTGCTCAAGATGAGTCAGCTGGGCTTTTGCTGTAAAACTCAGGCATACCAAAGCCACAGACAAACATAAAGTTTTAAAAGTAATATTATTACGCATAACTTTAATTATTAATTTCCAAACGCAAAAGTACTATTTTTTTTCTTTTCAAAACACTTTTGTCCCATTTTTTTTTGACATTCAGTCAATCTTGTGTATTTTTGCATAAATAACAATAAGCACTAATAATTATCAATAACTTGAAAACAAAACATCTATCATTACCAATCCTGCTGTCTGTCATGCTGTTTTTGTCAACGGCGAGCACAGCTCAGGTAGTTTTTTCGCCAGTCTTCACTCAGATCAGTCTGGAAGCCCGTGGAGACTTCGATTACATCAACATTAACAGCGACTTCCCCGTCAATGACAGCACCGCCACCGGACACCCTTACGGTTTTCATGGCAAATATTTTAACTTTGTTGTCGGTGGCGACCTCAACGACAAATTCAGCTACTTCTTCCGCCAGCGAATCATAGCGCATCCGGGACACGTATCGCTGTTCGACAACACCGACTTCCTATACCTCACCTACCATCCGACCAAGAACTGGATGTTCCGTCTGGGTAAAGATGCCCTGGCTGTCGGTGGATTCGAATATGACGCCGCCCCCATCGACGTTCTGTTCAGCACCAACTACTGGGACAATTTCTATTGCTTCCAGCTCGGCGGAGCCACGGCATACAAAAGTTCAGACGGAAACCATACATTACTGTTGCAAGTCGCCAACTCTCCATACGTATACTATGGCGCAGGACTTGGCACCTCGCTGGGTTCTGAGTGGAAAGCCGGACTGTTGGCATACAGCCTATTCTGGTCTGGCACTTTCGGACATTTCAAGACCTTGTACTCTGTCAATATGTTTGAACGTCCCGACAACAAATACATGAACTACATAGCCCTCGGACACAAGCTCCTTTACGATCGCTGGGACATCTATGTCGACCTCATCCACCACGAACTGACCGGCAGCGAGTGGGGCAGCATCTATGCCGCCGTCAGCTGTCTGAACGTTCACATCACCGACGCTTTCAACATCTTCATCAAAGGTGCCTACGAAAGGAATCACTCTAAATCCGACATGGACAATCCCGCCGTCGCCTTAGACTGTCTCATCAGTGCCGGCAACGAATTATCGACTTACGGCATCGGATTTGAATATACACCGTCATTCTGCAAAGATGTCCGTCTCCATGGTTTTGTCGCCAACCGCGTCACTAATGTTCATGACAACACCAACACCCTGACAGAGACCACATCATCGCTCACAGCAAATATCGGCATCACCTGGCATATGAATATCCACCGGATGTTCTTAGAGCGGGGATTGTAAGTTCAATTTCGTGAATGGTGAATTGACAATTGAAATCTTTCAAACCTTTTCAACCTTTAGAACCTTTTAAACCTTTTCAAACCTTTTCAACATATCAACATATCACCGTATCAACATATCAACAACATGGACGATAACAGTAATAAACGCCACAGCCTTCTCTCCGTGCTTAACCCATTCGAGGTGTTCCGCCACCACGAAATAGTAGACAAAAAGAGAGACGACGACAAACCTCGCAGATTCAGCAAAATCAAGTTCACAACCCTGCGAAGTTTCGAGGCACTTATTTTCCTGGTCATCTTCTTTGGTTTCTTCGGACTACTGGCCTACAAGATGACCTTGCCACACATGCTGAACACCTTCATGCAGACTGCCTACCACCTGCTTCTGGAGACAGTGTTCTACATCATGGCAATCTGCGTTCTGATGGGAGCCATCAGCAAGATGTTCACCGAGTTCGGAGTGGTGCGATTGCTGGAGAACATACTCCGTCCTCTGATGAAGCCTCTCTACAACCTCCCCGGCGTGGCGGCCCTCGGCGCTGTGATGACATTTCTCAGCGATAATCCCGCCATCATCTCGCTGGCAAAAGACAATAACTTTGCACGTTATTTCAAGAAATACCAACTCGTGTCGCTGACCAACTTCGGCACAGCCTTCGGCATGGGTCTTGTGGTCATCGCCTTTATGACCGGCAAAGGATATGGAAGCGGTGCACTCGTGGGGCTCCTCGGAGCAGTGATAGGCAGCATTATCAGCACCCGCATCATGCAACGCTCCACCCTGCGCACCTATCCCGAGCTTGACGCCCCCGTCACCGAAGAGGAAGGTACCGAGCAGAATATCTCCTTCAAGAGCGAGGGTTCTGTCTTCCAGCGTTTCCTCAACGCCATGCTCGATGGAGGCAAGAGCGGTGTCGGTATTGGTGTAGCCATTATCCCCGGCGTGCTGTGCATCTCGACCCTTGTGATGATGCTCACCTTCGGACCTGCCGGTGCCAACGGAGAGTATACTGGTGTCGCCTACGAAGGTGTGCCCGTTATCACCTGGCTTGCCGACAAGGTCAACTTTGTATTCTACTGGCTCTTCGGTTTCGAAAACGGAGCACTCGTAGGCTTCCCCATCACAGCCCTTGGAGCCGTAGGAGCCGCCCTCGGTCTTGTTCCGAGCTTCGATGTCGCCGGCATCATCAACAATAACGCCATCGCAGTATTCACCGCCATGGGCATGTGCTG
>DBXB01000038.1:168-1288 GCA_002309155.1 Bacteroidales bacterium UBA1223 | reverse complement strand
CGCAAACTCATCGGCAAAGCCATCGGAGCTCACACCATCGGTGGACTCTGTGCCGGTATCGCAGCCCACTGGCTCTATGTCCTGCTTGCTATGATATTCTAAAAAGATGAATCTGAAAGAAGCCATCGCTCGTTTCCGCACCTGGCAGAAAACACCTCGCCAATACTCCGACCAAAACCTTGGCAGCCATTGCTGTGCCAACTGTGGTCATGAGTTTACAGGCAACTACTGCCCTATTTGCGGTCAGAACGCCAACGATGGCCGTATCACGTGGCGCTCCGTCGGACAGAGCATTCTGAACGTCCTGAATATGGACTCTCGTTCGCTGCCAATCACCTTGTGGCAGTTGCTCTTGCGGCCCGGCTACCTAATCGGCGAATTCCTCAATGGACGCAGACGTGTCTGCCAGCCGCCACTCAACACGCTGTTCGCCGTTGCAGTCATCTACGTCATCGTCATGAACATCTTCGGTTTGGACAGCGACACCGATATTACAGTACAAGGCGCCCCTGTTATGGAACAGGTGTCCAGCTGGCTCAAAAACCATCCCGCATGGGGCATGATGTCCGTTACAATGGTGATGATTCTCCCCACCTGGATTCTTTTCCGTTTCGCACCCCGCAACACCAACCACTCCCTGCCCGAAAGCGCCTTCATTCAGATTTTCATGAGCTCACTGATGCTTATCTGCGCATTATTGAGTAATCTCTTACCATGGTTATTCATACTCATTCCTCTCTACTACTACGTAACCTACAGGCAACTGTTCGGCTATAAGTTTTGGGGAACTCTGTGGAGACTCTTTGCCTGTGGCATAGTTTGGTTTAGCATTATAACCCTTATAGCAATGGTCATGTTCATGTTCGAAGATGACAACAACAAATCAGCCTTTCTTATCGGCTGTATGTTTCCTCTAATTATCATTTCCGTAATCCTAACCACAGGATATTGGATCTCAAAAAAGACAAGTCCCACAACCACTAACTCCCTTTAACACCCCCCCTTTTAGTAACAATTAAAAATAAAGTAAAACAATGGAAAGAAGGAATTGTGAATCGATTAATCATTTAATCTAAATCATTTGTCCCTTAACTTCCCTTTGCCGAAGGCTGCGTGGTAC
>DBXB01000038.1:0-127 GCA_002309155.1 Bacteroidales bacterium UBA1223 | reverse complement strand
GTGAGCAACTCCCTTTAACTCCCCTTAACTTCCCCCTTTAAACTTTAAACTCTAAACTGTAAACTTTTAACTATAAACTTTACAATATGTCCCCTATAGTCAGCATCATCATGGGCAGCACCAGCGA
>DBXB01000007.1:9917-11501 GCA_002309155.1 Bacteroidales bacterium UBA1223 | reverse complement strand
ACGAAGCATTTGGTGGTTCTGCCGGTACTCTTGTGCCTGGTGACGAAGTCATCACTGTTTCTTATCCCCAAAACACCGTTGCCGCCGCCGTCATCGTCAGCCGTTACGACAACGAGAAGTGGCGTCGCAGCACTCAGGCTCTTCTGGTCGATGAAGCAACCATCGCCCTCGTTACCGGTGACACCGCGAAGGACAACGCTATCGCCTCCTACATGGATGGCGAGTACGTACCCGTCTCGGAGATTTATCTGAACGGCAGCACCCAGCAGTAACCTCCCCTAACGTCAGTGCGCTGCTGAGCCATCAGTGGCGCACTGTCTTTTCTCATTGTCTCACCTAAACGATTTTCCACTATGGCTAAATACAACATGATGCTCGGTGTAGCCGCTGGCTCTGTCGGTGACATCGTGCTTTCTCGTCAGAATGGCAAGCAAATCCAGCGCGTACGCGTTCATGAGGTTGCCAACCCCAAGACCGAAGGTCAGGCCGCGCAGCGTTCCTTCGTTGCTCCGGTCACTAAGTTCTACTCGCCACTTGCCATCGCCCTCGAGCGTTCATGGCAGGCCATGAACAAAGGCCAGTCCTATTCCGCTTTCCTCAAGTTCAATACTCAGCTGGCACGCGATCGTCAGTGGGCTCTCCCCAAGGGCACCGGGTTCTTCCCCCTCCCCTTCCGCGTATCCAAAGGTACGATGCCCGCTCTTCCTCAGACGCTGTCTGTTTCTGAAGGTGTTGGTTCCATCACTTTGAGCGCACGGACCATCGACATTGTGTCACCTGATCTTACCATTGGCAACTTTTCTAAGTCACTCATCAACGCTGGATATCACAACCACGACCAGATTACCATCATCATGGTAACCCAGAACAATTGGGATGATATCTACGCCCAGGATGCCTTCACGCCTTCGTACATCCGGTTCTATCTCGACCCCAATTCGACACAACTTTTGTCCGAACTTGGTCTTGATGCACAGACAGCAGGCAGTGGCGAAACTTG
Organism: Bacteroidales bacterium UBA1223; assembly: GCA_002309155.1. GTDB lineage: Bacteria > Bacteroidota > Bacteroidia > Bacteroidales > P3 > Colimorpha. Next base: position 10,501 of record DBXB01000007.1, on the reverse strand, counting down.
GACTTTCAATCAGTCCGGTGTCGTGGCCGCATGCGTCATCGTGTCGCGCTATGAGCGCGGTGTATGGAGGCGCACCACTCAGTCGTTGATGGTCTATAGTGGCATCATGGATATCATTGAGTCACCCTCAGAGCGTCAGCAGAACATCAATACTTACCGCCCGCCCATGCAGGTTAACGTCTCAGACATCTACCTGAACGGCTCCAGCGGTAACGATATCGTCTTGGAGCGCACAACCAGGGCTAATGTTCCGGTCAACATTGTCGCCATTCGCAAAGCTCAGCCTTGGGCTGTCGCTGTCGCAGACAATGACCTCACCTACTTCGTCTTCTCTGATGACCGCACGGCCACCACATATCAGAAGTGTCTGAAGTCTGACGGCACTTGGGAAACTAATGAAGGTGTCAATGCTGCCAACTCCATCGGTTTCTCATTCCAGCCGAACGCCGAGAATGCCGAAGAAAACCTCTTGTTCTTCTTGAACAGCGGTTTCACGTACGAACAGTTGCTTGCCTACTAGGTTGGATTTATAGTTTTTTTACTCAGCCGGCACGGGGCTTCGGCTCCGTGCTTTTTCAAAACCT
>DBXB01000007.1:3143-9781 GCA_002309155.1 Bacteroidales bacterium UBA1223 | reverse complement strand
GGCTCTATCTTCGGACTGAACTATTATATCCAGAAACTCAACCTTTTCATCAATGAGAAGAATGCTGATGCTCGTCACACTGCTGGTACTGCTGTCAGCGGCTGACCTCTTCCCACAGCGCGTCACCGTCATCCGCGACCGCTACCTCTCCACCTATGACAAATGAAACAAAAAGCCCCACTTCCCCGCGGTATTCGTAACTGCAATCCCCTCAACATCCGAATTGGCAACACCTGGCTCGGAGAGCGCGACAACCCAGATGACACAGAGTTCGAACAATTTGTCTCGATGGTGTACGGCCTACGGGCTGGCTTCATCATACTCCGTCGCTACATACGTCGGTATCACCTCAATACTGTGCAGCTCATTATCAGCCGATGGGCTCCACGCTCAGAGAACGACACAAGCGCTTACGTCTCAACCGTCTGCGCAAAAACTGGGCTGCAGCCCGACGAGCCTATCGACTACGCTGACCAAGATACCATGACCAAACTGGTCTCAGCTATGTGCCTGGTAGAGTGCGGCCAGCCCGTCGACATCACCCTCATCAACGTTGCCTACAAGATGACCTAATTGTCTAACTTAATATATTACGCTTATGAAACTGGATTGGAAAACCATCGTTGCAGAGCTGCTTAAGCTCATTATCACAATCCTTGGAGCTGGCGCAGGTTCCTATGCCGCCATGTCTTCATTGTAGTCTTGCATTCGGTAAGGCCAAGCGTGGCCGTAGGGTGGGGAGTTCCCCACCCTTCTTTTTGTTAATAACCTTTAACCGCTTCCTGCTGCCCACACCTTATATAAACGCGAGGCCATCCCTGCAACTATTTTCCTAAATAATCTTAACTTGTAATACAACGTATTGATTTAATTCGTACCTTTGCCCCCGTCGTAGGATAACGGGCAACGCTGAGGAGCGACCCGCGAACGTATCGGCAGCGCCATCGGCATGGATGGGGAGAGTGACGTCAAGTACCTCCCCATCTTTTTTGTTTATCATAACAACCGTCACCACGACGATTTTGATTTACATATTGCCGATTATATCAAATCGAAGGCGTTCACGTCAGTTTTCCTCGATGGTATAATCAAATTCAACTAAGTATGGCAAATCTAGAACTCCTTTCAGTCCGTCTCGATCCTGAGACAAAGCACGCTATTGAACAATTGACGGTTCATCATCCGTATTGGAAGCGCAATGCAATCATTAACCAGTTACTCACGACCCTGATACGTTGTGCCGGTAACGAAGCCATCTGGAATATGCTGTCCGTTACCTTCGCATATGACAAAGGTTATGTCGTCAAGTTCGAGCCAGATGCAGAGGTACTTCGTCAGCGTTCTGAGAAAGCTAAGTCCAAATCACTTTAACCCCCAAATATTAGACATTATGCAAGACAAAATCAATTACATTCCATCGAAATGCAGCATGTCGGAATGTGCATTTCCAAACCAAGTGTGTAGCAATTGCCTGGCTAACGTTTCAATTCGCGGAAAGCTAGCTTTCTGGAAGCGTAACCCTAAGGAAAACTACGAATTCTGTTTCAAATTTTCTCGCCTTAATCGCTGAGCTCATGAAGCACTACTATCTTCTCATCGAGGCTAACGGCATGGTCTCGCTCGCCTCTCATTTCCTGAAGGTGTCCATTGGGCAGTCAGTTCAGGAGCAAAGATATTACAAGCGTATCGCTGATTATGCTCAGCGCCACGGGTGCTTCTTTCACCTCTGTGATTCTGAAACCTCCGATTTCCTGCACCGCATATCCCAATCCCTTGGTGTCGCGGTCTATCAGCTGGGGGTGCAGTTTATCACAGCGCGCTTGCTCGCTCAGCATATTGCTGAGTTCAATGCCCTACCCCCGCGGCCTTCACTATCAAGACAGGAAGCCGCTGACCTCTCGCTTTTCGATTCTAATTTCTTTTTCTATCGAAAAAATTCTGTATTACTTCATGCCGAAGCGAAAGACGCAGGAAAACCTAAAGTCCGTAGTGGTAGCGTATCAGGTTAATATTCACCTTTGAATGACAAGCCATCTGCCGATGGCTCCTCAGATAAAATTATTTATTCACAATCTAATTTATTCACATTATGTTACAAGCAATTGCAATTGGCCACATTGGTGGCGATGCCGAAGTCAAGCAGGCTAACGGCAATGAGTTCACAACTTTCCGTATCGCACACACTGACAAATGGACTGACGATGCAGGGCAGGTCCACGAGAATACTCAGTGGGTTGATGTTACCATGAATGGCAAGCCGTCAGTTCTGGAGTATCTTAAGAAAGGACAGCAGGTCTTCGTTAGTGGTTCGGCATCGATGCGCGTTTACAGCTCAGCCAAAGACCGCTGCATGAAGGCTGGTCTTACCATCAAGGCTCGTCAGATAGAGTTGATTGGTGGTCGTGGCGATGAAATCCCAACGGTGCTCTTTGATGCTAACACAGGCGCTCAGGTTGATGTCCGCAAGTACTATCAGGCCGCCCAGTGTGTCCGTGCGGAGTCTGAGCCAGAATGGTACCCACTCGTCTCGCGTTCTCAGGAGCGTTTCGTTGCCGACAGAAATGGTTGGATTCAGAAGTACCAAGAGCAGTAATGAGCACAAATTCTGACAACTACCAAAAAGGCCTTGCACTCTTCTCGCAGAGGGTGCAAGACCTTCTAGATGATGGTTATCACGTCGTGGTGAAATATGAGGATAATCTCCTTTGCCTGGTTAAGTTGCGCCATCATAACGGAAACAAGATTACACTAAAGTTCAATGTCAGAGAGGGAATTATATACCAGCTCACAAACCACATCCAGAACTACAGTTACAAGGTGTATTAACCTTGACTGGCTGGAGGGGCATGTGCGCGAGCCAATCGACAATCCACGGAATGCCGATTACTTCCGCTCACATGGCTACATCGTGCATGAACGTGAGTATGGTACCCGAGTGTATCGCGAAATGTTCATGCTGGAAGGTTCTGACGGAGAGAACCTTCTCGAGATACGTCGCAATCCAGCATCGCAAGGCCTCAATGGCATTCACGACCCCAACGAGTGCCACATCCGTCTCTGCAACCGCACTTGCTACTTCGAGTGTGCTGCTGAATCCTTTAAGCACTTTCTTGAGCAACATGGCTACACCGATATCCGCATTTCGCGCGTCGACATCTGTCTAGACTTCGTGCTCTTCGATAAGGGTGACGACCCTCAGGCATTCGTTCGTCGTTACTTCCGGCATAAGTATGCAAAGATTAACCAAGGTCGCATCAGTTCTCATGGTGAGGACACATGGACTGGACAGGAATGGAACTCGCTGTCGTGGGGCTCTAAGTCATCAGCAGTTACCACTAAGATGTACAATAAGACCATGGAACTTCACGACCCTAAGACAGATAGTTTTGGGAAACCATACATTCGGCAGGCATGGCACATATGCGGATTCATAGACGATTGGCAGCGTTGCACCAAAGACCAGCAGCTGGTCAACGTATGGCGGGTTGAATTCTCCCTACGTTCAGCTGTGAAGAACTGGGTGCCCATTGAAATCAATGGCGAGGAAAAGAACTATCAGTCGATACGTAACACCCTCGACTGTTACTCCGGTCGTGACCGAATCCTAGTCATGTTCGCTTCGCTGGCCAATCATTATTTCCGCTTCAAGAAGTACAAGCAAGGCAAGCGGAAAGACCGATGCAAAGACAAGATCCTATTTGATTTCACCTCTTCCCAGGTCGTCTACAAGTTAGCTCCCAATGACCCAGTCGCGGGCTCCGGCTCTTCCTTGCAGATGCGCTGGCAGCAGTTGGCCAACAAACTACGCGCTTTCCAAGCATCCCACTCTGCTCCTGAGCTGCACAAAGCATGTGAAGTTCTGATATCTGCCATCACAGAGGATGGCTTCCGTAATGACCTTGCAAACCCATGGTCATTAGAGGAGCTGCAGACCATGCGACTACTCATGAACTATCGCACCCGCAACCGCTCTCTCAGCTATGAAGCAGCTATGTCAGAGGTGAAGAAACTGCTAAGCATTACTGACAGAACTATCAAAACTTTCTGAAGCTTATGTCATGGTTATTTCGAAATTTTTTCAACGATTCAGAATCCTTGCTTTCGATTTCCAAAAGTTTCTGGGCGAGCTCGTTTTCAGCGTTCGGAATTCTTGCGTTTTACGTTCGTTTTCCGTTCGTACTTCGTTCATTCTTCGTTCATTCGTTTATCGAATAATTGTCTAACAAATCTAAAATAATTCGCAATCATGATTCATGTAATTATCACACTACCCAAACAACAATGGGAAAAAATCGTCGCTGGTCGTAAACTTTTCGAGCTACGCAAATCCATTCCGCTTATTCATCCATTCAGCGGTCGTGTTTATGTTGTCCTCAAAGGCACGTCAATAGTGCCTGGTTACTTCACACTCAGCGGCATAATCGGCTCCGATGACACCGATTACCTATGGGACTACTGTGACGGTAATCTAGGCTTTTCTAAAGATTGGTACCAACGTTACGCATCAACCATGCGTCAGTGCCTCTACGCATGGGAAATAGAATCCGTCTATGAATACAAAACTCCGCTCAATATTAAAAAGATTTTTGGCATTGCTCACAATCCACAGTCATTTGTCTACACGCATGGAGAACCCAACGAAGAAACCATAAGAGTTCGCGGTGATCTGCATACACAATCCTTCAAAACAAATAATTTTGTCATGCCCGTTTCGCTCTATTATCGCGGCTCATGGTATGACAGAATTCCTGAAAAAACCTACGATGAAACGGAGCTAGAAAAGGCGATACAGTAGTATCGCCGTCGGATTTCCAATTCGTTACGACCGAATGTCCTATGAAACAGCCACTTACAAACAAATCGTCTCGCCCGCACGGGTGCCTGCGCGCTCGCTTGCGTGTCGCACCCCAAGTGCCCAACTCAGAATTGAGCCCAATTTGTACAAAAATTATCTTCAATCACTGCTACGGCCAATCCTGCCCCTGCGACCAATTCGTCGATTATGACAAATGGGCATCAGAAATGTACCGTCAGTATCTCACCATCATCAATGCCGACAATGAGAAGAAAACTTAATGTCCTGATAGCATGCGAAGAAAGTCAGGCAGAATGCAGAGCTTTCCGCGAACTCGGTCACAAGGCATTCTCCTGCGACATACAACCCTGCCTTCCCTCAGGCAACCCAGATTGGCACATCCATGCCGACGTAACGCCATTCCTCGAAGGAAAGACGAAGTTCCGTACACAGTCCGGCAAGTTTATTAATATTGCGCACTGGGATTTGATTATCGCCCACCCGCCATGCACCTATTTATGCAGATTATCATCCTGCATTTTATACAGTAAGCCGGTCGAAGAATGCGAATGCCTGGGTAAAACAATCATTGCCAATAGGCAACGCGTCGATGGCCTGATAAAAGGCCGAGAATTCTTCCTCCGATGCCTAAATGCCAAAGCGCATTATCTTGCAGTTGAAAACCCTGTACCGATGCGATTAGCCCAACTTCCACGCCCATCCTGCTATGCAGACCCCAGCTGGTTCGGAGTGAAGTATACGAAGAAAACCTGCTACTGGCTCAGAAACCTACCACCCATCATGGCAGGTGAAACCCATCCGCATCCACGCAGCTACGTTCATTCATCACGTGGGAAATATCGCTCCCGCACCTTCCAGCCCCTAGCCCGCGCCATTGCAGAGCAATGGTCAAACTATATCCTCAATGACATGAAACGGGCTCGTCAGACAACTGCTCGGATAACCAATGCCACTCCGACAGACCCACCGTAACCGTCATACCTGATTTATACCAGATTCATATCAGATTTATACCAGATTCATACCAGATTCATATTGGATTCAATACCAGGTTGATTACAGGTCTACCCTATTTCAGGTCAAATGACACCAAATCGTTACCAGAACTTCGCCACCTGTTTCTGATTTATCACTATCGTGTTTATCATTTCCGCGCTCCCTTCGGTCGCGCTCCAATCGGGTGCTGACGCACCCTCCCCCCTACGGGCTCCCATGATTCCAACCGACAATCCCCACCATATGCGCAGAAAAGATGACTTTGAGACTTGGCCGTCCGCAAACCCCGACCACCGCCCCCGTGGGGGGAAAATCCCCCCGTGTCCCCTCCCCCCTGAGCCCCTACCTCCCTATAGGTCGGCAGGGTGAGCGGTAGCGGGCTAAAGCCCGCACCTTTTTTGTCGCCTACGGGCTCCAATGCTCCTTGTGCTACGCGCTCCCATGCGCGGTGCTGCTGCCGCGGCGCGCTTCATGGCTCCGGCTTTGCCCTGCGCTTTACTTGCGCGCGCTTTCGCTGATGGCAGCAGCCCCGAATGCCCGCTGGCTCCCGTCCGGGTTCCTGCCATCAGTTTCCTTCCGAATGACATTGCGGCGGCGTTTTGCGTCCTCGGCCCGTAAAGGGCCTGCGGGTCTGCACCGCCGCCGAATCAGCCACTCCCTGCTTTTTTGGGCTATCAATCATTTCTATAATCAGCGGTTATGATAAATGTACGTAGTGCCATATTATCATAACGGGGATTATCAAAATATCTGTATTTTGGGGTTTTTACGGCTATCTTTCGTGGCTTTGAGTTACCGCATTTGGCTCCCTTTTCCCTCTGGTATT
>DBXB01000007.1:0-3114 GCA_002309155.1 Bacteroidales bacterium UBA1223 | reverse complement strand
CCTCTGTGTCGGCTTGCGCCGCCACATGTCTGTGGCTGCAGCGCGACTGCTTTTGGCGGCTGTTGGCAATAGGCGAAACGGTTTAGGCATGGCCGCATGGCGCTTATACCCGCCACGGCTTTATAAATGTGCAGCCGTGGCCGGTTTATGGCGGCTTTTAAAGCCCTATGGGCTTAACATGCCGCCACCGCGCAGTTGCCGCCATGCCTTTCCCGTTCTTCGCCTGTTGCCTATATCAGCCGCCAGCAGACGCGCTGTTGCCACATCCATTGCGTTCTCGCTGCGCTCGCCCGCAAGCGCTTTTCGGGCTGTCTTCCTCTGGGCTACGCCCTCCCCAATGCGCTCCGGAATAAATGCTAATGGGCTCCCCATGCGCATCCTATTAAATGCTCATGGGATCCACATTCCCTCCCTATTGAAATGTAAATGCGCTGTTGCAAAGGGGGGCTGCCTGCCCCCCTCTGCACTCCCCCCGGGTGTTTTTCATGGTTTTATGGCTTTCGCCTTTCTTAACTGCTCCCAGCTCGCTGTGCTGCTGGTCTGTCCTGATGGCCTTCGGCCATGAAAAAAGGGAGGCTGGCGCCTCCCCTCTTTCTGTTGTCAGGGCTTGCGCCCTCACTTCGGCTTCCCATGCTTCCTGAAGAATGCATGCAGGATTGCTCCTGCCACCAAGGCCAAAAAGGCTATCACCGTGTCTCGCATCGTTCACGGTCTGCCTTAATTAGTTCGTTGATGTAGCGGCCCTTATTGGGATGCTGGTTCAGCCATTCCGCGTTCTCGTTGTCAAGACGGAACGACATCGTCTTTTGGCTCCTAGAGCCGTGGGCGGCATACGCCTTGCGCACCCGCCCTTCGTCTTCTTTCTTTTTTTTCATAATTGTTGATTGTTGATTGTGTGCTGCTCGCACAGTGGTTCGTTGTTTGTTACTCATCGTCGTCATAGACATCTATCTCTTCAAAATCGCGTCTCTGTGTGCATTCGTTGCACCAGATGCCATATTTGTAGAATTGGCAGTTGCACTGATAGATGCAGTCGGAACCTTGCTCCTTCGGTGTTACGTCATATTCTCTCATTGCCCATCTCCTTTCGTTATCATTGAATGTCTTATGCCCATGGTGCCCAGTGTCATTGCTACTGTAATGGTCGTTCGGATATCCATGCGGAGTGCCTGCTCTTCGCGTTCTGTTGTCTCGATGGTCGGCTGTGTCCGGCTCACATAGCCCGTCTTGTTGTCACGCGTGGTGACCTTAATGATTGTTGTCATAATTAGGTTGTTTTACGTTGTTCGTCATCGGCATGGTTGGCAGGGCTGTGTGCCCCGCCATCTTGCCTGGTTATTCTTTAATGATTGCTATCTTATATCCTTCTCTCACTAGCCTAGGCAGGTAGATGTCTTCCGATGTCTTCGGGAATGTCACTATGTCGATTCCTTCCTGATGGTCGATTCCTCTTCCCGTCGCGTTGGCTATTTCGGTCGCTGACTGCCCGTAGGCCGTACACTGTGCTCCCAGCTCATACAGAATTATGGTGTTCCGGCCGTACTTCTGTTTGTACTCTTCACTCTTCGCTGCTCTCGCCCTCATGGTGGCTGTGCTGCTGATGTCTGTTATTATTGCTGTCATGTTATTTGATGTTTTAAGAAAGAGGGCTTGCGCCCTCCTTCGATGTTCTTACTTATTGTATTTGAAAATCCATGTTACCACTCTCAGCTCATATGCGATGTGCTTTCTTTTATCGTACATGTGTTGACTTGTGATGTTTCGTTGTGTGTAGGAATAGCCCTTGGGTATTGATGGTAAGATAGGTGTGCGCAGGTGTGCTCTTAACTCTATTCTTCCATTCTCTAAGACTATGTCGGAATAAGTGGCAAACCCTTGTAATGCTACTTCAGTTTGAAGTGCCTGCATCGCTAGCATTGCGTGGAATGCGTTGATGAAAGATAGTCCTTTGTTGCCGATTACTTCTTTGTAACCATCGATGTTTGATTTCTTCATTTCTTTATCCCTGGTACGTGTCGGGCGCAACTGTTAGGTTATTATTACGTTTGTTATGTGTTCGCCATCGGCCTTGATGGTGTCCGTGTCTCATGTTTTCAAAGTTCGCTTGTGGTTCCTTATCACATTGCAAAGGTACGAAGAAAATCTGATATGGCAATACATATTATGTTAAAAGATTGCCTTATGTATTAACATAACTGTTAATAATATGTAATTACATAGTTTCACGTGGAGCATCCCCCACCCAGCCCCCATTCCTTCAGTTTGTATTACACACTCTTTCAAGTATGGTAAACTTTGTTAAAAATTGGAGTGCCGAAGTCTTCTTCCCGCCCTCCCACTTCTTAACACTTCTGTAAACAAATGTTAATTCCCAATTGTTACCAATTGTTAATATCCGCTCCACTCTTTAACAGTTCCGCACTCCCTCCGCTCTCTCGCTGCTGTCTCTCCGCTCTTGCTCCGCTCCGTCTTTTTCTTTACCTTTGCCATATCATTCGCATTATGTCTAATTTAATTTATTGTTTGTCGTTATGAAACACAATGTATTTCTCGGTTCAGGCTCAGGCTCTATCGGTGATGTAGTCAGCTACCGCCGCGAGGGCACCCAGGTCTCCCGCATGCGCGTTCGCGAGATTAAGAACCCGCGTACCTATTCACAGGCTGAGCAGCGCAACTTCCTTGCGCCCGTCAGCAAGTTCTATGCCCCTCTCGCTGCTGCCCTCGAGCAGTCATATGAAGGCAAATCCACCGCCAAGTCGTACGCCGCATTCTCCAGCGAGGCTGTCAAGAAAGCACGTCTAAATGGCTGGTACCTCCCAAAGGGCACCGGATTCTTCCCCCTGCCATACAAACTCTCACAGGGCACCATCGCTCCCCTGCCGCTGTCAATTGAGGCTGTATCCGGTCGTGAATCCCTTGAAATTGGCATCCTTGTTGTCGGTGAGGGTTCAGCTGAGATTACCACAGTTGGTGGTATGGTTCCATCTTTCGTGGCTGCTGGTTACAAGGAGGGTGACCAGCTTACCGTGATTACCGTCAAGCGTTCTGATGATGGTTCGTACGTGCCTTCTTATAAGCGTTTCTTCTTGGACGCTGAGGACACTACTACATTGA
>DBXB01000060.1:5939-15878 GCA_002309155.1 Bacteroidales bacterium UBA1223 | reverse complement strand
CCAGACAAAATTGCAGATCAAATATCGGATGCTTTATTAGATGAATTTTTGCGTCGCGACCCCGACAGTCATGTCGCCTGTGAGACATTAGTTACCACTGGTCTGGCGGTATTGAGTGGAGAGGTGACCTGTGACGGGTATGTAGACATACAGCAGACCGCCCGTGAAGTAATCCGCAAGATTGGTTACACCAAAGGCGAATACAAATTTGAGGCCGAGAGTTGCGGAGTAATCAGTGCCATACATGAGCAGAGTCCCGACATCAACCAGGGTGTCAGCCGTAAAGCGAAGAAAGAACAAGGCGCCGGAGATCAGGGCATGATGTTNNATGTTCGGCTACGCCTGCCGTGAGACAGCCGAGTACATGCCACTGCCCATCACCCTAGCACATATAATATTAATAGAACTAAGTAAAATACGACATGAAGGGAAGCAGATGAAATACCTGCGTCCCGACGCAAAGAGTCAGGTAACGGTGCAGTACAGCGACGCCGGCAAACCCGAACGCATTGACACAATAGTGGTCAGCACACAGCATGACCCCGATGTCACTCAGAAGCAGATCTTCAACGATGTAAAAAAGATACTGTTGCCCCGTGTGGTAAAGCGTCTACCCAAAGTCACACAAAAATTATTCGGCAGCAAATCGTCGGCTTACAAGCTTTTTGTCAACCCGACAGGCAAATTCGTGATAGGAGGACCTCACGGCGACACTGGTCTGACCGGTCGTAAGATAATTGTTGACACCTATGGTGGACGAGGTGCTCACGGTGGCGGAGCCTTCAGTGGTAAGGATGCATCAAAGGTAGACCGTTCAGCGGCATATGCGACACGACACATTGCCAAGAATCTTGTTGCCGCAGGGTTATGCGACGAAGCACTTGTTCAGGTAGCCTACGCTATTGGCGTCGCCGAACCCGTAGGATTGTATGTCAACACCTACGGTACCGCAAGAGTAGATTTGACCGACGGAGAGATCGCCACACGAGTAAAGAAACTGTTCGACTTAAGGCCCTATGCCATCATCGAGCGTTTCGGACTGAAGAATCCCATATTCCTTCCGACAGCGGCATACGGACACATGGGTCGTGATCCTTACGAAGAAGAGGTAATAGTCTACAAGGGCAACAAAGCCACAGAGAAGAAAGTCCAATTCTTCGGGTGGGAGAAACTGGATATGGTCGATGCCATCCGAAAAGAGTTCCGGCTCAATTAAGAAATCATGGTTCTCTAGAACTCAGTGAAGTATATTCGTCGAAGACAATGTCGGTATTCATGCCGGGCGACAATTGCCAGACCTTGTTTATCCATTTGTCAATAACCGTTGTGCCATACTCGATATACACTTTAACCTTCAGGGAAGTGGCGTCATCCGAAGCCGTGTAATAATAATTCTGACCAATAGCAGGGAAGTCAAGATCGTTGGTGGACACCACATTGCCGGTCGCATCATATTCATAGAAATGTACATGATATTCGTCGACACCATACCAACCATAATTGTCAACAAAGGTGTAAGTGGCATTGTCCGTACAACTGGAGAACAGAGTCACCGCAATTAAAGAGATTAATAGAAACCGGATTGTTTTCATAATATTACTGTTAAACAACGGCAAAGATAACAAAAAAAACAGATACCGAAAATATACGTAACACATCCGGCACATATACAACGAATTAAAAATCATTCAAAGAATACATATCCTCAAAAAGAGAGTTTAAAAATGACAAATCTAAGTGTAAACATCAATAAAGTCGCCACCATTCGCAACGCACGTGGCGGCAACACACCTAATGTAAGACAGTTCGCCATAGACTGCGAACGTTTCGGAGCTCAGGGCATCACCGTACATCCCCGTCCCGACGAGCGGCACATCCGTTACCAGGACGTATACGATATCAAGCCTATTATCACCACAGAATTCAACATAGAGGGGAATCCCAAAGGCATCTCCAAGAGCAAACCCTACGGATTCATCGACCTGGTGAAAGAGATACACCCCACACAAGTCACCCTGGTTCCTGATGCCGAGGGAGTACTTACCAGCAATGCCGGATGGGACACCGTCAACAATCAGCAATATCTGTGTGATGTTGTCAAGGAATTCAAAGCCTGTGGCATACGTGTCAGCATCTTCATCGACGCCAACCCACACATGATAGAGATGGCAGCCAAGACCGGTACCGACCGTGTAGAGTTATACACCGAGAGCTATGCGAGCCACTATGCCAAAAACCGAGAAGAGGCAATACGACCCTTCGTAGAGGCATCCCAAGTGGCACGTGAATGTGGGCTGGGACTGAACGCCGGACACGACCTGTCGTTGGAAAACTTGACCTATTTCCACGAGCAGATACCGTGGGTGGATGAAGTCAGCATCGGACATGCACTGATTTCCGACGCACTCTATTTAGGAATAGAAGAGACAATCCACCGTTACCTGGTGTGTCTGGGTAAAGTATAAAGGTTAAAGGTTAAAGACGAAAATACACCTATATTGCCGCGGCAATATAGGTGTATTTTGTTACACTTTACTCAATACTTGACGACTGACTACCGGATGACGTCGTGGATAAGATCCGAACTGCCTGAGGTGCTGCTACCTCTCGTGGAAGCATTGCCGGTATAATGCAGATCACTTGAACCAGAGAGTTTGACAATAATACTGCCATCGCAGTGGATGTAGCCATCGCTGGAGCCAGACATAGATCCCTCGCAGTTATTGCATGCCAAGGCGTATTGGTTGCCATTGAACTGTCTCTTCAGGCTGCTGGATCCCGAGAAGTCTATCTTCAGATTACTTACCTGACCCACAAGTGCGGCATCCGACGAACCACTCAGGTCGAGACTGAGCGTTTGGGCGGTAATATTACCACTAATATCCGCTGAGCCCGACAAATCGGCAACGACATTGTCGGCCTCAATATCTGCATGGAAATCCGAAGCGCCCGACAGGTCGACTTTCACCTTTGAGGCTCTGAGGGGAAAATCCGAATGAAAATCCGAAGCACCATGAAGTCCCACCTTGTTTAAATCGGGGCTATAAGGAATAATGGCTTTCAAGTCCGTCCCACGGTTGGTAGTCCAACCCTTGAGATATATCTGCAACAGCCCATTGTCATTAATCACCTTTACCTTGGGCATGACGTTCTCGCCAGCAGTGATGACAATCTGATCCACAGTGTCGGAGACCACGACAGCGAAGGCATCCTCAATATCCAGTTCAGTATATGTGCCTTCAATGGAGAAAGACTGAGTGATTGGGTCGCCGGCCCACTTAGAGCAGGCACACAGCGTAAGCAATACGATAGTTGAAATAGCAATAAAAAAGTTCTTCATTTTAAAACAGGTCACTGTTATATACCATAGTGACATCGGTTTAGTAAATTATTTAGAATGAGTTTCCAAGTGCAAAAGTACAGAATTTTTTTGAACTTAGTAAAAATTCGATAATAGATTGCGAAAAATGAGCGAAAATGGCGAAAGTAATGCGAAAATAAATCTCGGAAATGGTCGACTCTAGATTCGTCGAGACTTATACAATAATACCAATTGTACTGCGTTTTATAAAAAACAGAATATGAAACGAATCCTTATTATATTGATGCTGACCGCCACTCTGACCGTAGCGGCACAAGAACAGCCAAACCTCGGACTTATCCCAACACCACAGAAGGTGGAGATGGGGAAATGGGAAGGGAAAACTGCCAATTACCATAACACCAAACGCATAAATCAGAAGGTCAACAATTTGCCGGTTGAAGCAAATCTCGAGCAGGCGTACCAACTTATCATTGAGCCTAAGCGCATCATCATCAAATACGTGGAAGAAGAAGGACTGCACAATGCCGAAAGGACGCTAGACCAGATGCAGTCAATCTACGGCAACAAAATCCCATGCTGTATCATCACCGACTGGCCAGCATATAAGTGGCGTGGATGGATGGACGATATAAGCCGCGGTCCTGTACCTCACCCTCAATATCGAGCGGTACAATGGAACACTCTCAATGCCCTGAAATACAACTTCTGCAACTACTATACCGAACACACCCTTTACCAGAAAGAGTTTCCCGACCTGGCTCCCGCCTACGCAAACTGCAATCCTCACTCAGACGAGGTCATCAACCTCCAGCTCTTTGCCCACGCCGAGAAGACTCTACGGGTGCCGTATTATCAATATATGATGGACAGTAAGGCCAACTTCAATCCCGACAACGAGGGAACCTACGACTTTTTGAAGGAACGCATTGCCGGCGCTTATCGCCGCATTCCCAACTCACCTTTCTTTATCATCAATTGCGATGAGACCGAGCAGTTGGGTACTGGACGGGCGAAAAGACTGGTGGACTCACTCGGTGCTGACCAAGTCTACGTCAACCATATAAACAGATGTTGCGAGATTATTAAGTCGGCGGGCGAGCCGCCCGCGCTCCCGGTTATGTGGGGCGACATAGTGGCAAAGAATCCTGCCATGATGAAGCAGCTGCCGAAGGATATGACCTACATCATGTGGGCATACGAGCCATTGGACAGCTACGACCACCTTATCAAACCGTTTAAGGACAATGGCACGCCCTTCTGGGTGGCCCCGTCGCTGTCGCACAGCAGCAATATGATTCCAAACCCATACCGCTACATGAAGAACATCGCAAACCTCGCCCGTGACGGTTACCGCAACGGTGCCGAAGGTTTGATGAACACCTGCTGGGATGACAACGGCGAGGCTCTGTTCGACAACTGCTGGCATGGCCTCTTCTGGAGCGCTGAGATGGCGTGGAACCCCATCAAGACCAACGACCCAGAGGAATTCAAACGCAGAGAGAAGCAGTTCAATGAGAACTTTGAGAGGCTGTTTTATGGACACACTCCTCAGTCACTCCGTGACAGCTCCCCTAACTTAGGGGAGCAACCAGATGGCGTCAGCAACTCCCCCTCTAAGTTAGAGGGGGTGCCCGAAGGGCGGGGGCGTGTGTCACAACTCTACGCCCTCGGCGCCCTTGAGAGCGACCCTGACGTCGCTGACTGGTACACAAGTGCCGCACTGATGGAACCGCTGCTGAACTTCAACCCCGACAACACCGGTGAAGGAATGCAGAATCGTGCCGAAAAAGTGTTGAGTTTACTGAATAAGATTATTGTCGACTCTGCCTCCAACCCCCACGCCCATTACGCCTTTAATCGTATTGGAACAACAGCCTTGAAAAGTCTGCTCAGGTCGATGATATATGGAGAACTGACCCGTACCACTCCAAGAAGCGATGAGACAAATTATCTCTATGGGATAACACTCAACGCCTATTACTCATCTCTTTTCAACCTCAAACGCGAATATCTGCGTCTTTGGGACCAGGAGAACGGCGAGTATGAACGCTATATCGTATGCAACCGCTACGACGATCTGGCAAGGGAAGTGATGGATCTCGACCGACACGTCTTTATGGAAATAGATAATTCAAAATTGAAAATTGAGAATTATCCTATGGTGACATTGAGGACGTTATATGGCGACAAGGATATCTACTACACCCTTGACGGGTCTGAACCCACAAAGGCATCCACTAAATACAAAGGACCTTTCCCTCTGGAACGGTCGGCGACTATCAAGGCCATTGCCTACAACGAATACGGTGAGGGCGTCATCACCGAGAAATATCTCCTCTCCCACCTCGGCATGGGTGCCAAGATAAAGCTTAACACCAAGTATAGCGACTACAAGGCTATCTACAGCGGTGGCGGTCCAGATGCCCTTATCGACGGACAGTTAGGCAGCAATACCACCTACGCCGACGGTCACTGGCAGGGCTACTGGGGCGACAGCATCGACGCAGTCATTGACTTCGGCAAACCCACAAAGATACACGAAATAACAATGCGTTTTATGCAGAACACCTTCGACTGGATATTGGCACCTAATGATATCGTACTGATGGTATCAGACGACGGTGAACATTGGACCATACAAGTAAACTGGCCCGCATTCAATTTCTCCTCACGCGAGACAGGTATGCGGTTGCGCTATTGCCACGTCCCGATATTCCAAGGAGTGACCACCCGCTATCTGCGTATTGTGGTGCCAAATCCGGGTCCACTACCCTCGTGGCATCCTGCGCCAGGACAGCCATCTTATCTGTTTACTGATGAGATAATCATTAAATGAGAGCAAATGTGTTCACAGCCGAAATCGGCTGTGAATCTGAAATCGGCTGTGAGATTGGTTCACAGCCGAAATCGGCTGTGAATATGCCTTTATTATTCATTCATCATTCTATGGTAGTGGCAGAATAGCAACTGCTCGTTGTCGTCGTACAGGTGCATGCCACTGCCCTCGCAGTATTTCCAGAAACTGCATTCGGAACACTGACCTTTCTTTGCCCAGCTGCGATCACGATATTTCTGAAAGCGGTTCTGCCACACCTCCCATAAGTTATCCTTGTAGATATTGCCCTGATGGAAATTGGAACGTATTGAGGTACATCCCGAGATAGAGCCGTCGCAAAGGACTGACGCCACCTCGACTCCAGCACGGCAATGGAAGTAGTAGTCGCGCACCTCGCCCTCATAAGAACCAAGGAATCCCTCACATCCATAGTTAGCATTGATACGCCCTTCGGCACGAGTCCTCTTGATAAATTCGAAAAGCCCTCGGAACTGCTCGTCATTCAGCTGCAATTCGGGATTCTCCGCAGCCCTTCCCATCGGAAAGATAGAAAACAGTCGCCAGTTGCAGACACCAATAGATATAAGATATTCTTTAAATTCCTCCAGACGGTTGTAGTTGCGTGGATTGACACAGGTCACAATATCCCACACCAAGTCGGGTGTCCGCACCAACATCTTGATGGCGTTGTCAGCACGTTCGAAACTTTTGTCGTTGCGACGAATCCAGTTGTGGTCTTCCTCAAAGCCGTCGAAAGAGATAGTGATGGAGTGCATCCCCGAGCGCAGAAGACTGTCCAGTCGTTTCTCGTCAAGGAGAAGTCCGTTGGTCACCATACCCCATGGGAAACCACGGCGATAGAGTTCGAGTCCCACCTCCTCAATATCGTTACGCACAAGAGCCTCGCCACCCGTGAAGGTGATGAAAGTCTTATGCGGATCAACGTAAGGAGAGATATCATCGATAGCCTTAAGGAAATCCTTGGCAGGCATATCAGGCACAGCCGGTGCCTGCTTGCAGTCACTACCACAATGACGACAATTCATATTGCACCGCAGAGTGCACTCCCAGAAAAGGTTACGGAGCTCATGAATCTGAGCCTTGTTATGCATTATACGTCTATGGAGAGCCAGGGCAGTCCGTTGCCTGAAACTCAAGCGGGCAAGATCACTCATCCTTGTGTTTCATTTCCACCGTCACCTCAGCTTTTCTCTCGCCCAGATTCCAGGAGGAGACAGGTTTATCACCCTGTTTGGGTTCACCGAAATCCACCTCCATCAATTTCTTCTCGAATATGCCATTCTCATCCTCATCGATATCGCGGACCAGCACTCTCACCGACTCCCAGGGGCGGTCGGAGGTATGGACGTTGAAATTACCCTCATTGTCGGTGGTATCCGATATCAGTTTCATTCGTTCCATCCAATGAGGAGTATCCGGCAGGTTATCGGGGTCTATCTCGCTATTAATCAACATCACCTGAACTCCTTTAACAGGATTACCCTTTTCGTCGACCACCCGACCCTTCACGGAAAAGTCCACAGTAGGAGTGCCGTAGACCGTCACTTGAGGTTCGCGGGGTTTCGGGGGTACCGGGTTGTCTTTTGTTGCCGTGGCATCGTCAGAAGCCTTCTGATCGACTCTGTAAGGAGTGGTCGGCACGCCGTACATAAGTATTGCCCTGCCTCTGTCGTCGACAGACGGTTTCACTTTGTCTTCCTGCTTGACGACCTCTTTATGGCAATGGCAAGCCTGAAGTCCGAAGAGGCTCATAAGCGAAACCAGCAACCAGTTTTTCAGTTTCAGATAACGTATTTTCATAAGGGAAAGGAATAGACGTATAATTAAAGGGTTGAAAAGGGTTTGAAAGGTTAAAAGGGTTAAAAGGGTTAAAGGGTTGAAAAGGGTTAAAGGGTTGAAAAGGGTTAAAGGGTTGAAAAGGGTTTGAAAGGTTAAAAGGGTTAAAAAGGGTTAAAGGGGGTTGAAAGGGTTAATAGTTGTTCTATATTATTTGATTATTACATAACTAGAAACGGTTAGTAGAGTAAAATATTGTAGATTGTGAAAAATATATGTAAATTTGCATAGGCAAAACCGAAGGAAATAAATGAGTAGGATATTTCAAATCAGAGAATTACCAACAATCATAGCAGGACCATGCAGTGCGGAGAGCCTGGAGCAGATGCGCAGTGTAGTGACAGACCTCAGCAACGACAGTCGTATAAGCATGATCAGGTGTGGTGTATGGAAACCACGTACCCGTCCCGGTGGGTTCGAGGGGATGGGAGAGCTGGCATTGCAGTGGATAAAAGAGTTGAAAGAGACCTTCGGGAATCGATTCCTGTTTTGCTGTGAGGTGGCACGCACCGAGCACATAGAGCTCTGTCAGAAGTATGGCATTGACGCCGTTTGGTTAGGATCCCGCACCACTGTCAATCCCTTTTTAGTCGGAGAGTTGGCAGAAGCCTTGAAAGGCAGTGGGCTATCAGTGATGGTGAAGAATCCCATCACGCCCGACATAGAGTTGTGGGTGGGGGCCTTGGAGCGTTTGCAGAGAGTAGGCATCGTCGACCTTGCCGCAGTACACCGAGGATTCACAACATACAACAATTTCGGATACCGCAACAATCCCTTGTGGGAGTTACCCATAGAGCTGAAACGGAGGATGCCTGACGTGCCACTGATATGCGACCCCAGTCATATCGGCGGACGACGAGACTTGGTGGCACAGCTGTCGCAGACAGCGCTTGACATGCATTTTGACGGACTGATGATAGAATGTCATCCTCAGCCAGATAAAGCTGTCACCGACAGCGGGCAACAAGTAGTTCCGTCCGAGTTAAAGACAATACTTGACAATCTCAAGGTACGGCAGCGCAGCGAGACAGCTCCCGGAGACCTGATAAGGATGCGTCAACAACTAGACATCATCGATGCACAGATATTAAAGCTCCTGAGTCAGAGGATGAATATATCCAAAGACATCGGCGTAATAAAGAGTCGCCACAACATGCCTTTGTTCCAACCCGACAGATGGGATCAGGTCTTGAGGCAGCAGATTGCCGCAGGTAAAGAATTAGGACTTGACGAGAACTTTGTCAAAGAGGTCACCGAGAAGATTCACGGAGAGAGTTTGCGACAGCAAGAGAACAGCTGACATACCACAATACAAAAAAAACAAGACAACCATCGAGAGGCTGTCTTGTTTATGCTTGTTGGGTATTTACAGGACTGAACCTGTAAAGAACTGCTATTCTTCGTTGGGGATAACCGAAACGAAAGAGCGGTCCTCGCGGCCTTTATGGAACTTCACGACACCGTCGCACAGAGCGAAGAGAGTGTGGTCTTTGCCCATACCCACGTTACGTCCGGGGTTGTGGACAGTGCCACGCTGACGGATGATGATGTTACCTGCCACACAGGGCTGGCCACCGAAAATTTTCACACCCAAGCGTTTGCTTTCGGATTCACGACCATTGCTGGAACTACCGACACCTTTTTTATGAGCCATAATATCTTCTTTTTAAAAGGTTTTACAAATAATTAATTAGTTGGTGAAAGAGTCAGATTAATTGATGCTGTTAATTTTAATCTGAGTCAGATAGTCGCGATGACCATTCATTTTCTGGAATCCTTTGCGACGTATTTTCTTGAAGACAAGAACCTTCTTGCCTTTAAGATGTTTCACCACGGTGGCGTTTACCTTGGCGCCGCTGATATAGGGCTGGCCAACAGTAATTTCACCATCATTGTCCTTGAGCATCACGGTGTCAAAAGA
>DBXB01000060.1:0-5882 GCA_002309155.1 Bacteroidales bacterium UBA1223 | reverse complement strand
ATTTCTACGATTGCGTACATTTTTAATTATTTATTGATTGTTTATTATCCACAAAATGGAGTGCAAAAGTACTACATTTTTCTTATCCAGCAAAATAATTTTTGCAATAAAAGATATTACACCTGTATTTCAATGAATTAATCATCAAAAATACCATTTCACATCGCCCTTATCTGAGCATTCTTCGGCTAATTCCTCAATCGTTTTATGCAATTTCGGGTGAATAAAATCGGGGATAATATGACGTAACGGTTCTAGTACGAAGCGGCGGTCCTGCATTCTCGGATGAGGTATCTGCAGTTCGGGAGTATCCATAACTTGGCTGTTATAGAAAATCAGGTCGATATCGATAGGACGGGAAGAATAGTGCCGTTCCTTGGGTTGCGGGTCTTTGTTGTCCTGAGTCTCATCGGGCCGTACTCTTCCAAGTTTCTTCTCAATATCGAGGGCTATTCTCAGCACCTCCATAGGTTTCAGGTCGGTGTCGACCGCCACAGCCATGTTCAGGAAAGACTGTTCTGACTCGAATCCCCATGGTTCAGTCTCGAAAATAGGTGATTTTGCGAATACAGTACCTATGCGACGGGATATCTGTCCGACAGCTTTCAGCAACAGACTAATCCGATCACCCTGATTGCCACCCAACAGCAGTACCACGCTGTTGTTGCGCCAACGTCCGAAATATGAGCGGTCGATATTTTTGTTTTCAAGCAATTGAAGGAATTCATGTCGGGGTATCTCACGGGCTCCCAGGGAGGCGAGATGATCGGTATACATCTGAGCGTCTATAAAGCGGGTGCGGTGCATCAGAGCGAATTCCACCATACGCGCGAAAGCTATCTTTGAAGCGTCGGAGACGGTGTGGAACATCGATTCGCCACAGAAATAGTCGGCTATTCCAACACCATAGAGACCCCCCACCAGCTTTCCATCGAGGAAAGTCTCGAAAGAGTGAGCCACGCCGACATCGTGCAGCCGGCAATAGGCATCTACAAATTCAGAATCTATCCATGTACCCTCTTCCTTTCTTTTGACGGAGGCACAACACTCTACCACCTCTCTGAAACAGGTATCGATACGGGTCTCGAAACGAGGCGAGTGTATCTTGCGGGCAAGGCTTTTTGAACAGCGGAACTCTTTCGGGAAGAGGACCATACGAGGATCGGGGGAGAACCAATACGGCTTACCCTTATAGCGATACCAAGGGAATAAGCCATAATGGTAGGCGTTGTACAGCCATGTCACAGACATGCCGCCACCCACAGCGACCAGACCATCGGGGTCGGCCAATTCAGGGTCGGGGAACCCCACGATATTCTCATCCAACAAATAAGCCATACTTAGAAACAGTTTCCGAAAAAAAGCCCCGGCGGGAAACGCCGGGGCACACTTTGTAAGAGTCCAGCTCTTATTATTACTGTTTGGTGAAAACAATGTCTCCCGTAGCCTCTTTGACGGTAAGTTTATCGCCATCGATGGTAAAGGGTTCTGTTGTCTCAATACCTGATTCGGGATCTTTGGCAGTCAGAGTACCTTCACCTTTACCGTCATAGGTATAGGTGAAATCCTGAGAATAGGTGTATCCCAAAGCGGTAGCTGTGAGAGTACCAGCGGTCTCGCTGTTGAAGCTGAGGAGCATGTCAACGGTGATGGTGTAACCCTCTTCTGTTTCAACGATAGAGGCAGCCCATTTGGTTCCGGTAAGGTCTTTGTCTTTTGAGCAGGAGCCCATGCCAATCAGAACAAAAGTCATCAAGGCAACATAGATAAATTTTTTCATAATAAATAGGATTAATTAAAGGTTAGTTATAAAATTATTGTTTGGTAAGCACTAAGGTCTGACCTCCATCGGTCATTGTCAACTTATCGCCGTCAATGGTGAAAGGAGTGGTGTTGGTGCCGTTCTGGCCGGTAGTGGTAATTGTACCGTTGCCATCGCCGTCATAGGTATAGGTAAAGCTGGTGGTTTCGTTGACGGGCAATGTCATTTCATCCATAGACATCGTACCTTTGACATTTGTATTGCCCGCCTCCTCGGTGGTGAAGGACATCAGTACATCAGCATCGAGTGTATAGACGATAGTCTCATCGCCCATGGTGACATATTGAGACTGCTGTATATGGCCTTTCCAGCTGGTACCGGAGAGATCTTTGTCATTTGAGCAGGCGCTCATGCCGATCATTACAAAAGCCATCAAGGCGGCAAAAATGATTCTTTTCATTGTTGGGTTGTTTTAATTGAAAAAAGTTTTGTTAGAGAATAACGAATATAGAATTGTAATATTGTATAACCACCCCAAAAATTATCCGCAGTGGATGAATGTTTTAACCAATTCAAGAGTTTTGGCGGGGTCGTTACCTATTTCGGCACGGAGGTTGCGGTCGTTGAATTTGCGGAGGTCATTGATGATACCATCGATAAGTTGCGGGGCGAAGACACCCTGTTCCTCATAGAAGGCACGGTCGCGTTCCAGCAGGTCGGCGCTGGCGGCGCAGCTGTCGGGAAGCACGTCGAGGCGGTTGAGGACATCCTCATGTTCAAAGATATTCACGCTGACATAGCGATCCTTGGCATACTGGACAGCGTTTTCCATCTCGAAACCATGACGCGCCGCCACTGTCATACCGGCAAGCAGGAGATATACGTTGGCGCTTCCGTCGGGTGTGCGGAGCTCAATAGTCTGTTTATAGCTGAAATCGACGGGTTCATCAGATTCCAACGGATTGCAGTGAGCCATCATGTTTCCGCTACCCTTGGTCCATCCCAGAGGCACACGGACCATAGCACTGCGGTTGCGGTCGCCCCAACAGATATTTGTAGGAGCCTCCTGATGGGGCACCAGACGGAAATAACTCGTCGGGTTGGTGTCGCCGAAAGCGGTCAAAGAACCAGCCAAGCTCAGGATGCCGGCAATAGTCTTGTGGGCTATCTCACTCAAGCCGTTCTCACCGACATACATATTCTTGCCGTCCTTGCTAACGCGGGTATGGATATGCATACCGCTGCCAGCCTTGCCGACAGTGATTTTCGGTGCGAAGGTGACGGTGATTCCGTACTGGTAACCGAGTTCACGCATAATCCATTTAGCGATGACCAGCTGATCTGCGGCGTCTTCCAGATAAGTGGGGAGGAACTCAATCTCGTTCTGTTCATACATAGTATCGCCGACAGTGAAGTTGCCCACCTCGCTATGGCCGTATTTGATAAGTCCGCCACTTTCAGCAATGAGCTTCATAGCCTCGACACGGAAGTCCTCGAACTTGCAGAAGGGCATAGAGGCATGATAGCCACGCTGGTCGGCAGGGAGATAGGAGTCCTGTTTCTCGGCGATGACATAATATTCCAACTCGCCCATCACCTCGAACTCCATACCACCAGTAGCCTTACGGAACGCCTCGCCAGCCTTATGGAGGGTATATTCAGGAGCCATCTCAAAAGGCTCGCCGTCTTTGGTATAGAAATTGCACAGCAGATCCAGTGTAGGAATATCAGCGAAGGGGTCGATGAAAGCGGTGCGGAAACGGGGGATGACATAGAGGTCCGAGCTTCCTGCCTCAAGGAATGGGAACAAGCTGGAGCCGTCGACACGCTCGCCAGAAGTCAGCACATCGCGGATATGGTCATAGCTGTTGATGACGAAGTTGAGGGATTTCAGGCGTCCGTCATGAGCCATATAGCGGAACTTGACCATCTGGATGTCAAACTCCTCGATAACATGCAAAATGTCGTCGCGGGTGAATTGGCTTGCCGGCTTTTGGAGGAAGGCGACAAGTCTGTTAGGGTTTAATTTATAGGAATTTGCGTTCATTTCTTTAATATTTAAAAATAATTTGGGGGTTGCAAAGATACAAACAAATTGAGAATTGAGAGTTGAAAATTGAAAATTAATTTTTTATGACAATAAAGACGATAAATAAGCGTTACCTCTAGAAGCTCTAGAAACCCTAGAAACTCTAGAAACTCTAGAAACCCTAGAAACCCTAGAAACCCTAGAAACCCTAGAAGCTCTAGAAAATCTAGAAAAACTAGAAATTGACAACAACAATAATATTATATAGTTATGTTTAAAAAAGAGACTTATATTCAGCGCCGTGAGCAGCTCCGCAAAGATGTCGGACACGGACTCATCATCATCCAGGGCAACCATGAAGCGCCCTGCAACTACACAGACAACACCTACTGGTTCCGTCAAGACAGCACATTCCTGTATTTCTTCGGACTGCAGAGAGAAGACCTTGTTGGTGTCCTGGACTGTGACAACGGCAAAGACTACATTTTTGCCAACGACTATGATATTGACGACATTATCTGGACCGGTCCGCTTCCCAGCGTCAAAGAGTTGGCTGCGAGCGTAGGTGTGGAGAACAGCGGTGACTTGAAAGCACTGCAGACACTCTGCACCAAGACTGTTGGCGAAGCCCGCAAGATTCATTATCTCCCCCCTTACCGTTCCGACAACATGCGTCAGATGAGCATGCTTCTTGGCATAAAATATGAAGCTGTGACCCGTTACGCCTCCATGGAGCTCATCAAAGCCTGTGTCAAACAGCGCAGCATCAAGAGTGAGGAAGAGATTGCCGAGATAGAGAAAGCCATAGCCACGGCATACAACATGCATGTGGGAGCCATGAAGATGGCGATGCCAGACCGTTACGAATACGAACTGGTGGGATACATGGAAGGAGAGGCCTGGAAAGGCAATGGCCCCGTAAGTTTCCCTGTCATCATGACAATCCACGGTGAGACATTGCACAACCACGGACACAACAACAAACTCGTGGAAGGACGTATGCTTGTGATGGACGCCGGTTGCGAGACCGCCATGAACTACTGCAGCGACATCACCCGTTCGGTGCCTGTCGGCGGACGCTTCAACGATCGCCAGCGCGCCATCTATGACATAGTGCTTGCCGCCAATATGGAAGCCATCCGTGTAACCCGTCCTGGCATCACCTACCAAGAGGTACACACCGCGGCAAGCCGCATCCTTGCCCAAGGCTACAAAGAACTAGGCATCTTGAAAGGCAACATCGACGACATTGTCGCCAACGGAGCCCACAGCCTGATGATGCCTCACGGTCTGGGACACATGATGGGTCTTGACGTACACGACATGGAGAACTACGGTCAGATTAATGTTGGTTATGACGATGAGACTCGTCCCAGCGACCAGTTCGGTCTTGGCAGCCTGCGTTGTGGACGACGTCTGCAACCTGGTTTTGTCATCACCGACGAGCCCGGATGTTATTTCATCCCCGCCCTTATCGACCAATGGCGTCAGCAGGGAACCAACAAAGACTACATCAACTTCGACGAGTTGGAGAAATGGAAAGACTTCGGCGGAATCCGCATCGAGGATGACATCCTTGTCACCGACACTGGATGCCGTGTATTAGGCAAACCCATTCCCAAGACTGTGGAAGAGATAGAGAAAACAATGAACCTCTAGAAGAGCTCTAGAAACTCTAGATATTCTAGAAAACCTAGAAGCCCTAGAAACTCTAGATATCCTAGAAAACCTAGAAACTCTAGAAACAAAAAAAGAGTCTCGCGATTGCGAGACTCTTTTTTAGTGATATGTTAGGGAAACTTATTTCACAACAAGTTTCTTGACCATATTCACATTGTCGCCGTTGAGGCGTACGAAGTAAGCACCCTGTGCCAGGCCGGAGACCTCCATGGTCTTGGTGCAGTCGCCCTCGCAAGACATGCTGTCGCTCATCACGATGCGACCGTTCATGTCGACGATGGTTATGCTGACCTCGCCGTTGACACCGCTGAGAGCGATGGTGGTGGCGCTGGTGGTCGGGTTAGGATAGATGCTCACGTTCATGCCGCCGTTGACAGCGTCGAAACCTTCACCGGCGGGAGTGTCGAAGTC
>DBXB01000036.1:373-12581 GCA_002309155.1 Bacteroidales bacterium UBA1223 | reverse complement strand
TGTCTACCATTCCACCACCAGGGCAGTTTTTTTAAGTTGAAAGTTGAGAGTTGAAAGTTGAAAGTTATTTACTAGAAACTAATTGCTTATAGATATTGTTCAAATTCCAATTCTCCTGCTTTCTGAGTGCAAAAGTACATACATTTCTGATACTGACAAAATTTTTTTTGAAAAAACTGCCGGTATTCATAAAAATAATAGTATTTTTGCAAATTGTTATTAAAAATAATACAAAGCATGCAACCATCTGAAAAAGTGTTTATTTTTGCAGGAAGAGCCACTGCTGATTTGGCTCGCCGTGTGGCTGAAATTTATGGAATACCTCTGGGTAATTCAACAGTCTTCCAATATGCTGACGGCGAATTCCAGCCGTCATTTGAGGAGACAATCCGTGGAGGCATAGTCTTCCTGATTCAGTCCACAACTCCCCCGACTGACAATCTTTTCGAACTTTTGATGATGGTTGACGCCGCTAAGCGCGCATCGGCAGACAAGATAGTTGCGGTGATTCCTTATTACGGATTTGCCCGTCAGGATCGCAAGGATAAACCGCATGTTCCTATCGCATCACGACTGGTGGCCGACATGCTCACCGCCGCCGGTGTCGACCGTGTGATTACCATGGATCTCCATGCTGACCAGATCCAGGGATTTTTCAAGATCCCTGTCGACCATCTCTATGGTTCGTCGCTCTTTATGCCTTATATCCGTGAAAAATTCGACATCGAGGATGTGATGTTCGCTTCGCCCGATATGGGTGGCAGCAAGCGCGCCGGCATGTATGCCAAGACTTTGAACAACAGTTTCGTTATCTGCTACAAACATCGTAACAAACCCAACGAGGTTGGTGAAATGCGTCTTATCGGTGACGTGGCAGGTAAGCATGTCATCCTGCTCGACGACCTTATCGATACCGGTTCCACCATCTGCAAGGCTGCGGGTATCATCAAGGCCAGCGGCGCCAAGAGTGTCCGTGCTATGATCACTCACCCGGTTCTCTCGGGCAACGCCATCGAGAAAATCGAGAACTCCGAACTTGAAGAGCTGGTGGTCTCCGACACCATCCCGCTGAAACGCGAGTCGAGCAAAATCCGTGTTCTCTCATGCGACTGGCTTTTCGCCGAGGCTATCCGCCGCGTCACCAACTATGAGTCGCTTGACAACCTCTATGAGACTACTATCCACCACAAGGGTGTTATTCATAGGATTGAGCATTAATTCGTGAATTGAGATAACACACGCCCCCGCCCTTTGGGCACCCCCTCTAGCTTAGAGGGGGAAATAATTGAAAATTTTATGTGAAGGGTGAATGGATATTAATAACGTTAACCTTAACTTTAGTTGATTATTTTAATTCATTTTTATAAACCAATTTAATTAATTAAAACAATGAGAATAGTATCAATGAGCGGTGCTCTCCGCGAGCACGTAGGGAAAAAGGATGCTAAAGCTTTGCGTCGCGACGCAAAGGTTCCATGTGTTATGTACGGCAAGAGCGAACAGATCCTGTTCAGCGTCCCTCAGACACAGTTCGACCGTATCATCTTTAACCCCGAACCTTGTTTCGTCGAAATCGACATCAACGGCACCAAACACAGCGCCATGCTGAAGGATATCGATTTCCACCCCGTTACCGAGATCGTCTATCACGCTGACTTCTACGAGCTGAGCGATGACAAACCCGTAGTGATGTCGATACCTGTCCACACCACAGGTACCTCGGTAGGAGTTATGAAGGGCGGCAAACTGGCTTACAAGCAGAAACGTCTTAAAGTGAAATCTCTGCCCGCTAACATGCCCAGCGAGATTTTGGTAGATATCACCAATCTCGATGTCGCCCAGCGTGTCAAGGTTCAGGATATCCCCACCGACAAATTCGAGATCTTGAATCCTAAGAGCAACGAGGTCCTCGTGGTCAACAGCACCCGTGCTTCCGCTACCGCTGACACTGAGGCTCCCGCTGAATAATTGAGGATTGACAATTGAAAACCAAAAACTGAAAAAAGTAAAATGACCAGAGTCGCGATGTATCGTCGCGACTCTTTTTTTAATAATGGCGAGACGTTACATCCTCTTTGATCTGGACCGCACCCTCTGGGATTTCGACGGCAACGCCGACCGCACCTATCGTGCTATGTTTCGGGAATACCGCCTCCAGGAGTATAGTCATGTGGACTATGAGACTTTCCACGAGCGGTATCAGAGCATCAACGATATGCTGTGGGAGGCCTACCGGAACGGGACAATATCCAAGGAGATGCTGGCGATACGCAGATTCTCGCTGACGCTTGCGGCATTCGGATGCGACCCCGAGTCGCCTGAAATCATCCGTCTGTCGCAGAAACTCTGCGACTACTATGTCTTGGAGGGTACCCGTCAGACGGGGTTGATGCCTGGGGCACGTGAATTGCTGGAATGGCTCGACACCCAACGTGACCGTCTCTCTCTGGCGGTCATCACCAACGGCTTCTCTGAGGCCCAGCTGCCTAAGATGCGTTATTCCGGCATCGACCGCTATTTCGACTATTTCTTCCTATCGGAGGATTTGGGCTATATGAAGCCCGACAGACGCTTCTTCGAGGCAGCACTGGCCAAGATGGGGGCGAAGCCCGATCAGTGCCTCGTCGTCGGTGACGACTACAAGGTGGATATCGCAGGTGCCATAGCTGTGGGTATACCGCAGGTATACTACAACCGTACAGGCAACCCATTACCCGCCGACAGTCCCAAACCGACGTACGAAGTAAGGGAACTAATGGAGATACAGGATATAGTCGGAACGCGGACGGCTCGTCCGCAAAAAAAAGATGAAGCCGGAACGCATTTCCCAAGCTTCACTGAAGCTCGGGACCCCTCGGGGACACAGTTCGCCGGTACGCCCTCGTCCCCGAGGGCACAACAACCCCTTATCCCCACAGTCCACACACGAGGCTACCATCCCCACACTGAATTACGACAATACCAATTTGTTACTTTCCGTCTTGCAGATTCCTTTCCGGAGAAACAGGTATCTGAGTGGAAAAGAGAGTTGGAAATCACTCATCAAACCCCTCAGGACAGCGAAAAAGTTGTGAAATTAAGGAAACTGATTGATAAATATGAGGATGCGGGTTACGGCAGTTGTATTCTTCGAGAAGACCATATTGCGTCTGTGATGAAGGATGCGCTGTTTTTCCGTCAGGGTGTTGACTATGATGTTATCAGATGGTGTATTATGCCAAACCATGTCCACATTTTGATTGAGGTTTTCGAGGGTAAGTCTCTGACTTCTATTGTGAAAATGTGGCGTTCGTATACGGCGCATAAATTCAACGAGATAATGGGGAAAAGTGGTAAGGTGTGGATGAAGGATTATTTTGATAGATATATTAGGGATGACAAACACTTGTGTGACGTCATTTCGTATATTGACAATAATCCGGTGAAGGCTGGACTTGTTAGGATGCCGTGTGATTGGAGGTGGTGTAGTTCGTGGATAGATGCCCACGGGGACGTGGGCGTACCGGCGAAGGGCGGACCGGAGGGAGTTAGATGCCCACGAGGACGTGGGCGGACCGGCGGAATGATTGAAAAACTGTAAAACTATGCATAAATCAGGTTTTGTAAATATTATTGGGAATCCCAATGTGGGGAAGTCGACATTGATGAATGCCTTGGTAGGCGAGAAACTCTCTATCATCACCAGCAAGGCGCAGACTACCAGGCACAGGATTATGGGGATTGTGAATGGCGTTCAAGACACACGCCCCCGTCCTTCGGACACCCCCTCTAACTTAGAGGGGGATAATAAAGAATGCGGAGAACCTGTTGACTTTCAGATTGTCTATACCGACACGCCGGGTATCGTAAATCCGCACTACAAGTTGCATGAATCCATGATGGGGTTTGTCGGTAGCGCATTACAGGATGCCGACCTGTTCCTGCTTGTCACCGAGGTGGGCGAGACCCTGAAGAATGAGCAGGTGCTCCGCAAGGTTATCGACTCTGACGTGCCTGTCATACTGGTCATCAACAAGATTGACCTCTCTGACCAGGCTACCATCAAAGAGAAGATGGCCTATTGGCAGGAGCAGATACCCCGCGCCATTGTCGTGCCATGCTCTGCTACTGAGGGCTTTAACGTCAGCACGATATTTGACCACATCATGTCTCTGCTACCCGAGAATCCGCCTTATTTCCCCAAGGACGAGCTGACCGACCGCTCGATGCGTTTCTTCGTGTCGGAGATAGTGCGTGAGAAGATACTGTTGCTCTATGACAAGGAGATACCTTACAGCTGCGAGGTGGCAGTGGAGAGCTATAGGGAAGGGGAGACCCTCGACAAGATCTCAGCACTTATTTTCGTGGAACGCGAGTCGCAGAAAGCCATACTTATCGGTCACCAAGGCAAATCAATAAAGAAACTCGGCATCGAGGCACGCAAGGACATCGAGGAGTTTACGGGGAAGAAATGCTTTTTGGAGCTCCGCATCAAGGTGCTCAAAGACTGGCGCAACAGCGATGTGGCATTGCGCAAGTTCGGCTACGAAGGGGATTGAAAAAAAGAAAAAGGAGAACGAAAAATCGTCCTCCTTCGTCTTAAAACGTAAACCGTCAAACAATACTAAAAGTACTCGATTTTCCGTGTGACGATATACTGCATGATGGGGTCGCCGTCGAGTAGTTCGCTCTCGGTGCGGCGAGTCCAGTTGCCTTCATTATCGTATTCATACTTGAAGAGAGTGATAGTCAGTTCAGGCTCTTCGGGATTCTCGCTGTAGTCGTACAGCGTCTGCGACACCGGCTCGTTGTTGGCGTCGTATTCATATCTCCATTCCTGAAGTTTCTTGCCTTTGGCGTTGAACACCACCTTCTTGTCGGCGAGGTTGCCGGTATAAGAGAAGACCTCTCGTTTGTAGGTGTTGCCGTAGGAGTCGTTGAGGGTGCGCTGCATTAGTCTGCCCTGAGCGTCGAAGACCACGAGGGTGCGGCTCTCAATCTGACGGTCGGCGTCCTCAACCCACATCTCTTTGAGAATGTTGTTGGCGTCGTAGGAGTAGTAGGTGCGACCTATGATGTTGTCGTTGTTGTCGACAATCTGTTCCAGGATAGTCAGACCGAAACCGTCGTGTTTGAAACGGGAGCGGAAGATGATGTCAGCTTCGGGTGTCACGAATGTCATGGTCTTGCGGAGTCCCTTGGCGTTGTATGCTGTCTCTATCTGTTCCAGGAGGTCGCCTTCAGAGGTGACGCCCTGGAAATCGGTGCGGGCCTCGTAGGTGATTTTAGTCACGTTCTTCACTCTGCCGTGAAGGCCGTCGATGGCGACATCGTTGGCAGGTCTCTGGGCTGACAGTGTCAAAGCCATAATGACAAAATAGGCGATGGCTAGGAATGACTTTATTTTCATAATTATCTGAGTCTTATTTAGTTTTGCAGATGTATTTTTATATTATGAATTCTTTGTCCTTGGCAAAGGTACGAAAGTTGAAATAAATGGCAAAATTTTTGTATTTTTGCAGTTTTAATTGGATAACGTATGTCGACGCAAAATATTATATTTTTGTGTTTTGTTTTATACACGGCTCTGATCTTTCTGGTCATGTGGCTCTCCTCCCGTCGTTCGGCAGGCAACGACGCCTTCTTTCGTGGCAACCGCAAATCCCCTTGGCCGGTGGTTGCTTATGGTATGCTCGGAGCTTCGTTGTCGGGTGTGACATTCATGTCGGTGCCTGGCGGAGTCTATTACGGTGATTTCACATACATGCCGATGGTTTTCGGCTATGTGGTGGGTTATGTGGTCATAGCCTTTCTCCTGTTGCCGTTGTATTACAAGCTTAATCTCACATCGATATACAGTTATTTGGACCAGCGTTTCGGCGGGACTTCCGAGAAGACGGGTTCACTCTTCTTTATCCTCTCACGACTCCTGGGCTCTGCCTTGAGGATGTATCTGGTCGTCTTTGTGCTTTACGAGTTGGTGTTCAGGTCGTGGGGGATTCCTTTCTGGATGCCTGCGGTGCTGTTCATCACGCTTATATTGCTCTACACCCTGCGCGGTGGCGTCAAGACTGTGGTATGGACCGACACGTTGCAGACCACCTTCCTGCTTGTCGCCGCCATTGCCACCGTGGTGGCGATATTGAAGAATATGGACATGAGCATACCGGAGCTGCTCTCCGCCAGTGCCGACGATGGTTATACGAGAGTCTGGGAGACCGACGTGAACCATCCCAAGTACTATTGGAAGCAGATAGTGTCGGGAGCGTTCATAACCATTACCATGACGGGTTTGGATCAGGATATGATGCAGAAGAATCTTACCTGCAAGACCCTGCGTGACGCACAGAAGAATGTCCTCACCTCCAGTCTGCTCTTTGTTGTCGTCAACCTTATCTTCCTCACTCTGGGTGCGGCGCTGGTCTATTACGGGACGCATACCCCGGGATTCGAGATGCCTCTGGGTGCCGACGGCAAGGTGCTTGGCGACAAGATTTTCCCCGTAATCGCCGAGTCGCTGGGTGGCTTCACGCTCGTCTGCTTTGTCCTTGGCATGGTGGCTGCAGGCTACAGTAGCGCCGACGGTACGCTGACGGCATTGACTACCACGTTATGTTACGACTTCCTCCATTTCGACAAGCGTGAGAATGTCGACGAGCGGCAGCAGATACGTTACCGAAAGATGGTACATGTCGGATTCGCGATGCTCTACCTTTTGGTGATAATAGCTTTCCGGCCTTTCCACGACGACTCGCTAATCAATATCCTCTTCGACATAGCTGGTTTCACCTACGGACCCTTGCTGGGACTCTATGCCTTCGGACTCTTCACCAAGTGGAAGGTCCGCGACCGTCTGGTACCCGTCGTCGCCATAGTCAGTCCAGTGGTGTGCTACCTCCTGAAACTCTATTCCGCAACACTTTTCGGCGGATACCAGTTGGGATTCGAGTTGCTCTTGCTCAACGGACTGCTTACATTCATAGGACTGGTGATAATTAGAAAACGATCATGAAGAACATGAAAAAGATACAGAGATATTTGTTTGGAGGTCTTGCGGCGCTGATTGTGTCGATGTCGCTGGTCTCCTGCTATCAGTATAAGGTCTATTCCGTCAAGGACGCTCCGGCCTTTCCCATCAATGGCGGCGCTGTCTACTCGTTGCCCAAGACGTTGCTGCGTGTTGATGTCACCCTGCAGCGACGCGATCTCAGCGGCGCCATCTACAAGGACTATGCCGCCGACTATCTGGGTGTGACCGATGTCGATAGTCTCTATCATATCGCCGACATCGATGTGACGGCGGTCAATGTCGCCGATGTCGACAACAGTTATTATGTGCGTATACGTCGTGGTGGCGGTGTCACCATCGACTCCCGTCATCTGCTCGTCGCCGTAGGTATGCAGGGCGAGAATGCGTCTCTGTCGCATGACGCCGTCACGCCGTCTGTCCCCGTCGGCACATCACAACCTCGGGCAGAATATAACCTCTACGACAGGATGGACACCTTCTATACTCGCAACGACACTCCCGGCAATCCTTCGTTGGTGACAACCCGCAAGGATGTGAAGAGTCTGGCGCGCCGTGCCTCCGACGAGGCTGAACGCATTGATGCTATCCAGAGCAAGAAGCAGGAGTTGATAGGCGGTGAATACGCTGGCTCCTATTCCACCGACGCCATCCAGTATTTATACAGTCAGCTCACCGCTCAGGAGCAGCAGTCGGTGAAGCTTTTCTGTGGCACATTGAAGAGCGAGAAGATTTCATTCTATATCGATCCCCGTTTCGACAAGAAGGGCATGATGAACGACACCGTGGTGTGGTTCTCGCCCACCATGGGTTTTGTGGGTGGCAGTCTCTCGGATGACGCCACTCCTTTGGTCTGTGTCGCCGAGTCGATGAACACCCTTCGTACTGTCAAGCGGTTCGTGAAATATCATATCTCAGGGATGTCGGGCAACGGTTCTAGTGGTCGCACCGGAGCCGCCGCCGAACGCAGCAGGGAGCGCAAATGTTTCAGATACCGCATCCCAGAAAAGGTGTCGGTCTCGGTTCTCACCCCCGATTATCAGGTTAAACGCACCCTGCAGGTCTCGCAGCTGGGCGCAGTGGTGCCGTTGCCGCGACGCATAGTGCGTGCGACTTTTGACCCCGAGACGCTCGATTTGATATATTTGGGGGATTAGTGAATTGTTGAATTGTTGAATTGTTGAATTGTTGATATGTTGATATGTTGATATGTTCGCTCGTCAAGCTCGCGGGGCTCACCAGATATGGTATTTCGTTTAATCGAATAATCGGAATCATTTGTCCCTTAACTCCCCTTTGCCGAAGGCTGCGTGGTACGCCTGCCGAACTTGATGAGGCAACACCATAAAAAATAAAATAAAATACAGTGAGCAACTCCCTTTAACTCCCCTTTAACCCCTTAAACTTTTAAACTCTTAAACTCTTAAACTTTTAAACCTTTTAACCCCTTTGGATTTCAATATACTAGTGTTAGGCTCAGGGGCGGCGGTCCCCACTTTCAGCAGGTCGTGCAGCGCCCAGCTGGTCACCCTCAACGGGGTGCGGATGCTTGTCGACTGTGGCGAGTCAACGCAGAACAAGCTTCGCCAGTCTCATCAGAAGATGCAGGCGATACGCACCATCTTCATCTCGCATCTCCACGGTGACCATTTCTTCGGCTTGCCTGGACTGCTCTCCACTATGCATCTCTGCGGCCGTACCGAGCCGGTGACGGTCTATGCCCCGAAAGGTGCCCGTGAGTCGATCGAACTGCTCTTCGCCGTGTCGGGGACGACCCTGCGTTACGAACTGAATATCGTAGATATCGATGTCTCCAAGCCAACGGTGATACATACCGACAGGCGCCTCAGCGTGAAGGCCTTCCCGCTCTATCACTCTATCGAGACTTACGGTTTCCTCTTCGAGGAGGAGACTCCTCTGCTCAATCTGCGTCCTTCGGTGCGGTCACAATACGGAATGACCAACGACCAGTGTGTGGCTGTCAAGAACGGCGCCGACCTCACCCTCGACGACGGCACCGTGGTGCCTAACAACCTGCTGACCTACCCTCGTCGCCGGCCTCGCCGTTATGCCTACTGTTGCGACACTGCCCCTAACGATGAGCTGGTGTCTGTCCTTCAGGGCGTCGACCTGCTCTGCATAGAGAGCACCTTCGACGACGCCTTCACCGATATGGCACAGGAACGCTGCCACTGTACGGCGTCACAGGCCGCCACACTCGCCGCCCGTGCCGGTGTCCGTCAACTGATGCTCACCCATTTCTCGGCACGCTACCACGAGATGGAACCTCTCCTGGCGGAGGCTACCGCCATCTTCCCCAACACGGTCTGTGCCGCCGACGGGGAGACTTACTCCATACCTTATCAAACGCTTTAAGTAACGATTAAAAAATAATGTAAAACAATGGGGAGTTAAAAGAAGTTATAGAAGTTTTTCGCTAAATATATTTGTTTTTAGCGGTGCTCAAAGCCTGCAAGCAGGCAGAAAGGGAGTTAAAGGACAAATGGTGCCATCCGGTGCTATTGTCCCTTAACTCCCCTTAACTCCCCTTAACTCCAACTTGCCCACCTTTTTAACTCCATCTCATTTTCCTTATTATTTTACTTTTTCTAATTCTAATATTACAACTATTACAACCATAGAATGTCTGAACTATTGTCACAACTCAACGATGCCCAACGTGAGGCGGCGTCATGCACCGAAGGCCCCGTAATGATTATCGCGGGAGCCGGAAGCGGCAAGACTCGCACACTCACCTACCGCATCGCCCATCTTATAGAAAAAGGGGTCGACCCATTCAACATACTCGCTCTCACCTTCACCAACAAGGCTGCCGCCGAGATGAAGGACCGTATCATGAAACTGGTGGGTCGTGAGGCTCGTAACCTCTGGATGGGGACTTTCCACTCTATCTTTGCCAGGATACTTCGCGCCGAAGCCGGCAAACTTGGATATATCAACACCTTCACTATCTACGACACCGACGACAGCAAGTCGGCAATCAAACAAATCGTCAAGCAGCTCAGTCTGGATCCCAAGGTCTATAATCCGGGCTACGTGCTTAGCAGGATATCCATGGCTAAGAGCGGTCTCATAAGTCCCGAGGAATATTGTGAGAATCCAGAGATTCAGCAGACCGACCAGACAGCTCGCAAGCCCATGATTGGCGAGATTTACAAAGTCTACAACCGCCGTCTACGCAACGCTATGGCGATGGATTTCGACGACCTCCTCTTCAATACCAATATTCTGTTGCGCGACTTCCCCGAGGTGCTGCTCAAATATCAGAACCGTTTCCGCTATATCCTTGTCGACGAGTATCAGGACACCAACTTCGCTCAGTATCTGATTGTCAAGAAGCTCGCTGCCCGTTTCCAGAATATATGCGTCGTAGGTGACGACGCACAGAGTATCTATGCCTTCCGTGGGGCTAACATACAGAATATCTTCAACTTCAAACGGGACTATCCTACGGTGCGTCTCTTTAAACTTGAGCAGAACTACCGCAGCACCAAGAATATCGTCAACGCCGCCAACTCTATTATCTCCAACAACAAGGAGCAGATTCGCAAGGAGATTTGGACCGACAACAAGACGGGCAACCTCATCACTCTCCTTCAGGCTTCTGACGAGCGTGACGAGGGCACCAAGGTGACGCAGTCTATACTCGACGCCCATATCGGCGACGACAGACCCTTCAGGGATTTCGCCATCCTCTACCGCACCAATGTCCAGAGCCGTGCCATCGAGGAGGCTCTGCGGAGAGAGAATGTGCCTTACCGCATCTATGCCGGCATCTCGTTCTACGGCCGCAAGGAGGTCAAGGATGTGCTCGCCTACCTCCGTCTCGTCGTCAACAACTACGACGACGAGTCGCTCATACGTATCATCAATCTCCCCGCCCGAGGTATAGGTAACACCACGCTTGACAAGATGCGGCTCGCCGCCAACGACAACGATGTGAGCATCTGGACGGTGATGGAGCATCTCGACGACTTCGGTCTGGGTATCGGCAACGCTGTGGCTAACAAGATCCAGGAGTTTATGACGATGATCAAGCTCTTCTCGTCGCAGGTCTACGAGACCGATGCCTACACCCTTGCCAACAGCATCGTGAGGGCGTCGGGACTGATAACCATGCTGCGTAACGACGACGATCCCGACAATGCCAACAGGATAGAGAATATCGAGGAGCTTCTGAACGGTATTCAAGAATTCTGCGAGCGTGAGGACAACATCACTCCCGGCGAATTGGAGACGGGGGAAGGGGAGGGGGACCCGCAGGGTGGAGGAGTGTGTATCAAGACTCTCGACCAGTTCCTGCAGCAGGTCCTGCTCCTTACCTCAGAGGATAAAGAACAGGACAAGGAGGCGGACCGTGTCTCCCTGATGACCATCCATGCCGCCAAGGGACTCGAGTTTCCCTATGTCTATGTCGTTGGTATGGAGGAGAACCTGTTCCCGTCAATGCTCTCCGTCAACTCCCGTCAGGAACTTGAGGAGGAGCGACGACTCTTCTATGTGGCTGTGACCCGTGCCGAGGTGCAGCTCACACTCTCATACGCCTTGATGCGTTACCAGTATGGCAACACCTCATATCAGGAATTGAGCCGCTTTGTTGAGGAGATAGACTCTCAGTATCTGCTTATGCCTCGTCGCAAGTCGGCGTTCCCCAAGGTTGGAGGCATGCCTCAACGATCGTTTGGAACCAAAATGACGAGAACTGATTCTGGATCGGGTAGGGGGACTGGATCCCCGTCAGGTGGCGAGCAACCTTTGGTGCGTCGTCAGCCTCAGGGCACCGACAAACCTCAAGGTACTGCCAAACAACAGGGACCTACAATGGGCAACAGTCCCGCCGAGATTAACGCCATCCAGGTCGGTATGCTTGTCGCCCACGCCAAGTTCGGCGAGGGCAAAGTTATCTCTATCGAAGGCTCCGGCGACAGTCGCAAGGCAACGGTGTTCTTCAACGACGTGGGACAGAAACAGCTGATGCTCAAATTCGCCAAGCTGATAATCCGTGACCCGTGACCCGTGATCTGTGACCCGTGACCTGTGACCCGTGACCTGTGAATTGACAAAACATTTAACCCATATCAACATATCAACAATCTTTAACCTTTAACCTTTTAACTCTTAAACTTTAAACTTTGAACCTTGAACCTTGAACTTCGAACCGGCGGCTCCGCCGCGTCCCAT
>DBXB01000036.1:0-323 GCA_002309155.1 Bacteroidales bacterium UBA1223 | reverse complement strand
TTGAACCTTGAACTTTGAACTTTAAAACATAAATACACCATGAACGTCCATATTGTTCAGCACAACATCTTTACCAACAATCCTGAAGAAAATATGAAATGGATTCAGGCTGAACTCGACACTCAGGAGTCGCGTGACGCACTGCTGACGGTCTTCCCGGCCTGCACCCTTTGTGGCTATCCCATGTTCGGCTCCGCCGCCTATACCGACATTCAGAAACGGGCACAGGCGGTGTTGCAGGAACTCATCCAGAACTCTGAGCATCGTGCCTTCCTCATCGGCATGCCTCTTCAGGTGCAGGACAAGGGGCTCTGCAACGCCAT
>DBXB01000008.1:8492-9518 GCA_002309155.1 Bacteroidales bacterium UBA1223 | reverse complement strand
GCCCGACATCGTGGAGGTCATCATCAAAACCTTGCCACCCTCGATGTCTCCGTTCATGAACTGTATGTTGTTGCGGAGTATTCGGAAGGTCTCGTTAAACCTGTCTTTGCCACTCTTGCTGATGATTCTTGAAGACTCGTCCTCCACCATTGGGATAATACCAGCTACAGGTATCGAACAGTATGCTTCGACATCTTTTTTGCTACGGATTCTCACGTCAAGCCACTTGATAAGAAGGACAAGTCCAACGGGGAGAAGCAGAGCGATGATGAAAGCCATCGAGTAGGTCTTCGACGGAACTGGTGATATTTTTCCACCCGAGGCGTAGTCGATGACACGAGTGTCAGCTTCGGTGATATTCATCTTCAGTGCGTTCTCTTCTCGTTTGTTCAGCAGGAAAAGGTAGAGTTGCTCTTTGATTGTTTGTTGGCGGGTGAACGACTGCATCTCTCTGCGTTGCGTGGGGACCATGTTGATGGCAGAACTGGTCCGCATCTCTTGGTTCCTATATTCGCGAATCTTGATTTGCAGTGACTGGATATGGTTGTCGATCGTGCGGATGATGGTGCTTTTCATCGTCTCAAGTTGTGCTTCCTTTTCGGCGACAAGAGGACTGCTACTACTGGCGTTTGCCAACAGTAGCTGACGTTCTCTCACTCGCTTGTTGTATTCTTCTATCAATGCTCCTACAGACCCGTCTCCAATCGATATGTTGGGCAGGATGGTGAATGGTGCGGCCGCACTCACTTTGTTTTGTAGGTCGGTGGCTATGCGTACCGCCACCTCCTCGTCGACAAGGGCTTGTGAATACTGGCTGCGACTCGTGATGTTGCTTCCCATCTCGGTATTCATGTCGCTGATGCCATGGGCTCTCATATATTCCTCCATATCGCCCTCAACGTCGGAAAGCTCTACGCTTATGACTTTCAGTCGCTCTTCGATGAAGTTTGCGGTATTCTCTGCCACACGGTTCTTATACTCCACGGTGTGGCGGTTGTAGGATTCAATCCACAGATTGATGATGTC
>DBXB01000008.1:7554-8426 GCA_002309155.1 Bacteroidales bacterium UBA1223 | reverse complement strand
GCTTCGCCTAGTGGACGATAGTGTATCTGCAACTTTTCGCCTCCAATCTTCGAGAATCCAGGTCTCTTCGTTATCACCATAACTCCCTTAGGGGTTACCAGCGTGTCGCCGTATTTTGAATTCCACACCATAGGAGTCCTGTCGTGACTTGTCTCAATTGTGCTGAGAGTGTAACTGTCGTCCCGGCATTCGATATTGAAACTGGCGGCGGGGTAGGAGTTGTCGATGAAGTTGGCGATGATGGGCGACTTGTCATAAAGGTCTTCGTCAAGGAAAAGATGTGGTTTGATGTAAGTCACAGTCAGGTTCAACTCCTCAATGACATCCTGTATCACTTGGGTCG
Organism: Bacteroidales bacterium UBA1223; assembly: GCA_002309155.1. GTDB lineage: Bacteria > Bacteroidota > Bacteroidia > Bacteroidales > P3 > Colimorpha. Next base: position 8,083 of record DBXB01000008.1, on the reverse strand, counting down.
ACTTGAAGAAATGAATCTCCTTCTCTGCTGTACTGGGTGTTCGGAATGCCTTCATCACGTCGGAGTTCACCTGGGTGGTGGGTGAGTTGATTTGCATAGTGGCTGAGATCGAGTAGGTGTCGGGACTCATCTTGAGGTAAAGCCATGCGATGGTCATGCAAATCACCATAGATACTATGATCCAGTACCAGGCCGACATGAACAATTCGATAATGTTGTGGATGATGAAACGGTTGGTGTTCTTTCTTACCGTCGTTGCTTCCGATTTGGATTCGTCTATCATATCTCTGTGAATATTATTTCGAAAACTAAGGCTGTTCTTTTGTCAATGATGTGTATTAATTCTTGGCGCTCACCAGTGTGGCTATCAGAGTCACTACGCTGACCGCCGTGGTGATAATCGAGATTCGGCTAAGCCAGAAGTCAACAATCTGGTTGCTCCTACGGATGGTGGTTTTAGAAGGCCATACATAAACAATGTCGTTCTGTTGCAGGTAGTAATAGGGCGAGTAGAAGATGTCTTTTTTCA
>DBXB01000008.1:2107-7370 GCA_002309155.1 Bacteroidales bacterium UBA1223 | reverse complement strand
ACGTTGACGGTGGCTCCGTAGGCTAGTCCCAACTCGGCGATTTTCTTGGCAATCCATTGCTCGGCCTCGGTACAGGTCATACCTTCCACCATGATGGTGTCAAGCAATGGGAAGTTGATGTATCCGTCACTGTTCACCGTGAAGTTGGTCAGAGACTCTCCTCCGTCAATTGAATTGACTTTGTTGTTGAACATCTCAGCAATGATCGGCAACTTGTGGGTCACCACGATTCGCAGAACGTCGCCTCGTTTGATGTGTAGTTCATGCATCTTCTGCATCTTCAGTTCGGCGTTGACGTCAAGGTCGTTCAGCAGTACGTATTCTTCAACGGTACCGCAAGAACTTGCTGCCAGACAGATGACGGCGGTCATCAGGAGTCTTCCAATTAATTTTTTCATATTGTTGTGCTTTGTTGTCTTGTTCATATTGTTGTGCTTAGATGTATTGTTTGTCGCTGCGTTGTCGCTAGATTACTAGAAGCTCTAGACTTTCTAGATTATCTAGGTTCTCTAGGTTCTCTAGAGTTTCTAGGATTATATCTCTTTCCTATGGCAAAAGACGTACAGCATGAATTTGGGTGTCGAAACAAAGTTGCGTTTCCACATTCTTCTCGGTTCCTTGAGCAGGCGCACCAGCCATTCCATCTTCAGTCGGACAGCCAACTCAGGTGCTCTTTTGTGTGTGCCTGCGAAAAAATCAAAGACTCCTCCTATGGCGGCTATCAGCTTCGGGGTCTTGATATGGTCAATATAGCGGGCAATCCATTTTTCCTGCTTGGGGGCTGTCATCGACACGAAAAGTACATCTGGATTGAACGAGTCAATTTTCTTCACGGCGTCTATACTTTCTTCTTCGCTCAGTTCTTCACAGTAGGAGGGAGAGAGGGTCTCGACGGTTATGGCAGGATATTCTCTGTGGATTCTGTCTGCAATGAGTCGCAGGACTTTTTCACTGCTGCCAAAGTAGAAGGCTTTGCCGTTTATGTCGTTCAGCTTCTTGAGTAAATGATTGTGGATATCGTCGCCGGCAATCTTGTGTATCTTCACGCCTTTAACCCACTTCATCGCCATGCATATACCTTCACCGTCGGGTACCAGATAGTCGCAGGTCTCCAACGCTTTCCGATAATCATCGTCACTCAGGGCTGTTACAAACGAGTGAGGGTTCAAGCAATCCACCACCTTCGGTCTGCTGGTTTCAGTATCTATGGCAATATCGCTGAGGTCTGTAGTCAGACGATAATTGTAGAATGTCACTTCTTTCCGATTGCTATTGCCCGAGCTCTGAAGCATCACCAAATATATAACATTTAATTTCTAAAATGTGGTTTCCCGCAAAAATCCCAAGGATAAACCACGGTCACCCCCATGTTGAGAATGCACCAACCTCCCGAACCGCTTCGGTCGGCAAAAGTTGAATTTTTTGTGTCTTTATGTCGCTTTTTGCGTCATAATGATGCATACTGTAACTTTTTTCTGGCATTTCGTTTTTATATATTATTATATAAAAGCGTATAAAAACAAGTACCTGACGGAGTTACGTATTTATGCCTCATTCAACTACAAACAACAAAAATAGCATTTTTTATTTTTTTCGCAAAAAAATATGTACTTTTGCATTGATTTTACTATGATTTTATGAATTTTTTAGATTTGTTGATTGCCATTCCTATCGGGTATCTCATCTATAAGGGTTACAGAAGAGGTATCATCTTTGAATTGGTCTCTCTGTCGGGTGTGATTCTGGGCAGCATTCTGGCGGTGCGTTGTGCCAACTGGTTCTCTAATCTTCTGGGGTTGGACGGCCCCAACGCTTTCCTAATTTCATTCTTTGTCATCTTTGTGGCTGTCGTCATAGCTTCTGTCTTTATTGCTAAATTGGCAGAGAAGTTTGTAAAACTGATTCATGTGGGCTTTTTCAACAATCTTGCCGGCGCTCTGCTTGGTGTGCTTAAGGGACTTTGCATCGTCGGTGTGCTCCTTTATTATGTGGCTATTTTCGATATCAATAACAAGGTGATAACCACTGATGTGAGACAATCTTCTATGCTTTATCGCCCTGTTGTGAAGACGGGCAGTCACTTGGTGGGGAAGATGAGTGTCTATATGGAGAGGAGAAGACAGATTATCGACAACCAAGAAAGTTGACATTATGCTGATTCTCGCTCCTATGCAGGGTCTTACTGAGATCCTCTTCCGCAAAACTTACAGTCTCCTGTTCCCTGATGCTTTCGATTATGCCATCAGTCCGTTTCTCTCAATAACTCACGGAAACCTCAGGGATGCCGGAAAGAAGGTCGAGGATGTCCTGCCCGAAAATAATCAGTGTTCCATGCCTGTGGTGCCTCAGCTGCTAGGTCATGAATGTGAGGGCTTTGTCGAACTTTCCAACAGACTTTATGAGTTGGGTTACAACGAGGTGAACTGGAATATGGGATGCCCCATGCGTCGTGTGGCGGCTAAGCATCGCGGTTCGGGCATTCTTCCTTATCCCGACGAGGTGGACTCGATTCTCTCTTATGTTATTCCCCGCATTAAACCGTCTCTGTCTGTCAAGGTTAGACTGGGATATAATAATCCTGACGATATCGACAAAATAATCCCGATTCTTAACAGATTCCCGCTCAAGAATGTCACTGTCCATCCACGCATCGGCCGACAACTCTATTCGGGTGTCCCTAATCTCGACAAACTAGAAGAGATCCTACCCGAAATCAAACATAAGGTCATCTATAATGGAGATATTTTTACCGCTGGCGACTATGGAAGAATTAGGGCTCGCTTCCCGCAGATAACTGATGTTATGATAGGCAGGGGGGCTCTCTACAACCCTCTGTTGCCTCTCCAGATTCGTCAACGGTATGCGTCTGACTTTACCTCATCTGTGGTTGATAATCACGCCACTCCATGTGAGTTTATAAATACGCTTATTGACAATATCATAACCATGCCCGTTGGCAATGAGGCTAAATGTCGTAAAATAAAAGAGTATTGGTGTCTTCTCTCAAAATCGCTTCCCGGAACCGAGGAGAGAAAACGTAGGGTGCTTCACGCTGATTGTCTTGACGCTATCTTGAGAGAGATTTTCTCGATGACGAAATAGACCACGGCTCCGACTCCCAACCCCAACAGGGCTCCACACACTACATCGCCAGGAAAATGCTTGCCGAGATAAGGGCGGCTATAACTGACTATAGCGGCCCAAATCATAAGCAGATAGGGTAGGATAGGAGTTTTGTATTTCAGATTGTTATCGCTTTTCTTTCCTCCGTAACGCAGACTCAAAAACATCGCTATGGCGAAGGCGTTTGCGGCATGCGACGACACAAAACCGTACAAGCCTCCCTTGCTTGTGTGAAATAGTCTTACGCCTTCAAACTGATGGCATGGACGCAGTCGCTGAACGCCATCCTTGATGACGCTGCTGCTTATCTGATCGGCAAGCAGAAAACATAATCCTATGCCTATCAGTACCCATAACCAGCCTCGTCGGTCTTTTCTCAGGGTGACAAAACCATAGACGGCGACAATCACTATCGCCCAGCTCCAATGCTGGCTGAACACCCAGAGAATCCAGTCTAGAAATGATGTGTGGTGACTGTTTATCCACCAGAACAGAGCTTCGTCAAGTGTCTCTATCGTCTTCATGCAATTTCTGGAAAATCAAATCTTTCAGTGCTTGTATGTTGTATCCTGTCACAGCACTGACCATGATTGTCGGCAACGTGCGGGGGAGTGTCTTCTTCATTTGGGCAATCATCTGCTCGTCAAGCATATCGCATTTGGTAACGGCCAGTATGCGTTGCTTGTCAAGCAACTCTGGATTGTATTTCTCCAATTCTTTGAGCAGAATCTTGTATTCTTTTTTGATGTCCATGCTCTCACATGATACCATGAAGAGAAGTATCGAGTTTCGCTCAATATGTCGCAAGAATCTGAGACCTAGTCCCTTGCCTTCTGACGCTCCTTCGATGATTCCTGGTATGTCGGCAATGCAGAATGACTGATCGTCATGATATTTCACTATCCCAAGATTGGGTACCAGTGTGGTGAAGGGATAGTCGGCAATCTCGGGCTTTGCCGCCGATACTACGGAGAGGAAAGTCGACTTGCCGGCGTTGGGAAAACCAACAAGTCCAACGTCGGCAAGTACTTTCAACTCTATAATAACCCATCGTTCCTCGGCAGGTTCTCCGGGTTGAGCATATCTGGGAGTTTGGTTTGTGGGCGATTTGAAGTGGTCATTGCCCCAGCCACCTCGCCCTCCTTTGGCGATGATTGCTGTCTGTCCCTCTTCGGTGATTTCGCACAATTGTTCCCCGGTCTCGGCATCACGACAGATACATCCCAACGGTACGTCAAGAATCTGGTCGGCGCCTTCCCGTCCGGTACAGAGGTTCTGACCTCCGTTTTGACCGTTCTCGGCAAAGACGTGCTTCGTGTATTTAAGGTGTAGCAATGTCCACCGGTTGTTGTTACCCCTCAATATGACATGCCCACCTCGGCCTCCGTCACCACCGTCGGGTCCCGCCTTGGCGTTGTATTTCACCCTGAGCAAATGAGCTGAGCCGGCTCCGCCTTTTCCAGAGCGTACCAGTATCTTTACGTAATCGACAAAATTTGATGTCATGCTGATGACGTCTTGGTCGGTTGTCCTGTTATTTGATTTTCTCTATCTCGTTGACGATGGAACTGAAGATGTCGTCGATGGTGCCGTATCCGTTGACTTTGATATGCAGACCTTTCTTCTCGTAGTATGCTGCTACGGGAAGGGTTTTTGCCTCATATTCTTTCAGTCGGTTCATGATGGTCGTCTCGTTGTCGTCGCTGCGTCCTGAAATTTTGGCGCGTTCCAACATGCGGCGCACCAGTTCTTCACGAGGCACATCCAGACTGACCATGCAGGTCAGTTTGCGTCCGTGTTTCTCAAGCAGTTTGTCAAGGGTCTCGGCCTGTGCCACATTGCGCGGAAAACCGTCAAAGAGTATGCCTTTGTCGTCTTTTGCGATGGCGTTGTCGATCATCTCAGTGACGATGTCGTCGCCAACAAGATTGCCAGCATCCATGATGCCTTTGATACGTTTTCCCAATTCTGTGCCGTCGGCAATCTCCTTGCGGAGTAGGTCGCCTGTGGATATGTGGGTAAGATGGTATTTCTCAACCAGTCGCTCCGACTGAGTGCCCTTGCCGGCACCAGGAGCGCCAAAAATTACTATGTTAAGCATTGTATGTTAGTTTACGGATACTATTTCAATGTCGAAAAT
>DBXB01000008.1:1218-2044 GCA_002309155.1 Bacteroidales bacterium UBA1223 | reverse complement strand
GGTTGGTTGATGACACCCTTCTGCCATCCTTGAATCAGATTGGCGTCTCCCACACGGTACTCCAGCGGAGTGTACTTGCGGCCGTCGACATAGAGGCCGTTCTCTTTTGCCACCTTCTCCACACTGGTGTCGAAAACTTTGCCGTCAAGGAGTTTGCCTGTGTAGTTAATGGCCACGTTGCGACCTATCTCAACTTTCTGACCGTTGCCTTTCTTATTCACGATGATGTAGAGTCCATCTTCGTCGGGAGTGGCTTTGATGTTGTGCTCTTTTACATAGTTGGCAAGATTCTCAGCCTCAGCCTCCTGTGCCTGACGCAGGTTCTCGAAATAGACCTCGCGTTCCTGACGCATCTCTTCCTGACTGATGATGTCGGTGAGGTTTATCTCATAATAGAGTCTCATGCCGGCGTTCTCCTTGTAGAAAGCGGGGAACTGCATGCCGTATTTGTGCAGTGAGTCGGCACTGACTCCGATGATACATTTGTCGCCCAGATGCATCATCTGTAGACCTTCGTTAAGGTCGCCCGGGAATGTGGTCTCGTTGACCATCATGATACGGTCGGGAGCGTCGACAACAAAGAGGATTGAGTCGTCGAGACGCATGGTGCAGGTTCCCACCAGCACATCGCCAATCTTCAACTGCTGTGCGTCTTTGTTGCACTCGATGAACTTGTAGACGAGTCCACTTTTGGTTTTCTTGTAGCCGTCGGTGTTGCAGCTTGTTGTAATCATGGCGCCAATCAGCATGATGGCGGCCATCTTCAGTATTTTTTTCATTTCAGTTTTGATTGTTTATGATGTTTATGTTGTTCAGTTATTATGTT
>DBXB01000008.1:0-1134 GCA_002309155.1 Bacteroidales bacterium UBA1223 | reverse complement strand
CGCGGGGCTCACCAGATACGTTGATATGGTATTTCGGTTTTTGTTTAATCGTTTAATCGAAATCATTTGTCCCTAACTTCCCTTAACTCCCTTTAACTTCTCTTAACTCCCCATAGCTCCCAATAACTCCATCTCATTTTACTTCCAAGTCGATTATCAGTATGGCGCTCTGCGGTATACGGTCACCATCGCCTCCTATCCCGTAGCCTAGATTGGAGGGAAGTATGACTTTTGCCTTGCTGCCGTGCCTCAGTCGCTGCACGGCCTCATCCAGACCTGCCATGTCTCTCCGGCGTCCCGCGACATAAGTCTCATCGACGTTGTCGTAGAATCTCTTGCCGTTGATGGCGTCGATGGTGTAGACTATCGTCACACTGTCGTCGGGATTGACAATGGATCCAGTTCCTCTCTCGTATTCCCACAGCCGAACACCGTCGGCGAGTTTCTCCATCTTCCATTGGCGGCGTGAGATATATTCCTCTATGGCAGTCTCTTCGGCTTGTGTGATGGTCCTGTTGGCATTTATCATGTGCTCTTTGAGGTTTTTGTTAGTTCCGTTAGGAACCACCATAGGCGGGTCTCCGTGGCAGGAGGAAAGCAACATGGCGAGAGTTATGATTGTCAAATACTTTTTCATTTTCGTAGTTCCTCCAGTATTTTTTCCTCCATAAGTCTGACGGAAGTGTCGAAATCGTATGGCGAAGTGGCACCGCTGGCTTTGGTGTGGCCGCCACCTCCGAAATATCGGTTGGCGAACTTGTTGACGTCGAAATCTTCTTTCGACCGGAATGAGATTCGGACTTTTCCTTCACTCATCTTCACAAGAGCGCCGACTTTGATGGGTTCCATCATCAGTGTGTAGTTCACCAAACCCTCCAGGTCGTCGGCAGTGGCGCCCAGCTCTGCCAATTCGGTGTCGTTGATGGCAATATAGGCGAAGCCTTCTTTCTCGAAGATTTTAAGTTTCTGTGAAATCAAGTGTCCGAGTAGTCGCATCTTCACCACACTGTAGCTGTTGAAGATTTGGTTGTGGACAGCCGAAGCATTCAGCGGATGCCGCATCAGAGCCGCAGTAGCCTCATATAGTGTCGAGTCTTCGTTGGCATAGGCAAAACAGCCGGTGTCGGTATTGAT
>DBXB01000025.1:18309-124144 GCA_002309155.1 Bacteroidales bacterium UBA1223 | reverse complement strand
CCTGTCGGAAGCAAGCATACCGCCACTGTACGCAACTTCACCAACTTCGGTATCTTCGTCGAGCTTGAAGAAGGTGTCGATGGTCTTATCCATATCAGCGACCTCAGCTGGAGCAAGAAAATCAAACATCCCGCCGAGTTCACCAAGATTGGCGACAAGATTGACGTCGTCGTACTTGAGGTCGATGCCGAGAACCGTCGTTTGAGCCTCGGTCACAAGCAGCTCGAAGAGAATCCTTGGGATGTCTATGAGAGCATCTTCACCGTTGGTTCAGTCCATCAGGGCACTATCAGCGCCATGAACGACAAGGGTGCCACTGTCACTCTGCCCTACGGTGTTGAAGGATTTGCCCCGATGCGTCATCTTGAGAAAGCCGACAAGAGTCGCGCCAAGATGGGTGAAACCCTTGATTTCAAAGTCATCGAGTTCTCTAAAGAGAGCAAGAAGATCATCGTCTCCCACACTCGCTTGAACCAAGAAAATGTCGCTGACGAGAACCGTGGCGAAGACAGCGAAGTCAAGAAAGACCGCAACACCAAGAAGACTGTGAAGAAAATCAACGATACCCTCGAGAAAACCACCCTTGGTGACCTCAGTGTACTCGCCACCCTCAAGGAAGAACTTGAGAAAGGTAACGAAGAAGGCGAGAAATAATTCTATTTGCAACTAATTGAAAAAGTGTGCCGTACAATTTTCGGCACACTTTTTTTTCTTTTCGACGCAACAAAATGGGTACCTTTTGTGACAATATATGCAGAAAGATATCGTTAGAGAACATATAATAATGAATAATTATAACAATAATATTATGCGAAAAGTATTCTTACTACTGTTGACAGTCGGCTGCATGGCGATCTGTCAGGCTCAGAATCCCTATTGCATGGGACTTAAGAACCCCCAGAATTTCACTGTCACCGGAGGTCCTGCCAATCCCGTATGGGAAGGTATGACTGGCACCAAGCAGGGAACGGCCAGTTCATGTACGTCGCACACAATTGGCTCCAATTTCACCAACACCGTGTCCGCCAGCCAGTTACACACCATCTCCTCGGGCAGCAACTGTGCCCCAACCTCATCGACCGACATCAACGGCCAGTCCGACGGTATGCGCCGCTTCGTCATCAAGGGTGCCGGCTACGACGACCAGACCCTCAACAACCTCAGCTACCTGCCCCCAGACACCTCGTTCCACAGTTCTGTCCGTCTGGGCAACTTCTGCGGAGGCACCGAGGCCGAGATGCTTACCTACACCTTCACCGTCGACGTCCAAAACATGATTGTCACCATCTGGTACGCCCTCTCCCTCGAGGACGCCGGACATGACGCGGCTAACAACCCCGAGTTCGTCATCATGGTCGAGAAGCAGGTCAACGGCAACTGGGTGGCAGCAAGTGGCGACACACTCTGCTATGTGAGACCCACCCCAGTATCAGGTCAAGGGTTAGGAGAGTTCTCTGCAGGTATTCAGGGCAGTCATAAGAACTGTTACCTCACGTGGAGGAAGGTTCTTATCAACCTCAGCAGATATCAGTTCCAACGCATCCGCATTAAGCTTGCCGCAGGCGACTGCGCTTATACGGCACATTATGCCTGCTGCTACTTCGCCGGCGAATGCCAGGGCATGGAGCTGAAAGCCGTGGGATGCGCCGCAGGTGAGACCGACAGCGTGGCACGTATCGCCGCTCCTAAGGGCGCCAACCAATATAAATGGTACCGCAGCAAGACTGGTATGCTCAGCAACGAGCAACTGTATAATGACAACAATTACGACCTCATCAACGGCGCTGAGGACAGCGTCCTCTACTGCACCGTCAACCAGTTCATCAACTACACCAACCCGACACACTACGACACCATGATTCAGAACTCGTTCATGTGTGAGATGACCACTTACATGAACCCGAGTCGTCCTGTCAAGTCAAAGATTTACACCTCGGTGGGAAACACCAAGCCATTCCTTGTCGTCGACTCCACCCATGACTGCAACGCAGGCATAACCCTTATGGAGCGCAGCTTCACACCATATCCCGTCAGCAATGACGACTATGTCGACACCGCCCACACCAAGTGGTATTTCTACTCCACCTATCCTCCCACGCCCCAGAGCCTCGTAGACTCCGCTGAGGGAAGCGTTGCCTCCCACACCTATCCCAATGCCGGATACTATGGTGTCAAGGTGCGCACATCAGCCTTCAACACCGACTGCTGGAATGAAAAAACCATTAAGGTGAAGACTTTCAAAAGCCCCGTGCCACAGGTCTCGCTGGAACGCAACAATCTCTGCGAGGGCGACACCATCGTCATGATCGACATGACCATGCCACAGCAGATGGAGTACCACCGCTGGACCATAGGCGACACCATGTACACCACCAACATGGCATCCACCAGGGTACGCTTCGACACCACCACGGTGGTCAACCTCAGCACCCGTGGCAACCAGTACTACATGGCCGACACTACAGGTGACGGTCTCGTTGAACGAGTCTACTGCTACTCCGACACCACCTTCACCGTCTATGTAGAGAAATACCCTGAACTCCGCGTGCTCGGTGACACCATAGTATGCAACGGAGACCAATCCAACGTACATGTGGAAAGCACCGTCGACAACTGCACATACAACTGGTATCAGATTCTCGGCGGCACCACGCCTGTGGTCGAAAACAACAACCAACTGGTGACCACAATATCGCAAGACCGCCGCTACTATGTCAAGGTCACCAGCCCCTTCGGATGCACAACCTGGGACAGCGTAGACCTCTACCTCGTCAGACCAAGTCTCGAGACCAGCAGAGACCGTATCTGCACCGGCGACACCGTAATACTGACAGCGGGACGCGCCGCCTATTTCGACTGGACATCCAATCCTCCCGACCCGCATCTGGCAGGACAGAGCACGGATTCCGTCATCAAAGTCTCGCCAACCGAAACCACCACTTACTACGTTGTCGGACACGGTTCCAACGACTGCAGCGCAACGCCTCTGTCACAGAAGATATCCGTCTTCCCCTACCCCATCATGAAGGTCAAGCTCACCCCCGACTACATCGACTCCGAGAATCCGTCAGTCCAGTTCGCCGACCTCTCTGAATACGGCACCACCTCCTTATGGAACTTCGGCAACGGCAACACGTCGACAGTACGCACCGTGGTGTTCACCTTCTCAGACCTGAGTCAGGACTCCATACTAATATCCCTGGTCACCGGCAATGCTCTGGGATGCACCAGCGACACCATGTTCTACGTACCCATAGGAATCTTCGCAGTATGGTTCCCCAACGCCTTCACCCCGAAACTGGAGACCAACAACATCTTCAAACCTTTCACCGCAAACGAGCTTGACACCTATACCCTCAACATCTACGACCGCAACGGAGCCTTGGTGTTCCACACCAGCAAAGTCGACGAGGGTTGGGATGGAAAATACAATGGCTATGACTGCAAGGAAGGAAGCTATGTATACATAGCCAAATACCGCCGCAAAGGTGTCGATCGTCTGATGTCACAAAAAGGCACTGTCACACTTCTGAGATAATAACAAATACATAATGAGAAAAATCAGGATTTTCTTGATTTTGATAGGGATTCTGGCATACGTACCGATGGTATGTGCTCAGAATCCCTATTGCATGGGACTTAAGAACCCCCAGAATTTCACTGTCACCGGAGGTCCTGCCAATCCCGTATGGGAAGGTATGACAGGCACCAAGCAGGGAACTGCCAGTTCATGCTCAGCACACACCATTGGCTCTAACTTCAGCACCACCGTGCCAGCCAACCAGCTGCATACCATCTCCTCTGGCAGCAGTTGTGTCACCACCTCATCGGTCGACATCAACGGACAATCCGACGGCATGCGCCGCTTCGTCATCAAGGGTGCCGGCTACGACGACCAGACACTCAACAACCTAAGCTACCTGCCCCCAGATACATCTTTCCACAGCTCTGTACGTCTGGGCAACTTCTGCGGAGGCACCGAGGCTGAGATGCTCACCTACACCTTCACTGTCGACGTCCAGAACATGATTGTCACCATCTGGTACGCCCTCTCCCTCGAGGATGCCGGCCATGACGCGGCTAACAACCCCGAGTTCGTCATCATGGTCGAGAAGCAGGTCAACGGCAACTGGGTGGCAGCAAGCGGCGACACCCTCTGCTATGTGCAGCCCACCCCCGTATCAGGTCAAGGGTTAGGAGTTTTCAGCGCAGGTATTCAGGGCAGTCGTAAAAACTGCTACCTCCAGTGGCAGAAAGTCCTTATCAACCTCAGCAAGTACCAGTTCCAGCGCATCCGCATCAAGCTCGCCGCAGGCGACTGCGGTTACTCTATGCACTATGCCTGCTGCTACTTCGCCGGCGAGTGCCAGGGCATGGAGCTGAAAGCCGTGGGATGCGCCGCCGGTGAGACCGACAGCGTGGCACGTATCGCCGCTCCTAAGGGCGCCAACCAATATAAATGGTACCGCAGCAAGACTGGTATGCTCAGCAACGAGCAACTGTATAATGACAACAATTACGACCTCATCAACGGCGCTGAGGACAGCGTCCTCTACTGCACCGTCAACCAGTTCATCAACTACACCAACCCGACACACTACGACACCATGATTCAGAACTCGTTCATGTGTGAGATGACCACTTACATGAACCCGAGTCGTCCTGTCAAGTCAAAGATTTACACTTCTGTGGGCAACACCAAGCCATTCCTCGTTGTTGACTCAACCCATGACTGCAACGCCGGCATTACCCTTATGGAGCGCAGCTTCACACCATATCCCGTCAGCAATGACGACTATGTCGATACCGCCCACACCAAGTGGTACTTCTACTCCACCTATCCCCCCACACCACAGAGCCTTGTAGACTCCGCCGAGGGAAGCGTTGCCTCCCATACCTTCCCCAATGCCGGATACTATGGTGTCAGGGTGCGCACATCTGCTTTCAACAGCGACTGCTGGAATGAAAAATCCATCAAGGTGAAGACCTTCAAAAGCCCAGTGCCCCAAGTATCGATAGAACGAAACAATCTCTGCGAGGGCGACACCATCATCATGATAGACCTGACCATGCCACAGCAGATGGAATACCACCGCTGGACCATAGGCGACACCATGTACACCACCAACATGGCATCCACCAGAGTGCGCTTCGACTCAACCACAGTGGTCAACCTCAGCACCCGCGGCAACCAATACTACATGGCCGACACCACCGGTGACGGTATCGTGGAACGCGTATACTGCTACGCCGACACAACTTTCACTGTCTTTGTTAATGAATATCCCAAACTTACCGTGACCGGCGACACCATAGTTTGCAATGGCACAGAGGCCATAGTAAACGTTTCCTCCCAGAGTAACGAAAACAGATATGACTGGTTCACATCCATGCAGGGCAACAACCCCATACAGGGCAATACCGCAACATTGACCACCATGCCGACGCAAGACCAGCGGTTCTATGTACGTGCCACCAGTCCTTTCGGTTGCACATCCTGGGACAGCATAAACATTTATATCGTCGACCCACAACTATATGTCCCTGTGACGGAGATTTGCGACAACACTACCATCAAGCTCTACGCCTCCAACGCTTACTCCTATACCTGGACTTCGATGCCCGACGACCCGTCGATGGCTGGACAGACCCACAACGACACCCTCGTGGTGACCCCGCATCAGAACACTACCTATTCACTTGTAGGACATGGCATGAACAACTGCTCGACTGTTCCGTTGACACAGACGGTACGTGTGTTCCCCTATCCCGTTCCGACAGTAGAGATGAGTCCTACATTCATCGACAGCGAAGAACCTGTGATAACCTTCCGCGACGTCTCGCCGGGAGCCACGACATCGCTGTGGAATTTCGGCAACGGCAATACAAGTACAGAACGACAGATACGCTATACCTTTACCGATCTCAGCGAAGATTCGGTGCTTGTAAGCCTCACCACGGGCAACGAACTCAACTGCACCAGTGACACGTCATTCTATATCCCTGTAGAAATCTTCGCCGTATGGTTCCCCAACGCCATCACGCCGACACTGAGCACCAACAGGACATTCAAGGTTTTCACCCACAACCAACTGGAATTCTACTCACTCTATATCTACAACCGCGATGGGGTATTGGTATTCAAGAGCAATGACCAGAACAAGGAGTGGGACGGCAGATACAACGGCAAATACTGTCCTCAGGGGGTATACGTCTACACCTGCACTTACAGAAGACCAGGAACATCCGACATCGTTACCAATCGAGGAACGGTGACGATAATTCAATAACAGAGATGGCGAGTCCGAAGGAAATCCTTCAAAAGTGCTGGCATTATGATAGTTTCAGACCTTTACAGGAGGAGATTATCAACTCTGTACTGTCGGGCAACGACACACTGGCCCTGCTCCCCACCGGAGGAGGCAAATCACTCTGCTATCAAGTGCCTGCCTTGGTGAATGAAGGCATCACGCTGGTCGTATCGCCACTGATAGCGCTGATAAAAGACCAGGTGAAGCAGCTCAGGGAACGCCACATTCCCGCAGCATGCATAGTCTCAGGGATGATGCCCCAAGAGATTGATGTGATACTGAACAACTGTGTATACGGTGGAATCAGGCTACTTTACGTCTCGCCAGAACGTCTCAACAACCGCACCTTTATTGACCATTTCAGACAGATGAACATCTCTCTGATTGCCGTCGACGAGGCACACTGCATCTCGCAATGGGGTTACGACTTCCGCCCTTCATACCTTGAGATATCAAGAGCACGCCAATACCATCCCGATGTTCCTGTCATAGCCCTCACAGCATCAGCCACCCCCGAAGTTGTTGAGGACATTATGAACAAGCTTGAGTTCCGTAAAAAGAACAAATTTGTCAGCAGTTTTGCGAGAAAGAACCTCTCCTATTGCGTTATCAAAAGCGAGGATAAGCAGGGCAATCTGCTACGCATTGCCCGCAATGTGGGAGGGAGCGGAATAGTATACGTCAGGAGTCGGAGAAACACCGTAGAAACTGCCAAGATGCTGAACGATAACGATATTCCTGCGACATTCTATCATGCGGGATTGACAATGACAGACAGGGACAAGCGACAAAGGGAATGGACCAATTCAAAACGCGGCGTCATGGTAGCCACAAACGCATTCGGCATGGGCATTGACAAACCTGACGTACGCTTCGTGGTTCACCTAGACCTGCCAGAATCGCCCGAAGCCTATTTCCAGGAGGCAGGTAGAGCAGGTAGAGACGGACAGAGGTCTTATGCCGTGATAATATATCACGACAGCGACATCGCAAAACTGTATGACGGTCTGGACCGAGAATTCCCATCGATAAATATGATACGCAACTGTTACCGTGCCATCTGTAACTTCTATCAGATACCTGTGGGGTCGGGAGAGGACTGCCGATTCGATTTTGACATTGAAGGCATCTGCCGCACATACAGCATAGATCCCTACACGCTCTTCGCTTCATCAAAATTCTTGGAGCGTGAAGGACTCTTTGCTCTCCCGGAGCACAACGACCTGATGTCAAAAATACACATCTCCATTTCCAAAGAGGAACTCTACCGGTTCCAGATGGGAAACAAAAAATACGGGGATGTCCTTACGGTGACTCTGCGCCTCTATGGCGGCGTTTTCACCGATTATGTCTCCATAAGTGAAAAGATGATAGCGGGACGTTGTGGACTTACCGAGACTGATGTATGCAATGTCTTCAAGGAGATGCATCGCTTGAACATAGTAGAATACCAACAGAAGACTATAAAGCCTCAGATAGTCTTCACGTCGCCACGTGTGGATATAAAAGACATCTATATCAGCGACAAGAACTACAACGACCTGAAAATCGCCGCCGACAAAAGACGCAAAGCAATGGTTGCCTATGTCACCAACTGCGACGACTGCCGCAGCCGTCAGTTATTGGACTATTTCGGAGAGTCGGAGTCGAGCAACTGCCAATGCTGTGATGTCTGTATTGAGAAACGGAAAGAGAAAGCCGGAACTGACCCACAATCGCTAGAACAAAGAATTATCGCCTCTCTCAAAGATCAGCCTCAGACCATAAAACAATTGGCGGAACGGTTATTCGATGTCTCAGGAGAGGAATTGACCAAAGCGGTCCGACATCTCCTGGACAAGGGAATTATCCAAATGGATAGAGATTATTTTATGAGACTGCGTAACTCCTGATACAGTCGGGAGAGTGGCAACCCCATCACATTATAGTAACAACCCTCAATCCTGCTGACACCGACCATGCCTATCCATTCCTGGATTCCATAGGCTCCCGCTTTGTCCATGCAGGTGCCCATCTCTACATAGTGACGAATCTCGTCATCACCAAGGTCACGGAACAAGACCTTCGTTGACTCAACAAAGAGAGAAGTGCGTGACGCATCTCTGAGACAGACTCCAGTATATACTGTATGCCAATCACCCGCAAGCGACTTAAGAATCTCAACGGCGTGTTCAGCGTCACAAGGCTTTCCCAACACCGAGCCTTGATGCACCACTATAGTGTCGGCGGTCACCAATATCTCATCCTTAGCCAGAGTCTCCTTATAACCCTCAGCCTTGGTTTTTGCCAACTGTACAGCTATTTGTTCAACAGGGATATCTGAGGAGATATGCTCTTCGACACTGATGTCGACAAACTTGACAGGAAAACCAAGTTCGGAAATCAGCTGACGCCTGCGTGGCGACTTGGAAGCCAACAGAAGAGTATGCATACTGAAGGATGTGAGGTTTGACCAATCAGAAATCACCGATGCGACCGTTACCCGTAGGTTTCTTGTCTGCAGAAGACTTCTTGCCTGCCTTGAAAGACATCTCCATGGCGACCTTGCCTTGAGCGTCATAGAGAACCCAGCGTCCATCCTTCTCGCCGTTGGCGAAGGATCCTAATTCCTCGGGTTTTCCAGCACTGTTATAACGCTCATATTTCCCATGCCATACACCGTTGCGGTAGTTGGCACGTGTCTCGACCTTGCCGTTTGGGAAATAGCGAATCTCCTCGCCATCCTTCTGGTCGTCGGCATAATGCATCACATAACGTGGACGGCCGTCATCGTAGAATGCCCTCCATTCTCCCGTCTTCTTTCCTTTGTGGAAAGAGCCGGTATAATCGATATTGCCGTCTTCATACCATGCAGTCCACACTCCCTCCTCCAAGTCGGCGACGTAGTTGCCCTCATGGAGCGGACGTCCCGACTCATACCAAGTGGTCCATTTGCCAGTCTTGTTGCCGTTGGCATATTTTCCCTCGCGCCATTTCTTGCCATTCTCGTAGTAATAGGTCCATACATCTGTCTCCACACCGTTGTCATAGATGCCCCGGATGCCGACAGCACCGGTGGTGCGCCAGTAGAAGAGCCACTCACCTTGCTGTTCGCCATTCACCAGACGACCCTGCATATCGGGTTTGCCCTCTTCGGTCCACCAGTCCGCCTGACCATTCAACTCATTGTCTTTGTATGTGCCTTGGAATTTTTTCTTACCGTTTTCGTGCCATTCGGTCGTGGCGCCCTGCTTCATGCCATTGACAAAAACGATGACATCCTTCTGTTGACCGTTGGGGTACCAAGACTTGTAGGTGCCGTTTTTTACACCATTTGAGACTGGCACCTCGCTCTTAAGACTACCGTCACGGTACCACTCACGGCTCGTTCCGTTGTCATAACACTCTTCAGCACATTTAGAGCCGTCATCATAAAATATCTTCCACAGACCCGTCTTATGTCCACGGGAGTCATATACACCACGCTGATAAACCTTGCCGTTGCTATGCCACCATGTCCATTCTCCAGTTCTCACGCTGTCGTCGGTCATCATGCCCTCCACAGCGGTTCGTTGACGCTGGTTGTCATAGAATTTCTGGTATCTTATCTGGCCATTAAGCTGCAGAGTCAGGCAGCACAAAACAGGAACAAGGATTTTCTTCAACATGTAAGGATGGGGTTATTCGCTGTAAACAAAAATGATACGGAATGGATTATTGCTGGTGAGGGCAGGATTGTAGCCATTGAGGACCGTATGTTCCGCCGTCGATCGGGGAGCGCTGATTTCAATCAGCGTTCCGTAATCCTTGCCACTGCTTACCAGCTTCTGAAGATGCTGGGTGACACGTATGCGGTAGCAGTTGGTTGCGGAGTTGTATGCACCGTCGTATCCGGAATAGGTGACAAGATCCGAGAGGTCGGGAATCGGCAGGGCGTTGCCATTGTTGTAGTATTTCATGGCGGCCAAGAGAGAAGGCTTCTCGCTGGGAGCGATATCCGCAACAGGAAGGATCAACTCGGCATGATGGATGATGGCAAAGGGATGCTGCTGTTTGAACTGACGCACAAAGGGATCGAAATTCAGCTTGATATCGGTGCCTCCCATAGGTGAGAGGTATAGATAACGGTCGCCGGCAATAGAATCCGCATGGTTGGTGTTGAACACCGACAGGACTCCGTTGTAGTTGTTCTTGAAATGGGTGAAATGCACTGCCGACTGTCCCACGGAGAGGTCGAAGGTGCGTGCCATAGCCTCACCCTGCTCCTCGCTGTTGTATGTGTAATAGACCCTGATATTTGTGGCGGAGGCGTTGATGTTGAGCGTAGCCATCACGGGCACACCATCGTTGACAAGACGTATACGCACTCCTTTCATGGCGGCGTGGAAATCCTCTGCGGTCTCATAGACATGATTCTCAAGCAAAGACTTGAACGCGTCGTTGAGCATCAGTTTCAGGACAATGCTGTCGCTCTCCTCGATGCGGACCACGTCATCGAAGAAGCAGACATTGCTGACAGGCATCTCATAGTCGGAATAATATGTGGTGTCTTTCTCCAGACTTTCTGCCAGCTGATACACTTCGAAATGAAGGTTCTTATACGACTTGGAACCGTTGTCGTTATAGAACAGTGAGGCTATGTAGAGCGACAGTTCGACAGAGTCTATAGTATAGTTCTCGTCGAATTTGACGCCGTTGGCATCGTATGTGGTTATCTGGGTAAAATACGAGGCTTCGGCATTGCCGAAAAGCGGATCGCTGTAACAGCCGAGGAGGGTGTTGCTCATCCCCGACGTGATCAAAGAATCGTCGAATACCGTGACAGCGGTGCCGAATGCGGTGTCGACTATGCCGTTGTAGAGGGTGGCGGGATCCTGGAGATCCACACCGAGGTCGGTCTCTTCCTCATCACAAGCCTGTGTAAGAAGGAGGACTGGTAATAACAGGAATGGAAGTAAAGATTTCAGGGACAACTTATGAAACATAAAACAGTGTAAGCGGTTATCAGTTGTTGATATTGCTGCCGATCACAGTGTCGTACAGCTTGTTGATTTGTTCGTAGAAGAGGGTGTTGTCTGTGTTGTACTCAACGATGTTGCGTTTGTTCTCGCGGGCAAAAGCCAGCAACTCGGGGTCTACATCGGGCGAAGCGACGACAATGCCGTGGGCGTAAGTGATGGCGGCTTTGGTGAGAGTCCGCCAATCCAGATTCTCAAAGAGACGCAAATCCTTTGCCGTAGCACCGTCAGCCTTGAGTTTGCGTTCCATATCCGGTCCGAAATTACCCTTGAAGGCATCGTTGGTGAGAGTGAATACTGTCTTGGTGCCGGAGAAGAAGGCGTTCTCTTTGTTTATGCGACGCAGGTAGAAGGGAATCATACAGGAGAACCAGCCAGTGAAATGGATAAGATGGGGTTGCCATGCGAGTTTTCTCACAGCTTCGAGAGTGCCACGACCATAGAAAAGAATACGCTCGTCGTTGTCGGTATAGAAATTGCCTTTATCATCGAAGAATCCTTTGTGGCGGGTGAAATACTCGTCATTGTCGATAAAATAGACCTGCATACGTGCGGCTGGTATGGATCCGACCTTGATAATCAGCTGGTGGTCGGCATTATTGACAATGAGATTCATACCCGACAGACGGATAACCTCGTGAAGTTGGTTTTTACGCTCGTTCACATTGCTGAAACGGGGCATAAAGACACGGATTTCACGACCTTTCTCTTGTGTGAAAGAGGGCAGATGACGACCAAAATAAGAGATGTCGTTCTCTGGTAAAAAAGGCGTAATCTCCTGATTGACAAACAGTATTCTTCCCTTTCCCATATTTAATAAGTATATAATATTCATTGCAAAGATACTAAAATTCTGCGGATTGACAAAAATTATTTTTATGGAATCATCAATGTAAAACAATGGTAAGATAAAAGAAGTGATAGAAGTAAAAGGACAAATGGTGCAAGCCGGTGCTATTGTCCCTTAACTCCCCTTAACTCCCATAACTCCCCTTAACTCCCCTTAACTCCCCAAATATATCCCACTTTAAGCTCATCATTTTACTTTTGCATAGTCGACAGATGACAAACCTTTGTCTCCAGCCGTTATCGCGGTGACAGGATTGAAGAGTTTGCATTCGATTTGAAAAAAAAGTGTACATTTGCATTTGAAACAAAAGGTATTAATTAAGATTAAGTTTTTTTGTATCATAGAGTTGAATCAATGTCAGAATCTTACAATTTCACCGAAAGCGAGCGAGCTTACCTTTCCAGAGCTGAACAGTACTGCGCAACCAGCGAACAATGCTGTTCAACTGTCCGAGACAAATTAGTCACCTGGGGCGCCAGCCGGGAGTTGACAGGACATATTGTCGACCGTCTTGTCGCCGACGGATTTATTGACGAGGAACGCTACTGCCGCTTATACTGCGACTCAAAGCTCAGACTTCAGAAATGGGGCCGTGTCAAGATTGCTTACCAGCTGAGAGGCAAACAGATAAACAACAAGTTGATAGAGTCTTCCATTCAACATATCGACCCCGAACTCTACAACAGCACACTAAGACAACTGGCAGAGAACAAGATGAAGACCATCAACGACAGCGACCCTCACAAACGCCAAAGCAAACTGATGTCGTTCCTGGCTTCACACGGTTTCACCCCCACCGAGATCCACAACATCATAACCGAACTCAATTCAAACGACCCGACAGAATAACAAAACAACATACATTATGACAAAAAAATTATTATTTTTCGCCGCCATCGCACTTCTCTCAGTACAGATGGCAAAAGCCGACAACGAAACTGCTGTCGACAACAACACCGTCAACATGACCACTGCCGACGACTCCATAAAGAACGCAGGCGGCACATGGACCACATCAACATCCCCGGCCCTGAAAATCGGAGAATTCCTGTATCACAACTGGTCTGCGACAGGTAACTCGCAGATTGACATAACTGGTACATTCTTCGGCAACTACAAATACACTCACCCGAAATTTGTATGGGACAACATCGTAGACCTCGCATACGGTTTTGCATGGCAGGATCTGGACAACTCAGCAGCCGACTCTGTCGGAGGACGCTTCGAGACTCACCGCAAAAGCAACGATAAAATCGACCTTACCTCTGCAATCTCCTGGAAGGCATACAAAGATTGGGGCGCCAGCTTTACCGCCAACTTCAAGTCACAGTTCGGCGCCGGCTATGAATACGAAGGCATCGGATTCAACGCCGTAGAGACCAAGGTGTCTGGATTCATGGCCCCTGGCTACCTCACCACAGCTCTCTCTTTTGAGTACAAACGTGCTGACTGGTCAATCTCGCTCTCTTTCCTGACCGGTAAGACCACCTTTGTCTATGACGACTCGCTGATTGCACAAGGCAAGACCTATGGTGTCATACAGGAAGACAACTTCGACCCGACTGACCCCTCAACTTTTACCCATGCCTATTTCGCCCTCGGTTCCTACGTCAAAGCTCTCTACCTCAAGAAAGACATCGTTCCGAACCTTGACCTTTACGCACGTGTCGAACTCTTCTACGATTACAAGAAACCTAAAAACATGTCATGGGACGACATCGACGCTTTTGTCCCCGATGACACTGACCCCACCCTCGCTCCCGCAAACACCAAATATCTTCTTGCAGACGGTGAGACATGGACTGACATCCAGAACAAAGGCTGGTTGAAGAAACGTGCTTTTGAGACCGACCTCGACTTCGAGCTGAAACTTGACTACCGCTTCTCCAGACATATCTCTGCAAACCTTGCGCTGAACATGAAATGGGATACCGACTTCAGCGGTATGGGCAACTGGGGCCACTGGCAATTCTACCAGATGGCAGGTATCAGCGTCTTCTTCAACTGGAAGACCCCCAAGAGTTGATTAGAACAAAAAATCACAAATAATATAAATGCCGTCACCACACAAGTGACGGCATTTTTATAGTATACCAAGGATCGAGGGTCCTTAAGAATCAGAAGAAAACAAAGCGGCACTTGGAAGCACAGCTCAGACCTACCAATTTCACAGTTGAGCCCTTATTGACAGCCAACTGCAGATATCCTGTGGAGGAGACGGTAAGAAGTATCTCGCCCATATCCACGTCACTGTAATGTCTGGAGATGCCATCAATATTGACCTCCCTCTCGTTGCAACCCATCTTCCATTCTAACTCGACATGGAAACGACGGGTGCCACATATCTGTCGGAAATCATCATACTTGATGTTCAGGATGGCATTATCATAGCTGTCAATCTTCGTCACTATGGTGTCAAGGTAATTGTCAACCAGCTGAGGTTGCGGCGACGTGCGGACACGGAGCGGGGAATAGGCGACGCCAAGACTGGACAATTCCTCACCCGACGCGAGACGTCTGACTATATCACAATACTGACTATATGCCAAGAAAGAACCCTGCTCGACATTGTCGGGGAAAGGCACCGAAACAACCGTATCGCAGTCTTCGTCAAGCGCCATCTCCAATGTCGTCTTGCTGCTAGTCACAAAATAATGGTTGCGGTAACGCGCCACAAGAGACTGCTGGAACTGAGTCCTCTCCTTTCTGGAGAAGGTAAGCTGGTCGCTACCCACATCTATAATATGGATGGCACCTTCAGGGAATGACAAGCAACCGTAACGGATAATGGAGGCGGTGGTTTTGTTATCGTTCCACGACTGCAGGTGACTGAGGTCGAAAATACGCACATCAGGAATAAGAGAACACAACCTGCCCTTTACCATGGCAGAGTAAAATTCCCTTTCCCCCCAATCTGTAGTAAGCGTAACTACCTGTGCCGTCATTAAGTCAATGATGTATGATTATACAATTGATTTTCAAATCTCAAAAAATCGTCGATGGATTTCGATTCAGTTTGCAAATTTAGCAATATTTTTCAGTTGGGGCAACAGAAAGATAAAAATGTGTATCTTTGTGTGTCGGCACACATGGACTCCGACTGTGTAATTATTGTATAACCAGAAACATAGATATTTCATGTCACTTTTATCCATTCGCAATTTACACGCCAGTATCGGCGACCGCGAAATACTGAAAGGTGTGAACCTTGAAATCAACAAAGGCGAAGTGCATTCCATCATGGGACCTAACGGAAACGGCAAGAGCACTCTGGCTGGAATCATCGCCGGCAATCCTAAATACACTGTCACTGAAGGTGAGGTTATCTACAATGGCAAAAACATCCTCGACTTGCCTGTCGACGTACGTGCCAACGAAGGAATCTTCCTTGGTTTCCAATATCCCGTGGAGATTCCGGGAGTGACTATCACCAACTTCATGCGCACCGCCGTAAACGAACAACGTAAATACCGTGGACTGGATCCGTTGAGCGGTTCAGAGTTTCTGAAACTCATGGAAGAGAAGAAGAAAGTGGTGGAAATGACGACCAATCTCGCCAACCGTTCTGTCAACGAAGGATTCTCCGGCGGAGAAAAGAAGAAAAACGAGATTTTCCAGATGGCGATGCTGAATCCTACCCTTGCCATCCTCGATGAGACCGACTCGGGACTCGACATCGACGCCCTCCGCATTGTCGCCAACGGTGTCAACCAGCTCCGATCACCAGAGAACGCCATAGTGGTAATCACTCACTACCAACGACTGCTGGACTATATTGTTCCCGACTTTGTGCATGTCCTCTATGAAGGACGCATAGTCAAGACCGGCCCCAAGGAACTTGCCCTGGAACTGGAACATAAAGGATACGAATGGATCAAGGAAGAGCTGGGCGAATAATCATGGAACCACTGTGGTACGATTATCACCAGTCTTCAGACCTATTGACAATTAACGAATTGAGATGATTAGAAAAGATATTTTGCCCGATGTGTGGGGCGACAACTGGCGCACAGAGTCCCACCCTATGGAGATGAACGTCGGCAGAGGCGAGGAGGTGAAGCTGGTGCTTTGCGATCCCGCTGACGCCCCGATGTTCATGCTTCATGAGGATAACGGATACCAGTTGATCCACGACATCGAGAACCTTAAAATAGCTGTGGGAGAGAATGCAAGTCTCCGACTCTACCGCCTGCAGGGGATGAACACCCCTTCCCAAATGCTCACCGACCTGCATATCACCATGCAACGCGACGCTCGTGTGAAGATGTGCACCGTCACCCTGGGCGGTGGCCACGTGCGTAACAACATCGTGGTACGCATGAAAGGCGAAGGATGCGAACTGGAAGCCGACGGATTGTATCTCATAGACCGCGAACAAATGTGCGACAACTACATCTTCGTGGAACACGCCATGCCTCACTGCCAAAGCCGGGAACTATACAAGGGAATTATGGACGACGCGGCACGGGCACGATTCAACGGACATGTGCTGGTGCAGGATGGAGCCGTGAAAACCGAAGCCTATCAGACCAACCACAACATTCTGCTGACCGACAAAGCTCATGTAGACACCCGTCCGTTCCTGGAGATATACAACGACGATGTGAAATGCTCACACGGCAGCACTGTTGGACAGTTGGACAACAACGCCATGTTCTACCTTATGACCCGTGGAATAAGCCAACGCACAGCCATCACGATGCTCAGCTACGCCTTCTGCGACGAGGTGATTCGCAACATTGACATCGACTCACTGCGTGACGCCGTCGGAGACATGGTCAAGAAACGACTGCATGGAGAACTGACACCTTGTGACGAATGCGCACTGCAGTGCACATCACCCTGCAACGGTCCTGAGGCCAACTTCAAAATTGACACCAGCAAGCTCTAAATGAAGCTCAAAGGTTTTGCGATAACGACTCTCTTACTGATGATTGCATCAAGTGCCTTATGGGCACAGGGCGACGACTGCCACCCCCATTTCACAGGGTCTGACAAGAGCGACTTCGAGAAAGGCGTGGAGGCATACAACAACAAACGTTACCAACAATGCATCAGTCTGATGAAGAAAGTCAGCGCTAAAAACCGCACCGCCGCCGACCCCTACTTCTATATGGGCGTCTCGGCAGTGAAGAGCGGTGAGCGTCCTGCTGTTATCAAGAACCATTTCACCAAACTGTTCAAATACTGCCCAAACTACCCCAACGCACTTGCTTACTACTATATGGGTGTGGTTCACTACACCTATAAGCAATATGAGGAAGCCGTGGTGCAACTGGACAGATATTTCGACATAGCCAACGAGAGGCCCAATCCGGAATACGATGTGGTATATGAAGAGGCTTCCACATACCTTTACTGGTCGGAATTCCTGGCAGAAGCCGAACAAAACCAGGCGCCGTTCAACCCCGTCGTTGTCAGTGGTGTATCGTCGCGCTCCGAAGAGCTGATGCCTTACCTGAGCCCTGACGGCAAGGAGTTTTACTATCTCCGACAAGTTTCCGCCGACAACCGCCGCTCATTCTACAACAAAGAGCTGAACGAGAAAGTCATGAGACTCTATGTCAGTCGGTGGAAAGACACTGCGTTCAATAGCGGAGAACCACTGCCACTGCCGTTCAATGACGGTTCCGATATGGGGAGCCCCACAATGACTGCCGACGGCAACACGATGTACCTCTCGGTGATGAGGCACGACAAAGGTTTTGACAACTGCGACATATTCCGTAGCACACGGAAGAACGGAGTATGGCAGACTCTCGAAAATGTAGGCCACAACATTAACGGAGAACGCACATGGGATTCCCAACCCAGCGTGACACCCGACGGGCAATATCTCTATTTTGCCTCAAACCGCAGCGGCGGACTTGGAGGCAACGACATCTGGAGATGCCGTCGACTCCCCAACGGCGACTGGAGCCGCGCCGAGAATCTGGGACCTGCCGTAAACACCGCCGGCAACGAGAAATGCCCTTTCATCCACAGCGACGGCAAGACTCTCTATTTCGCCTCAAACGGCTGGCAGGGTTTCGGCGGATATGACATGTACTTCATCGACATCACCGACACCTACCTGAAGAGACCCACAAATCTGGGACTGCCCATAAACACCGAGGGCGACGACATCTGCCTGGGCGTCAGCACTGACGGCAAACATGGCTATTTCGCTGGCAAATCGACGGAGTGGGTCGGAGTTGGAGGCAACGACATCTTCAGATTTGAGCTCTACCCCGCCGCACAGCCCGAAGAGATGACAATAGTTGAAGGCGGTAAGATAAAAAGCACCGACGGCAGGCCCCTCAGCGGAACAATATCCGTGTTGCGCAAAAAGACCGACAGCGATGTTTATTACTTCTCATCAGAACAGAACAGATACACCATTGCGATCTCGGCGAAAGGCGAAAGTACGGTGATCGTCAACTCCGACGGTTATCTTCCACGTGTTGTCAGTGGCAACAGCCTGCAGATAAAACGCGACATGCAGTCGGCCGACTTCGCGCTGAATGAGGCCAAGCTTCTGGGACGTTACCCTCTGCATCTCTCAAAGAAGGGGAAGAATCTATTGCCCCTCGACAGCTATTCCACGGCAGTGCTCGACGCCTATACCGACTTCCTGCTCAAATATCCACGTATGCATATACGCATCGAGGCGACAACCATGGAACTAGCCAAAGCGATATACGACTACCTGCTGTCGAGACAACTCAGACCAGAACGACTGGAATACAAACCCAATAGCTCCCTCTCATCACCTGTCATTGTAATCACAGAAATGTAGCCGCTATAATCTTGAATATGTCACCCATCCTGCGTGTTTTCAAATATCTGCGTCACTATCCGAAAGAGATCACACTGAACATAGTGTTCAATCTCTTGTCGATTCTGTTCAACCTGTTCAGTTTTGTGTTGATAGTTCCCGTCATCGAACTCTTTTTCGGCATGAGCACACCTCCTGAGACGGAGCCGACGTTTACTTTCAATCAGACAGGAGTGACCGACTGGGCGATGTGGCATCTTTACAATATAAAGGAACAGATGGGACAATGGCCGTGTCTGTTCATCTTCGCCGGAGGCTATCTTGCCTGCTCACTTCTATACAACCTGACACGCTATCTGGGACTCTACTACCTCAGTCCGATACGCAACGGCGTCCTGCAACGCATGAGAAACGACATCTATCACAAGATCACCATACTCCCCATCTCATTCTTCTCCCATAAACACAAAGGCGACCTTATCAGCAGACTGTCGGGCGACCTGGCCGACATAGAATGGAGTATCGTCAGCACCCTTCAGTCGCTGGTGAAAGACCCGCTGAATGTGGTGGTATTCTCGCTGGCATTGATATTCATCAGTCCGAGACTGTTCCTACTGTTTCTGCTCATCCTGCCCCCCGCCGTGTTCCTGATAGCAAGAATAGGGAAAAGCCTGAAACGCAACTCCACCAAAGGTCAGGAGAAACTTGGCGAGATGATGTCGGCCTACAAAGAGACCCTCGACAACCTTGAGGTTGTGAAAGCCTATGACCGTGAGGCTTACAGACAGGAGACCTTTGAGGGGATAAACCGCAACTACAGCAGGAGGATGATGAGGGTGGCGCGCCGGCGCGAAGCCGGTAGCCCCCTGTCGGAGGTAATGGGGACTGTAGGGCTGGGTGTGATTCTGGTACTCGGTGGCATGGCTGTGGTAAAAGGACAACTGAGCGCTTCGGTATTCATTCTGTTCGTAATACTGTTCGCACGCCTTATCCCACCGGTGCAGGCTATTGTTAAAGCTTACAGCAGTCTGCAGAAAGGCAGCGCTTCAGCGTCAAGGATATTCGAAATACTCGACGCCGACGAACGCATTGTCGAAAAACCAGGGGCAACGGTAATGGCCGGTTTCAACGACAAGATAGAATATCAGGATGTCTCGTTTGCATACGACAATGAGGAAAACTCACAGACTGACGTTCTGAAACATATCAATCTCACCATCCGCAAAGGGATGAAAGTCGCCATAGTGGGTCCTTCTGGCGCTGGCAAGACAACTATGGTCGACCTCCTGCCCCGTTTCTACGACCCAACAGGAGGAAGCATAGAGATTGACGGAATTCCGATAAAAGACCTCAACATCAACTCGCTGCGACGCAACATCGGAGTAGTGTCCCAAAACTGCATACTCTTCAACGACACAGTTGCCAACAATATCGCTTTTGGCATGCAGGAGGTTACGGAGGAGAAGATTAGAGAGGCGGCACGCATGGCAAATGCCGACGAATTCATAGCCGGCCTGCCACAGAACTACGACACACCTGTAGGAGACCATGGCTCAGCACTCAGCGGAGGACAACGGCAGAGAATTAGCATAGCCCGTGCCATACTCCGCAATCCGCCCATCATGATTCTCGACGAGGCGACGTCGGCGCTTGACGCCAAATCGCAGCAACTTGTGCAGGAGGCTCTCGACAAACTTATGGAAGGCAGGACTACGATAGTTATCGCCCACCGACTCTCGACAATCGAGAATGCCGACCTCATTATTGTTCTTGACCACGGCGAAATAGTGGAAAAGGGTAGTCATTCTGAACTAATGGCACTCGGCGGAACCTACAAAAAGCTTGTGGAGATGCAGAAATTCAACTAATTTTACACGAGAATATTATACTGTAAATAAATAATTTACATCAGACATTACTTAATGTAAAAAGAAAAATTTTGTCAGTTCCTAAAAAAGCACTACTTTTGCAAACTCAAAAATAGGGGGAGATACCCTAAAGGGAGTTTAGCTCAGCTGGTTCAGAGCACTTGCCTTACAAGCAAGGGGTCACTGGTTCGAATCCAGTAACTCCCACAAAAAAAGAGACCTAAGCAGGTCTCTTTTTTATGTAAGATTCAATTCTCAATTTTCAATTTCAACTTCAGACCAGCAAGTCAGTCATCGTGAATATTCCTGTTTTCCCTTTCAGGAATTCAGCCGCAAGGACAGCACCTTCGGCAAGACCACGACGGCTGTGTGCCTCATGTGTGAGCATAATAGTGTCGACAGCACTGTCATAGCGGACCACATGGGTGCCGGGCACCTCACCCTCACGTATTGAGGTAATCTCAATCTCGGGATGACCTGTCTGTTCCCTTAGGGTAATAGCCGTGCCACTCGGAGCGTCAAGTTTATGGATATGGTGCGTCTCGACAATCGAAGCCTTATACTGAGGATATTTGTCCATCAATGCCGCAAGTCTGCGGTTCAGGTCGAAGACAATATTCATACCGATACTGAAATTGGTGGCAGTGAAGAGTGCGCCACCTTTCTCATGGCAGAGGGCACACACCTCGTCATAGCTGTCGTACCATCCTGTTGTCCCGCAAACCACTGGGACTCCAAGCTGTAGGCACTGTTTGATATTTGTCACAGCGGTAGCCGGTGTGGTAAATTCAATAGCCACATCCGACGATTTCAATAAGTCGATGTTGGCAAGCATCTCGGTGTCATTGTCGATAGTGCATGCCACTGTGTGTCCTTTCTCTACGGCAATAGAGGCTATTTCATGACCCATTTTGCCGTATCCTATTATTGCTATTTTCATTTCTATCTGAGTTACAACTTTTTCAAAATACGTAAACTTTTCACTGACGATGCAAAGATAAGTATTTTAGTTCAAATCAAAAAAAATGATGTAAATTTGCAGATTATGAAAAAAAAGGGAATCTATTTCATCATTATCATTTTCAGCACCTTGCTCCTCACCACATCATGCAAGCACACCGAACTGCCCAAAGGGGTTATTGACACGGCGACTCTGGCAGATTTCCTGACTGAAATGCATTTAATTGACGGATATAACAATACTGTATTACGGGAGAACCGCGATTCATTGACATTCCAGGTAGAGGCGGCATACGACTCCCTCTTCAGGAAATACAATATCACAACAGAACAATACGACTCCACGATGGCTTATTATGCACGTAATCCCGAAGATCTTGACGCAGTATACAGACGGGTAATCATTCGACTGAAGAGAGAAATCCAGAACTGCAAAGATGACAAGGATAGGTCCCAAGAATAATCCATCACATCAAAAACAATCGCCATGTTAGTCAAGACTTACGGAAGTGCCATATACGGTGTTTCAGCCATTACAATCACCATAGAAGTAAGCGTTGAGCCAGGAGTGAACTTTATGTTAGTGGGATTGCCCGACAACGCCGTACGAGAAAGCCAGCAGAGAATACATTCGGCGCTTCTGCAATGCGGGCATCGCATCCCCCAACGCCGTGTCATCATCAATATGGCACCCGCCGACATCCGAAAAGAAGGTGCCGCTTACGACCTGCCGTTGGCAATCGGCATACTCGCAGCCGACGGACAAATGATTAGTGAGGATCTGGACAAATATGTCATCATGGGCGAGTTGTCGCTGGATGGAAGTCTGCGACCAATAAAGGGGGCTCTACCTATGGCTATCGAAGCCCGGAAAAAGAAGTTTAAAGGCATTATTCTGCCCAAAAACAATGCCCGCGAAGCCGCGATAGTGAACAACTTGGAGGTCTATGGGGCTGAGAACATTCAGCAGGTTATAGATTTCCTTGAAGGCAAGGGGGGGATAGAACAGACCATCGTTGACACCCGTGCCGAATTCGCCCGCAGCCTTGACAAATATGAATTTGATTTTGCCGATGTCAAAGGGCAGGAGAACATCAAGCGAGCCCTTGAGATTGCCGCCGCCGGTGGCCATAACGTCATTCTTATAGGTCCTCCGGGCAGTGGAAAGACCATGCTGGCGAAACGCTTACCAAGCATCCTTCCGCCACTGAGTCTTGAAGAATCACTCGAGACCACTCAGATACACAGTGTCGCCGGCAAGATGCGGAGCGAGGACTCCCTTATTGCCGTCCGCCCGTTCAGGGCACCGCACCACACAGTATCAGACGTGGCCCTCGTCGGAGGCGGTGCAAACCCTCAACCTGGCGAAATATCTCTAGCCCACAACGGTGTGCTATTTCTCGATGAGCTGCCGGAATTCAAGCGTTCCGTTCTCGAAGTGCTGAGACAACCCATGGAGGAACGGCGTGTGACGATATCGAGAGCCAAGATGACCACGGAATATCCCGCGGCGTTCATGCTTGTCGCCGCCATGAACCCCTGTCCCTGTGGCTATTACAACCATCCAACCATCGAATGCACCTGTAATCCCGGAGCGGTGAACAAATACCTCAACAAAATCAGTGGCCCACTCCTAGACCGCATCGACCTTCATATCGAGGTGACTCCCCTGCCCCACTCCGCCCTTGCCGAGAAGCAACTCGGCGAACCCAGTGCCGTCATCCGCCAGCGTGTCATCGCAGCACGCAAAATTCAGGAAGAGCGTTACAAGAACTACAAAGGCATACACTGCAACGCACAGATGAACCAGAAGCTCTTCCGCCAGTGGTGCGACATAGACACAGACTGCCAAAACCTGATGAAGGCCGCAATGGACCGCCTTGGTCTGTCTGCCCGTGCCTACGACCGCATCCTCAAGGTCGCCCGCACCATCGCCGACCTCGATGGCAGCGAGCGCATCACCACAGTCCACCTCAGCGAAGCCATCAACTACAGGTCATTGGATAGAGACTCTTGGGGAAGATAAAAACTGAGTTTCGTCAAAATGAAGATCAAACCGACTCCATACGCGACAATAATTGCCACAGTGCTCAACTTGATACTGGCCTATGTGGTGTATATGCTGTGCAGGATTGTCTATGTGTGGGAGAACTGGAATCTCTTCGCCTCTGGATGGGACAGCCTGAACCTTGGCAACCTTATCCGCGGGGGATTTCTTTTCGACAGCTCCGCAATATTCTACACAAACTCCCTTTATGCCGTCTTGATGCTGCTACCCATCCTTGGGAAGGAGCGGAAATGGTGGCACACCATGACGAAATGCCTTTACGTGACAGTCAATTCCCTCGCAGTTGTCGCCAATCTGTGTGACGCCGTATACTCGCAGTTCACTGGACGAAGGACCACCAACACCTTCTTTCACGAATTCAGCAATGAAGGGAATCTTGGCAATATATTCTTTATTGAATGCCTCAACCATTGGTATCTTGTACTTGCTGGAATAGCACTGATAGCTGGGCTATGGATACTCTACGTCAAACCAAACTTCGGCAACCGCCCCTTTAAACCCACTTCCCCACGACGTTACTATCTGCCCCAGAGCATCGCCTTGTTTCTGCTTATTCCCATATCCTTTTGCGCCATCCGCGGCGGAGTGCCCGTGAAGGTACTCAGACCAGTGAATCTAGGCACTGCCAACAGATATGTAAACCAGCCTCACGAGGCCGCCATTGTGCTCAACACCCCATACACCGTGATACGCACCATAGGCAAAACCACATACGCCGACCCCAAATATATGGATAGAGCCACGATGGAATGCATTTACACTCCACTGCACATGCCCTCAGACACCGCCAACGCTCCCTGCAAAGGCAAGAATGTCGTTGTCATCATACTGGAAAGTTTTGGACAAGAGTATGTAGGATTCTATAATAAAGAGCTGGAGAACGGGACCTACAAAGGATACACCACCTTTATCGATTCGTTGCTCGAGCATTCCATCACATGGGAACACATCTACGCCAACGGACGCAAAAGCATCGACGCCATGCCTGCTATCCTGTCCTCGATTCCGATGTTTGTGGAGCCCTTCTTCACCACCAGCTACTCACTGAACCGCATCAGCGGACTTGCCGCCGAGCTCTCGAAAGAGGGCTACTCGTCGGCATTCTTCCATGGGGCCGACAACGGTTCGATGGGATTCCAGTCGTTTGCACAGTCCACCGGTTTCCAGCATTATTATGGGAGGGTGGAGTACGACCAAGACCCACGTTTCGGAGGCGAAAAGGACTACGACAATACATGGGCGATATGGGATGAGCCGTTCCTGCAATACTATGCGACGAAGATGAGCGAGATGCCCGAACCCTTCATCACCTCAGTATTCACTGCATCGTCCCACCACCCCTTTGTGATTCCCGAGAAATACAAGGACATCTATCCCGAAGAAGAGATGGTGATGCACAAATGCATACGCTATACCGACAATGCCTTGCGGCAGTTTTTCGCCACCGCAAGCAGACAACCGTGGTTCAAGAACACCATCTTCGTCATCACCAACGACCATACAAATATGAGCAACCACGACTTGTACCACACCGCAATGGGCGTCTACCGTGGCACCCTGTTCATCTACGACCCTTCGGGAGAGCTGACTCCGGGCGTCTATCCAGGCACAGCACAACAGATAGACATAATGCCCACGGTTCTGGGACTCCTAGGCTACAGTCGACCTTATGTAGCCTTCGGCAACGACCTGCTCAATACCGATCCCGACAAGACGTGGACAGTCAACTACAACAACGGCATCTATCAGTTCGTGTCATGCGACACACTCGTACAGTTTGATGGCGAGATGGTTATCAACACATACAATCTCAAGTCAGACCCCATGATGCGTAATCCCATCGGGTCTCCCTCCCCGACGCACGACTCCATGCTCAAAGCCATCATCCAGCAGTATATGACACGCATGGTCGAAGACCGCCTGGTAGCCGATTGACAGATGACTCCAATTTTTTCCTGACGTCAGAATTTTTTCTTGTTCATAGTGAACATCTATTTTTGCATTCGAAATCAAACACGAATGCTATAATACCATGAACCAAGAAAAAGAAAGACAAAACACTAGATTTCTGCTCTTTGCAGACCTCAGTGTGTCGCCCGAAAAGGCGCTGCTCTATCTAAACGACATGGAGCAGAACCCCCACAAAATAACCAAGTACAATCAGCTACTGATGCAAAATCTATCGAGACAGGAGTCTGTCAAAGATAAATCCAGCGAAGAACTGAAAGAGATAATACAGGAAAGAGTCGAGGAGTGGAGTCGCACTATCGGTTCTGTCTCAACTCAGGAGTATGTGATGATGAGCAAGCAATGGGATATCCCTGTTGACGACATCATGAACTGCAGCATCACACCTGAATTGATAAAGGAGATGCTCGATTTCTTTGTCATAGGACATGACAAGTACAAGATGAGACTTGCCGTTTCTTTCTTCACCTATCTCATGCACGGGCGTAAATCCGGACTCGTTTTGCCCAAAAGCAACCTCCTAGTCTGCGGCCCCAGTGGCTCTGGCAAGACTTACGGAATGCAAGTCCTCAGCAAACTATTTCATGTTCCGTTTATTACAATACACTGCAATTCACTGGTTCAGGAAGGCATCGTAGGACCCGGCATGACAGACGGATTCACCTCGCTTCTGGACCAAGGATGGTTGCCTGAAGAACTGGAGCGTGCAATGATATGTTTCGACGAATTCGACAAACTTTTTGACAAACAGAACAACAACAATTCCGGCACCTTCAACAGCCGAATTATCAACGAGATGCTACATTTCATTGACGACAAAGGAGAAGTGGAGTTCCAAGAGACATTTGAGACCAAGAATTGCAAACGCATCAAGCTACCTACCAGAAAGATGATGTTTGTATTCACCGGGGTGTTTGACGGACTGGGAAACGACGATGAAAATTCAATCCACAAAGACGACAATCATGAGAATCGAAGAATCGTCGGTTTCCTGACAAATCGTAAGAATGACGGAAAAACAGAAAAAACCAAGTCTGCCAAATCCAGAACCACAGTAGAAGACTTTATTGAATATGGAGTAAAACCCGAAATCATGGGCCGTATACAGAACTTCGTAATACTTGACTCGTTGTCGGAGGAAGAACTGGTTGCACTCTTCGATATGGGCACTAATTCTCCTTTAACTGAATTCGAGCAATATTTCTCAAGCAATGGCATCCACACAGTTCTGACAGATGAGGGCAAAAAAACCTTGGCAAAACTCGCCATCGAAAGAAATCTCGGGGTCCGCGGACTCAAAAGTCTGTTGCAACAAGTACTTCTGGAAGACATGTACGATCTGGAAGTCGGCAAAGACAACATTCTGGATATTACCAAAGAATATATTATTGACAATTTAAACAAACAGCAAAATGGATAAAAAAGAATTTTCACTGTTCGATTTCCAGGACATTTTCATGAATTTGAAACAAAGAAATGAAGACGAAGAATGGTATGACACTGCCATGAAAGGAATTGATGAGAATTCCGCAATTGAGGACCTCCCTTTTTATAAGGATTATCTCTGCAAATTTGACGTGGACAGCGCCTTTGAGGGATTT
This sequence comes from Bacteroidales bacterium UBA1223, assembly GCA_002309155.1. Classification (GTDB taxonomy): domain Bacteria; phylum Bacteroidota; class Bacteroidia; order Bacteroidales; family P3; genus Colimorpha. The sequence goes on along the minus strand of DBXB01000025.1, from coordinate 96,764 downwards.
GAACTGGCCAATACAGACCACGCCATCTGCAACAAGAACGACCTCCTGCTACTGTTCCGCCTCATAGCGGCATCATTCTCCAGCACCTACGACATCCTGTATGACAAATCAACCAATACCATCGATATCGCCATCTCCGTGTCGGCCAACGGGACTGGCATCACCAAAAAGGTATCCGAATTATTTTCTATTCAAATAATCACCCTGTTCGAGACCTACCTAAACGAACAATTACAATTATTCGGTCTGCAACAAGATCCCGAATCAAGCAGTGAAGGTATGGACAAAGAACAGAAGATACGCTTGAAATATTTCGAAAAACAAACACAAAAAATACGGGATCTTCAAGTATCCAAAGGGATGCAGACCGAACTGGACATTTTACTTAACAGCTGACATACCAGCATTTATAACTCAAATCATTAACCCAATAAATATGTAATCATGTATCATCAATCCAATCTACAATTCAAAGGAAAACTGAAACAGCGTGACGATAACGCCACCAAGTGTATCGTGCTTCACCATTCCGAGGTCTTGTCGAGACACTCAGTCAAGGATGTCCACACCTGGCATAAAAACAAAGGATGGGCAGGTATCGGCTATCATTATTTCATAACCAAAGATGGAGAAATCCACACAGGGCGCCCCCGCGACACTTGGGGAGCCCATGCTTATGGACATAATGGCGAATCCGTAGGAGTCTGTTTCGAAGGCGACTTCAACAAAGAAGACCCTAGAGCGAAGCAGTTGGAGGCTTCTGTCCTCCTTCTCGCCATACTTAGCTTGGCATATGGGAACATCCCTATTTTTCCGCACAGGGAACTGACAACGGGCAAGAATTGCCCGGGGAAGAGATTCCCATTCGAGTCATTATGGGAAAAAGTGGAGGACTGCAAACATTATCTATATGCATGGTATGGCAGTGATTTCGACTACGGGGCACTGCTGAACAGTCAACAATAATCAACACTAACAAGGAATGCGTCAATTCTCTGACGTCAGAAAAAATTCACATCTTTAATCTGTATGTAATTTTGCAACCGTAACAATTATTAACTTTAATTCAAATCTAATATGGAAAACAAAGAATTAGTACCGTGTGTAGGTCCCCTGATGACCACCACAGAAATCACAAATGTTATCGACCACACAGATGGTCTGGACAGCGAAATGCGTAAAGCTCTCAACAAGAAGACAACCCTCCTCAGCCGACTTCATCCCAGCGATCTCGACCGCCTCATCCAAGAGATAAAGTTGGGAAATCTGAAGATGGCGGCAGAGCAGACACGCCGTATAAGCGTGATGGCTTATGAGCGCAAAATCAAGATCCTCGAGCAGGTCTGGAACGCACAGCTCACCATCCTCGGTGTAGCGATGCACAAAAATGTCATAGAGTACGCTGGCAAAGAGTACATCAAACTGATGAACACGATGAACAACAACTTTGACATTACCGCACAGGAGATTGACAGACAGATTGCCAAACTGAACACCATCACTTACGAGCCATTGCGTAACCGCTATCAGGAATCTATCGACAAACTCTGCGAGCGCTCCTTCACAATGTTCGACGAACTGATCGAACGTTTTATCAACGACCTCAAGGAGAAAAAAATCGACATTCCCGATTCCCGCATTATCCCAGCATAGTTGAAGTGAAGTTTTAGATGTTTACATAAACGAAGATCCTTTCTTTGTCGGCGAGTCAAATTTGACTCGCCGATTTCTTTATCCACACAATCCCAGTAGTCTTTTCTTGACGTCAGAAAAACAAACGGTCCATACTATCTGACTATTTTTGCAACCGAACAATTAATTCCAATATCATGAAAACAACTATTATTAAAATGAAAGTAATGACCATGGCAATTATGGCACTATCGTTTGCAACTATCAGTTGCACCAACGTCAAAAAAACCGCTGACACGACAGTGACAGTTGAACAGCAGGTTTGTTTCCTGAAACATTTCTCTCACATAAGCGAGAACGATTGCGATCTGATTATCACCATAGACCAGCCTGTCAATGGTCCTAAATCATTGGTTGACTCCATCAACTGTTTTCTCAACGAACAGCTGTATCTCTACTTCGACCACGAGGAAGAAAAGCATTTCCCATACGGAGATGCCTTCTCCTCAGATATTCCCAACCTGGCCGAACATTACCGAAAAACATACAGCGCTTACTTTGATGTGGACAACTCCTATACCTGTGAATTCGGGTCACATTGTCTTGAGCTTAATATGGTAGCTCAAACATCGAAATACGTAACATACGAATCCGTATCCGTGTTCTACGGCGAAGGTCTCGAGGAATCACGCATCTGGGTCACATTCGCAAAATCAGACGGACACAGACTAAAAGATGTTATCACCACCATGGGCATGTTTGAATTTTTAAAAACGCATCCAGAACTGAGAAACAGCGACGTCTGGGACGACATCTTACAAAAATCAGAAGGCGGCGAGCCATTAATACTGAATAATGCAGGACTGCTGAACGATTCGTTGGTATTTGAATACACATGGTGCAACGGTGTCTTTGAGGATTTTCCTTTCGACCTGAAGGCAGCCAAACAGTTTCTTTCCCATGAAGCACAAAAACTGATTGACTGAAAAAGCCTCAAATCTAACACAACCATGAATAAGACCATTCACAAAGGGAGCATTGCTGGAAGCAGGACTCCCTTTGTTTGTTCAAATTCTGACGTCAGAAAAAATACCCATTCTTCCCCATTATATACTTTTGCATTTGAAAAGATAAACATTTATTAATTTTAAAAAACATATTCTTATGAAAACTAACATCTTTCAAAAAATTCTCGGAGTTGACGAAACGATTTTAGACTCCTGCAGCAAACCCGAACGTTCCCGTCTCACCTTGATAGGGACACTAGTATTGATTCCCGTTGTCATTGCAACGATTGTGGCATCGCTTGTCGCTCGCTATATGACCGACAACACTCTTGTCCGCTTGTTAATTGCACTCCTCTGTGGCGCCATATTATTTATTGTAGAACGCAGATGGACAATCGCAGCCCTACGCTCTAAGGGAACCAGCGTAGCAAACATCACACGTTGGATATTTGGCATCATCATGGGATTCCTTATCTCAACACTTATGCTCACCGTACTCTTCGAAGACAGGATAAACAGAGAACTTCAGGCTGACAATGTCGCGACAAAGCAAAGAATAGAGCAGCAATATCAGATGAAACTTGAAGAGGCTCTGGCTAAACGTGACATATTCCAGAAAGAGTACGACGAGGCAGAGCATGCTCTAAACGTGGAAGTGGACGGCACCGGAGGTTCAAGAGTGAAGAATTTTGGTCCCGTCGCCAGAAGAAAGGCAGAAACACGAGACCGTAAGAAAGAAGAATTAATGAAAGCCGAAGAAGAGTACCAGGCCACCTTTAACGAATTGAATGCACTCAAGGCTCAAGAGATAAGTAACCTTGAAAAACACATCGAGTCTGCCGGTCTCCTAACCCGTATTAAAATCCTGGGCACTATATGTGCCAACTCATTGGGGGCAATGGTTGTCGGAATAGTTCTCGCCATGGTTTTCGCACTGATAGAATTGATGGTACTTATTATATCATCGTCAAACGCATCGGGAGATATAAACAAATATTATGAAATTATCACTGACGAGTCGAAGAAACAGCTAAAACGTAGCCAAACCGTTTCTTTCCCATGAAGCAGAAGAACTGATTAACTAAAAAAAGACCTCCAATCTAATTCAATCATGAACAAGACCATTCACAAAGGGAGCATTGCCGCGGGCAATGCTCCCTTTGTTTGTTCAAATTCTGACGTCAGAAAAAATACCACTCCCACCACATTATATACTTTTGCACTTGAAAAGATAAACAATTATTAATCATAAAAACCATAACATCATGAAGCCAAACATTTTCCAAAAAATTCTCGGAGTTGACGAAACAATTTTAGACTCCTGTAGCAAACCCGAACGTTCCCGTCTCACCTTGATAGGGACATTAGTATTGATTCCCGTCGTCACCGCCTCCATTGCGGCACTGCTTGTCGCTCGCTATATGACCGACAACTTCCTTGTCCGCTTGCTCATCGCTCTCATCTGGGGCGCCACGATATTTATTGTAGACCGCGGAGTGACAATCGCAGCCTTGCGATCTGAGGGAACAAGCGTGGCAACTATCACCCGTTGGATATTAGGCATCTTCATGGGATTCCTTATCTCAACACTCATGCTCACCGTCCTCTTCGAAGACAGGATAAACAGAGAACTTCAAGCTGACAACACCAAAAGAAAGCAAGACATAGAGCAGCTGTATCAAACGAAACTTGAAGAGGCACAGGCTAAACGTGACAGATTCCAGAAAGAGCTCGACGAGGCAGAGCATGCTCTGAACGTGGAGGTGGACGGCACCGGTGGCTCGAGAGTAAAGAATTTTGGTCCCGCCGCCAGAAGAAAGGCTGAAACACGGGATCGCAAGCAAAGAGAACTACTGAAAGCCGACGAAGAGTACCAAGCCACCTTCAACGAACTTAACGCACTCAAGGCCCAAGAGATGAGTAGCATAAAGGAATACCACGAGTCTGCCGGTCTTCTCACCCGCATTGAAACCCTGGGCACTATATGTGCCAAATCTTTTTGGGCAATGCTTGTCAGAATAGTTTTCGCCGTGGTTTTCGTACTGATAGAATTGATGGGACTTATAATAGCATCATCCAACACATCGGGAGGAGTAAACGAATATTATGAACTTATCACAGGCGAGTCGAAGAAACAGCTCAAGATAAACGAGATGCGATGCGAGTTCGAAACAGAAATCGAGCAAATCCGACTCCAAGGCGATGCCGACAAACGTATTATGAGACTAGAAGCCATGACGACAGCGGCCAAATTCGAAATCCAGCTGGAGCGATTGAGAAACACATGCGACTCACTGACAAAAGCCGCCGAACTTTATCATGAGGCAATTGATAGGACATCGGAAATTCCTGACGATGATGTAAGATCGGGAATAGTCAAGAAGATACAAGAACTCTACGACCGTTATCTGCACTCGACCGGACTGACCCGCACCGCCATGCCCAGCCTGTCGGCAACACTTTGACACGAATATCATAAACACTAACAAATAATAACCAGAACAAACACAAATCTAACAAACTACAAAACAAATAATTTAATAACATCCTTAAAAACAACAAAACCATGGAAACAACTAATTATTTCAACAGCGGTCGCAATGTCGACAACAACAATGAAACTATCACAACAACGGAAGAGGTTGTAAGATACAGCGACGACGGCAAAGTGCTTCTGCGCATGTCCACCCGAGTGGCCATAGATTATCTTGACATCCCCGAAGGGGTGGTAGAGATTGCCAGCAACGCATTCACCGAATGCCACATCAACAGCGTACACATACCCGAGAGCGTGAGACGCATCGGGAAATACGCCTTCTCGGATTCCACAATAGAGACTGTTGAGTTCTCTGAAGGTCTGGTACAGATAGGAATGGACGCCTTTCTGGGATGCTTGAACCTGAAGGAACTGACGATACCCAACAGTGTGAAAAGATTGGGTGACAACTGCTTCCAGGACAGTGGTATTGTCCGCCTCCGATTCTCGGATAACATCAGGAAAATACCCCCCTACTGCTGCCACAGATGCCATAACCTTAAGGAAGTGGAGATGCCCAAAAACCTTGTACGCATAAACCGTTACGCCTTCTCAGAGTGCATTTCCCTGACTAGTGTGACGATACCCGATGTAAGAAAAATCGGTTCCGACGCCTTCAACAAATGCTCGATGCTGGAGAGCGTAAGAATCGAGAACCGTAGAGGACAGACCTCTATAGGCGTATATGCCTTCTCGGAATGCGAGAACTTTGCAGAGCTGACACTGGCCCACGAACCCAAGGAGATCAGTCCATCGGTATTCGGATACAAACAAGGAGTAAAGATGACCATTGAACACAAGAGTCTGATGACAAGAATAAGAGAAATGTGGAACGACCTGCGTGGCAAATCCGCCCTCGACTTGTATCCCGTAACCGAGCAGGCCTAATAACAAGAACTTTATTTACAAACCTTTTTATCAAACAATCTTTATTAATCCATTAAAACCTTTTAAATCATGAAAAGCACAGCTAAAAAAGTGACATTTGTCATTATCTTCGCACTGTTTTTCTTCGGCATCGGCATGCTTATCAGCCAGCTGAAGGGTTCAGATTCACACGTTGACGAGAGTTTTGGCGACAATCTCGAACTGCGTTACCGCATTCATGGCGACGAACTGGTCTACTACGTCTACAACACCGAGACTGGCAGAAAGACTGTAAGAAACGTAGGTTGCTATCTTGTTCGCCCAGAAGGTGATGACAACCTGACTGGAGTATCCTGCGATGGTCGCTGGGGCTATGTGTCGAACGAGACAGGCAAGCCCGTAATTGATTTTCAGTATTGCGACATCTCACCGTTCAGTGGCGGCATTGCATCGGTGATGGATTTCGACAGCACTGTGACCTTCATCCTCACCGACGGCAGCAAGGCTTTCGAGAGAACCTTCCACGCAAACGGTGACGAGATGCCATATTTCCATGGCGCGTTCTGTGCCGTAGACAGTTGCGGGAAATATGGTCTAATCAACAAACGGGGAGAACAGGTGATCAACTTCCTCTACTTGTCGGCGGAATATATCACTAACGACACGACGGCATATTGGTACTTCCAATCGGGAGACAATGTGCTAGTGTTGAACAGCCACACCTTGGACACCGTCCTATTCACACAAGGCGACAATGTCACATTGTCGGATGAAGGCATTGCTGTACACCAGACGACAAAACCGACCAAACTCTATGATTACGGCGGCAAACTGCTAATAGGACAGACGTACAGTGCGGTGATCAATCCGGAAATCAACTACAGCAACCATTACGAGGACAAAGACTGTCAGAATTTTTTCTGGTCGTCAGACTACTCTCATTACGGCTTGATGGACAAGAGAGGCAACATCCTGACCGACGCAATATTCAGGGATATCACCCCTGTGTCGGCAGATCTTTATGTCGCCGACTTGTATGACGGCGACGAGAGTGTGCTACTCGACACCAAAGGCAATATTGTGAATAAGTAACATGCTAAGGGTGGCGGCGATCGCCGCCACCCTTATTAAAAAATCAAACCATGAAACGTATAATAATCATATTGATAGCAATAGCCATTATAGTTTTCGGCATCTGCAAGTGCAACAAGGGCAATGACAAATCCCTCTCGGGAATCGCTATTTTCCCAGTATCGATAGAGACTATACTTCAAGATCCACAAGACTATGAGGATCGGAATACAATCATAAAGGGCAAGGTGCTTCGGACCATGGGCATCGGGCGCAAATCGCTCTTTCTGCTCTCAGACGGAACAGGCGAGATCTGGGTAGCATCCGGACAGAGCTCGGCGCCACCTGAAGGTTCAGAAGTGCGAGTTCACGGACATACCAAGCAATGGTTCCGTGCCGGAAATGCATCAATGCTGGTTTTCGAAGAGAAAGACGGAAGCAAGGAATCGTAATTCTAAAAATTATCAAACAATTTTAAACTTAAGTTTACAATATTCGACGAACAACGGCGTTATTTTTATATTAATAATATTAAATTATGAAAAACGCCATTGCCACAATCCTGGTTCATCTCTTTGACAAAGAAAGTTCTGTCTGCATAGAAAAGATTACAACTCTGCATAAGATAACCGACAAATACGAGATCAATTCCAAAGCAATCACTAACGCCCGTGGAACGAGTCTCGAAGAAGCGGTGAAAACTCTGAAGGATAGCGAAGAAGACTGTCAGAAATTCTTAGATTACCTTAAAAAATTAGCCAAATCTGACGGCTTATACACCACCGAAGAGTTACTTATCCATAATGCGATAAAATCTGCGCTTACCGGCAATGGCGAGATTGTCACAGTCCCTCATCGTGCTTTTACCATAGAAAAGCCGACGGCATTTTATTTTGATTCCAGAAAGAATACGGCAGATAGTACAAAAGAAGAGTTAAAGAAACTATTTTCGACTTATGACATTGGATTTGTGACTGCTGAAGATATTGTGAAAAATTTTGCCTCAGAAGATTTCACCAAGGAAATGGACGGAATCCATTTCTATTTCGGCAATTATGGAGATAAAATGATTACGGAGGCAATGGACAAAGTAAAAAAACTGGACAACAAGAAATTGGGGAAGATCATTCTGACCAACCACGAAGTTCCCGAAGAGCCATATTTACTTATAAAATTCAGTGACAGCAACATTACTAATGAACCTAAATCATTAGACAAGAAATCTCCACTTCTGGAACATTACAATCTTCTAATACTACCCATTGTCAAGGATAATCCTGTAAGAAATGTAGAAGAGTTCCTACGTGACGAAAAGGACCTCGAATCATTACAAGATATGCCAAAAGAAAGACTACTCCATTTCGATATTTACCGCTCGCTGCTCTCTCACTTTCTTATCACCGGCAAAGACTCATCAATCACCATATGTCCACAGAAACAGATTGTTATATTTAACGATTTAATAAATGAGAAAGGTTATGCACGCTATGTAGAGCTCAATATAAATACCTTGGAATACTTCTTCATTGTATGGCAGACTTTATATTGGAAAGAATTGCAAAAAATTAAAAATTCTTATGCAATCAACGTTCTCAACCATCTTCTTCTAAAATACAAGTATACATTTGATAAATCAAGACCTTATTATCAAGTAGAACGTGATGAGGAAATAGATAGCTTAATTAAAGGAAGAGTGGGAGATAACGATTCCTTAGGTAAATATAAATTTTCTGATAACTTTCGGAAAATAGCAAAGGCAATTGATGAACAATTATATAACACCATCATTTACACTCCAAACCCTGAAGACTACACAACATATGCAGATACAAATAAAAACTCATCAAAAACTTCACTAAGGCAAAAGAAAAAATCTTCTAAAGATGAAGAGAGAAAGTCTTCTCCACACTATTATAAAATAACCAACATAACAAAAAAAGTTTATATTGTTGATTTTGACATAGATGACCCATCAGATGCTGAAACCTTAACAAGTATAAACTTCAATCCCAAGAATAACGAAGGGAAAAAAGAATTCATGGTTAACACCATTTTGAAATACAAAAAACGAACATTGCTAAAAGGGTCCACATTAGGCAAATACCTACTTGAAATTGCAAAAAAATCAGTAGAGTAAATATAATTAAGAAACACTATTGCAGATACTCTAAAGTTCATTATAGATGCTGGCACAATTCATTATCAACGGTTTAATCATGGGAGTAAACTACTCACTCCTTGCCATCGGATTTGCCATAGTCTATAATACCACGAAAATATTCCACATAGCAGCCGCAGGATTGTATGTATTTGCCGCCTACATGTTCTGGCTTTTCTCTGTCCCCATTGGACTACATTCCATTATTGCAGGACTGGTCTCAGTTATACTAACAATGTCGCTCAGTCTTCTGTGCGAAATAGGAGTGTACCGACCTCTGAAACACCTCAAGGCCACCAACAATGTTGCCATGATAGCATCAATAGGTCTTCTTGCTATTATAATCAACAGCATTGCCATGTTATTTGGAAACAATGCAAAAGTTATCCAAACCGTCAGTAGTGAGTCTCTCACAATCGGTGAAATACTGATCACCTCACCTCAGTTAATACAAGTATCCGTCGGAGTTATAATCATTTTGCTGATTTTGATACTCCTCAAACGTTCAGGATGGGGTTTACGACTCAGAGCCCTAAGCGACGATGAGATTCTTTTCAAAGTCCTAGGTTACAATCCCGATGCCACACGCACCGTCATCTTCCTAATGAGTGGAGCGATAATAGCCATTTCCAGCGACCTTACTGCATACGACCTCGGTTTAGACCCCCAAATGGGCATGAATTTCCTAGTCAGCGCCATCGTAGCCATGATAATAGGCGGTATCGGTAAGACATGGACATGTCTGATAGGCGGACTCACTCTCGGAGTGTTGCAGGCGCTTGTCTCAGGTTATTTTTCCGCCAGCTGGCAAAACGCAGTATCATTTATCCTATTACTTCTATTCCTCTTCCTGAAACCCAGTGGTATTGCCGGAATAAAAACACGCACTGTCTGAAATTATGCTATATATCGCCCACATACTGATAATACTAAACATATACATCATCTTGGTGCAAGCCGCCAACCTGACTATCGGTATGTCCAACCTGCTGACTTTGTGCCAAGCCGCATTCTATGGAATAGGTGCATACCTAGGCACCTTGTTTCTCAACCAGTTCAATATCTCATTTCTCGCCATCGCCGCAATAGTGATGACTGCAACAGGAGTAACCAGTCTGATAATCTCGTTTGCCTCTATACGTCTGAAGGGCGACTTTTTTATCTTTGCCACACTCGCTTTTCAGATGATAGTATTCACCATTCTGAACAACTGGACCACGGTAACTGGCGGACCTAACGGAATCTCAGGCATACCTTCGATAAAGATATTCGGACTCATCCAACTTAAAGGCATTTATCCACACCTGATATTCAGTTACGTGGTGGCAGCGGCCACGATACTACTGATGCGAAATATCATCCGTTCTCCTTTCGGAAGAACAATGAGAGCCATACGTACTGATGAAATAGCCGTGGTGGCGACAGGACGCAACGCCTCGATGTACAAAACCTGGGCGTTCTTTATTTCTGCGGCCCTCAGCGGTGTCGCCGGAATCCTATATGCCTCATATATCCCCTATATCGACCCCTCCAATTTCACTCTCGACGAAAGTATTTTTATCCTTTCAGCCTTATTCATCGGCGGTATCGGCAACATCAAGGGGCCGTTACTCGGAGCCGTCTTCGTGGTAGTGATACCGGAGTTGCTTCGATTCGTAGGTCTTCCCACGGACATCGCCGCCGACCTCCGCCAAATCATCTACGGACTCTCTCTTATCATCGTTATGTTCTGCAGACCACAAGGGATAGCAGGCGTTCTTCAACCATCCAACCGTTAATCCTATGCTCCTACAGTTAAAAGATATACATACAAGCTTTACCAACTCTCGCAACGAGACATTCGACTTGCTGCGAGGCGTAAGCCTTGACATTGAAGAGGGGAGCATCACCGCATTAATGGGAGGAAATGGTTCAGGCAAAACCACACTGTTTAACATTATTTCCGGCTTTCACAAGAATTATTCTGGCTCTGTAATATTTGATGGACACAATCTCAAACGCCTTCCGCCTCACGCCATTGCATCTCTCGGCATAGGGCGATTATTCCAAGGCGGGCAACTTATTCCTGGTCTAACCCTCCTTGAGAATCTACAGTTGGGAGCCCCTGACACAAACGACAACCGTCCTTTATCATCACTTCTCAAACCTCACCAGACAAGAGAAGCAGATCTTCAAAAAAAGAATAAAGCCATAGAATCGTTAATACAGCTATTTGGTGAGGGGAACAAGTATCTTGACAAACTCTATGACGACGGTTCCTCTTTCTCCTACGGTGCACAACGTTTACTCAGTCTCGCCAGATTGATGATTGGAGACCACAAACTTTTGTTGCTCGACGAACCCACTTCAGGTGTAAACCAACAATTTTTCGACACGATAAAGAGTATTATCACCCAGATAGCCTCAACTGGGAAAACGATATTTTTTATTGAACATAACACCAAATTCATCAGGGATATCGCCGACAGTTGCGCCATCTTATCTGACGGCATCATAACTGAGCACTGTCCAACAGACAATATAGCATGGGATGTTGCTAAACCCCTCTCCTACAACACACTTATCAAACAATTATTTCACGAACAATCATGACCAAGATTCTTGAAATAAAAAACCTTTGTGCCGGATATAAAGATGGAATGGACATTGTGAAAGATTTCAGCATCGATGTGCATGAGGGAGATATCGTCGGATTGTTTGGGACAAACGGAACAGGTAAATCCACAATCTGCAAGGCGATCATGAACATGACCTCCTATCGTCGGGGACAAATCATCTTTAACGGAGAAGATGTAAGTGGATTACCGACACATGAACTCTCCGAAAAAGGCATGGCAATAATGCTTCAGGGTGGACGCATTTTCCCGACACTCACCGTCCACGAGAATCTCAAGATTGCACAGGGTAATAATTGCGTAGATGTTTTCGAAAAAATAAGCAAATTTATACCTTTCATATCATCCAAGGATTTTAAAAACAAACATGCTGGCTCACTAAGTGGTGGAGAGGCTCACCACCTCTCACTTGCGATGACTCTACTTAGCGCTCCAAAGCTAGTCATTCTTGACGAACCCACCGCAGGACTTGACCATGTGGCGACAATCCAATTCTACAAAAATATTGACAGACTAAAAAGAGAGCTATCACTTTCAATAATCCTTGTCGAACATAAACAAACGAATACATTGGATTTATGCACAACAGTCTATAATATAACCGACAACTAAGTAACAACAAGACCTCTTTAATCCTTAACTTTTAAACTACAACAGTTACCTATCCAGATAATATTAACACATCTAATAACAATGAAAAAAGTCATTATTAAAACCGTCATTCTGATGGCAACAGCCATCTTGTTCGCACAATGCACCACCAAAGACTCTGCAGTAAAAATCGGTATCGACATCCCTTTGTCAGGTGACTATAAATATTGGGGAGAAGAGTTCAAAAACGGTGTGGACATCTACCTCTCACAAAACCCTGAAGTCAAGGTGATTATTGAAGACAATCAAAGCGAGACCAAAAACGTTGGTACCGCTGCTCAGAAATTATTAGAAATCAACAATGTTGACGCCCTCGTATCCATGTTTGTACCTTTCAGCTTCCCCCTTCGCGAAATTGCCGAGAATGCAGGCAAACCCCTCATTTCCACTTTCAATTCATCAACAACCTTCAATGAGGGATTCAATCACTGCTATACTGACTTTGCAACTCACGACATGCAGTTACCCATGCTTGTTGACTATGTTACCGACTCTATCAATCTCACCAAGGGTGTTTATCTCTGTGTGAACGACGACTATGGCACCGACGGGGCACGCATAGCCAAAGAACTGTTGGCGAAGAAGGGGATAAGTCTGGAAGGTGAATTTTATAACACTGGAGAATCTGATTTCCGTAATTTCCTTGCCAAAAGGCTGACAAAGGATGTACAGTTTGTTTTCGTCATCGCCCGCAACCGCGACCTTATCAACGCCGTAAACCAGATCAGAGAGAGGAACAAAGAAATACTCATTTTAGGCGTTGGCTCCTTTGACGCACCCGAGGTGTGGGAAGGCATCAACGAAAAGGACCAGGACAATATCATCTTCGCAAGTTCATATTTCCACAAAGACTACAACGATGAGTCTCGCATGTTCTACGACGAATTTTACAAACGCAACCAGCGCGACCCAAACTACCCCGCTGTTTTCGGATACACCATCTGCCAATATCTTGCAACTGTCATCACTGAAGCGAAGAAAAACAGCACATCTGTCGATGATCTCTTGAAAGCCATCGACTACAACAGTATTCGTGGAAGAATCACCATGACAGACACAAAATTCGTCCACAGCCCTATAGCCATTTACAAACGCAGCAACAATCAATCAATACCCGTCTCCATTGAAGAATGACAGTTACTCATATAAAGGCGACTGGGATCAGATCTATTCCCGCCACTACAACGGATTGTACAACCTTCCGTGGATGAGAGGTGGGTTTGACCCAATGTTAAACGAATTCCTTGATACATTGGACAAGTCGTCAAGAATCATCGACGTTGGATGCGGAAGCGGGCGTCTATGCCTTCACTTGATGCAGGCCGGGTTCAGCCAAGTGACAGGAATAGACGTGTCGGAAGAGGTCATCAAAAGAGCATCACGTCGAGGAAGAAAAGCCAAAGCATGCTTCAAGGCCATCGACCTATTCGATATGTCTGACGAATCAAAATTCGATGTCGTTTTCTGTAAGCTCCTCCTGCACCACATCCTCCCCAATGACGAACCCCTATTCATCGAGAAACTCCACAATATCTTGGTTCCTGACACAGGACTTCTTTTCTTGACATTCCTAAAGACCGACATTCCTGGGGTTACCTGCACCGAACGCGAAAGCTACTTCTCAAAACAGCACAACGTCATAATGTATAACCCAGAATATGTAAAAGAGAGCTTGCGATCAGCAGGTCTGAAAAAAATAATCAAAGAGGGCGATTTCACCATGCCTGGCAAATCGAAGCAATTTGATTACCATATAATTATTTGTAAATAACACAAAATTACACATCATACATGGACTCATTGAACAGAAAAAGACTTAGATATAGCGACCCTCTTGCATGGTTTGAGAATTTTCTAGAACGTCGGAGTAAACTCACCTCTTCTTCAAAAAGAAGATATGACATTTTTTTACACTTTTTTTTCATGGACTGCTCAAGCACAACAGCCAGTGAGATATACGAGAAAAGCGCCACAACAATAAAACCCAAAATAGGACTAACAGAGTTTATCAACAATAAAGATGGTATATACGATAAGTTATTTAAACTCGCATCAAGGACGATTTACAGAATCATCAAAAAAAAGAGATGGAAAGTAATCCTAAAGATGGAGACAAAAAATAATCCTAACAGTCGTGATATCTATTCTTTGACAACAGATAAAGGTTATTATACCAAAGTCACGGATTGTGATAGTTGGGCATACTATCTATATGGAAAATACAGTCAGTTCTGTGCACAAATAGTGAAGGATGGGAAGATTGAAGAACATGAAATATACACCATTCATCGTAGTTTTAACGAAATAAACGCTAAGACCGACATTCAATATGAACTGGACTCGGAGAATAACGTATTAACATATTATGGATCTCGTCAATACATAGATGACAAAAAAGTGATGAGCCAAGGGGAAATATATTACAACCAGTTTATTAAATGCATCTTAAGCAAAGACTACACAGACACTAGTAAGGATGAATTCCCAAAGTATATACGTGATACTGCCCCGGAACAAAAAGATCCTACCATTCCAAAATCGTTTTCTTGCTTTAACATAGGTACTCTGAAGTACGAATCATGGGGAACACTTATGATAGAAGCTGACGAATCGGCCGAAAAAGTCTATAAATATTTCATTAAAGAAGTTAACAGAAAGCACCACGAGAAAAATAATCTTATCCAAATTCGTGACATCATCTTATCTCTTAGAAAAATTGATGATGACTTTAACGAGGCCCTAAACAGAGAAAAAATCGAACGCGAGACTGAAAAATCCGTTAAAGCATCTATTATGTCTCGCAATATGAGCCACAATTTGGGTAGCCACGTGATGTACTTTATTCGACAGCAACTCTCTTCTCCAAAGCAGATTGTTGAAGGCGGACTTGTATTAGGGGACTATAGTTCGGATACCATATTTCAAAAGTATGACAAGTATAATGGAATAAAACAACCGCAACTACCATTTCTAGTCGGGTTAAGTCGCTTCCTTGGTTACCTGCAAGAGAGACAAGACTACATTGCCACAATGGCAACCGATTATATTCCAGCACCAACTACAATAAACATCAAAGACGCTGTATATGATGAGCTAAAGCCTGACCTACATTATAATCGTCACAAAAATGCTGATACTCTATCAAAACCACAGAACCTATTGCTTGACTATATTGCTTTTTCTGAAGGATATACATCAAGCGATCAGATTATCATCCAATTTGACGATTTTGACGGAGTGAGAGGCAACGGACTAGACCATCTACGGAAAATAAATATTGACATTCCTGGAGGAATTATGGGACGACAGGCATTATTCTCAATTTTTGAAAACATTATACGCAATGCCGCAAAGCATTGCTATCCTCGCTCAAGATACGGTCAACGCATACTGTCTCTAAAATTGAACCTCCTTGGTGATAACGACAGATTGATAAAGGAAGAGGTATATAAGAACAATGCCAAAGACCTATATTATCTCTCCATAATCTGCAATATGCCGAATCAAAAAGGAGAAGCGAACAATCTATCCAAAAAATTAGGAGAAAGATACATAAATGATGATGGAACTCCAAACGAGAACTACAAAGGACTTAAAGAGATACGACTGTCAGCAGCATGGTTGAGAAAGTACAAATTGGACACCGATATACCAAGCACATTACCTCCTGCAGTCAAAGTTCGAGCCACAGAATTGACTCCTCTCCCTGGAGAGACTACGAATGAATCTGATTTTAGCAATCAAGAAGCAATTGAATATATCATAGCCTTGCCAAAACCAAAAAAAATTGCCTTCATCCACTATAATAAAGATGCATCAGATTCAAAATCTCACAAAGGCGAGGGAAACAATGAGGGTTATATTTATATAATTGTCAATAACACCGACGAAACGTCTCTGAAGAAAATAGTAATTGACAACAGATTGTCTCGTTATGATTTAATTGTAACAGACAATTCATCTATTGTCAATAATATCAGCAAATATGTTCCATGCAGGTTATATACTGTAAAATCGTTAGAGAACAATCCATTGACATCGAAGATTGACGGAGCAACAGCATCGTCCTATTATAAGGAATGGTTGAGAAGTCGATTCCCAACCATACCTTGCTTGACTATTCTTGATAACCAAGCGAAAGAATTTTATGGCGAAAGAGGCGACAATACTATAATAATTCGAGACAATGCAAACGCTCCTGCTGATTGTTACGATGGCACCTGCGTTTTCTCAACCCATTATGCCGGACGAAACAACGAAAACAACTACAGTAAATATCTTGAGAAAGCCCTGTTTGTGGAGAGCATAACAGGTTCAAACTCGACAGACCGACTTCTACGCCATACACCTTATAGCGACATCTGGTTATATAAACATATAGCAGCATCTCTGACAAAGGTTGCCATTGTCGACGAACGTATCTTCAGCACCATGTATGGGAAACATAATGAGTCACAACAGGAACAAGATTCTCATAAAAGAAATGAAATAAAAACATGGGTTGAAAAATACAATAAAGACTATCAAGAATGGAATACTGATTTTTATAACAAATACATTTGTCTGATTATTAAAAACATTGAGAAAAGCCTTTTAATATCTGATAAAGTTTCTGATATCGTCCAGAAAGACAATACAGAAGAAGAAAAAATCAATCAAATATATCATTTAATCTACGGCACAGAAGCGATAACAAAAAAGCAGGATTATAGCGTCATAGAACAGTATCAAGACAAAGGAATCTGCTTCTTTGACATAGACATTGTAAAGGACCGGAATAATGAAATAAACCATATTGACATATTGGGATACGACAGACCGGTCACAGACACATTGGGACGGTTAGAGAAACATGAAGTAAACACCATTGCAAAAATAGTGAAGAACAATGAGTCGGCTGAAAAGATACTCCACCCCACGGAAGAAAACACCATTGCAAAAATAGTGAAGAACAATGGCAAGTTTAAAATTAATGATACCGTTGCAGGTTTTAAAGAGAAATTCGATTTCATTTGCATACATCAGGGAATACTAGACAAAATTTATGGGGCTTATAGTATTACAACGGATGAAGAAAAAACAGCAATAACCGATGAATTTCGTTCATTCTTTGGACGTGAAAATCTAGGTAATGTTGTCATCCACTCGGGTCGCTCCATTCCATCCTCCAAGGTAATGCCCCAACAAATACCGTTCATACCACTCTCGGCACTCGACTACGCCGTCCGAGACTGCAAATACACACTATCAGAATTACTCTACACCGTATACAGCGAAAAACGTCAATAATTAACATCAAACCATCATAACCTTTGAACAATGAATACCATAATAGCCATCACAAGAACAGAGACATTGAACAGTTATGAATCTTGGGAAGAGAAGGATTCTTCGGATGTTTTATATGGACTCTTAGAGACCGATCAAGTCAAGATATTATTCGATTCTTGTTCCTGCGAAATCCAGGACAGAATTAATAATGATTATAATATAAATTGGGTAGACACACTCAATATTTCCAAAACCATTAAAAAAGACAAAAAGATACTCGGACAATTGACAGATTGTAAAATACACCTTTATAAAGACAACGATTACCAACTCATCGCATTATGTCTAGATAAAATAAAAGTGCCTGTTAATTTTTTGAATGGAACTAGCATTGATTTTAATAAGCTTGGAAATAGCATAAACCAAATTCTAAACACTTGTGGAATAAGCACTTCTGCTGGAGAATTCACCCTATACCTACACGACAAAGAACTTGGTTACAACAATGATGTCGTTGTGCGGTACAACAATGAAACCAAAGAAGTTGGATGGCAAAATCAACTACCACTCTTCAATAATATCTATATTTTCCAGCATGTAAGGGGAAGATACAGAATCTATGATTCACTACTTAGCAAATCATTTCACCCCATTCTGGCAAAAATCAAATCAGTCGAAGATGATAACAACCACACCAATTTATACGAAAAGTTTTTAGCCATCAAACAATCTCTCAGCATTAAATAACCATTCAAATTTGAAAAAACATGAAACATAGACAAGGCGATTGTTTTAAGACTACAGCATGGTTCACCAACAATTACTTAGTCGCCCTTGATAAGACAAACTCTTTCACAATAGACATGTTTATCGACGAGATAAACAAGTCAAACATTTATATTGGAATAAATAGCGCATCATCAATTGATTTTTTATTAGCTTATCATAGGGTAGATTATCTTATTGACGGTTCATATTATGATTTCTGTCAACGCAAGGCATTTACAGGTCCTGACTATGGTCCCTCCCGACCTATTATACATCTCACTTTCTTAGATTGTATGGACAGAATCGGTGAGCACGTCACAGATGATGAAATAAAAGATTCTTTTAATCTTAAGTGCCAACTACGCCGTTACCGACATGTCATGGAAAGCAGTATTTGGAATTACTATGTTCCAATTCTATTTGATGATAATGGAAACATATCGAATTTCACAATAGAACAGTTCAAATATGCTCTTAGTGAGATTACTCGAAATGACAGTGTCGGTTTGTATAATCTTATGACAGCTGTGGAATACGCCGAGCTTCAAGGACGCCTTGTAGAACAATCCTATCTGATAGGCAATCATAACGAAGGGGTGTCACCATTCGTTTTCCATTCGGAACGGGAAGACAAAGAATTGCTAGAACAAGAAGAGATAAAAAGAGTCGGTTTCGATTTTGGCAAAGATTGGAATATGCTCCTATTGGATGACTGCACGGGTGATAAGAAAATGCAAGATCTGAATAAAAATTGTTCAAACATCAACAAAGAAGAGATAATAAGAAAAGACCTTGAACGCATAGATGTCAGTGGCAACATAACAATAGAGAGCGTCAATAACATCAAAAACGCATTCAGTAAATTGTATGATGAGAAAAAACAGTACAGCATAATACTTTTGGATTATCTACTCGACTTCAACGAATCAAAACAACGTGAATACGGATATCACTTATTAGAAATCATAGACATACTGTCTAAATTACTCGAACAGTTGAATACTTCCGAAAATAGCGACCACTCCCCCATCATCGATAAAACCCTTGAGGAACAGGAGAAAATGTATCCCTATATATTCAACATTTACAAATATATTGCCAAAGATACAGATACCGATGGTAACCCACTACTAATTGTTTGCGACGAACGCATTCTGTACAATGACGTCAAGAAAAAACTGACTAACAACCTTTTCGGCCCCAACGATCAACTCTACTTTATGTTCACCTCACCATACTGGGCCGCCATATACGAGCGTCTACATGAAGAGCAGATTTCACTGAACAATAAATATTACCAAATCAGCATTGGCGCTTGTCCCACAAACACTCCTTACCTCTTTCTGTACAACCTGCACGACATGATGCGGATGCGTTACGAATCACTTTCCATAACTGATGAGGGGGAAGCAAGACCCATGTGTCTGGTGGAGTTTTTGGAAGAGTTGTTCTGTAATGATTCCTCCATCCATACTCGCTGTGTGAAGAAATTCGATGACCTTCTACGACTCCGAACTCTTTACAACAAAATTAAAGATGATAACGATGTGTTGATCGAATCTCTCTTTCCCGACAAAGAAGAATATAGAAATCATTTCTGGGAACATCTACAGAATTTGATATATCTTATCGCCTTTGGTGATATCCGACAGGTGCCGGAAATGAAAGAAGAATACACTTTCATCTCTGATAGATTAAAAAAAGCGGAAGGAAAAGTTTATGGAGAAAACCCGAAAGACCACAAAGGACCGTCTGTATTAATCTCTGATTACATCACAACTCTTTCGAAACTATGAACTACGGATATTTCTTTGCCCTAGACCATGAGTCGTCAGACCTGGGACTCGGCATCACTGTCTTCAACTATAAACCAGTTAAAGTTGGAGACAATGATTATGAGAACAATCCCGGTTCCCCACGTTATCCAATATTCTGCTCATTTAGAAAAGACGGTGCCTATTTCTATATACATTATGACATTGACGATGTTCACAGTCTCGGACCAATTCTAAAACTTGAGACCTCGACTGACGACATGACAAGAGACCGCCTCACAAAGGTCATCACTGAATCATATAGCACGGAATATCAAGCAGAAAAGATCGACAAATACATTCCCCATGAAGTGGACAGCAAAGTAGGTGGTTTATACTACTCAAACCTGGAACAATTTACAGAAGGAAAAAACATTCCCATTATCCGAAAAATCATTCTGGATTTCATGTTCGACATGGAACACACGGAAGTGTTCCGCAACTCGCCCCACTTCAATACCATTTATTCAAATCTGCACCGGAATCCACTCTATCATGCTATCGTTGCGAAAGCCGAATACTATTACCAACGTAAATATGCAAATGAGAATATCCAGGAAGACAAAGATGAAAATGAGAATATCCAGGAAGACAAAGATGAAAAGTGTGTTTTGAAAAAGTTATTCTCGTCGCATTCTTCTTGCGACATCAAGAATAGTGCCCAAGAAAAGACTGACATAATAGTCAAAAATAATATATTTTTACTACGTGAACTGGCAGAGGCTGAGCAACGCTGGGTCGACATCATCTCGAAATCAGACACCCTTTTTGATGACAACAAATGGTTCAAACAAGACATAAAGAACAGATACAAATCGTCAAACCTAGAGATGGACGATGTATTCAGACACGATATTGCAACAGGCACATACAACAATCTAGCCTGTATCGAACTGGCATCACAACGATTATCATTGATTGACAAAAGGCTGACCGGCACTCTGCTTGAAACTAAAAAACAAGCCACTGAATGGTATTTCTCAGAGAACGATCTGCGAGGAATAGGCATGGTGCGTAATGGCAGTAGGGGGCGTGATTGGTCACAGTTCGCATTCATTATAATACCGACCCTACTGATTTTTTCATTTTCCATTATCAAGTGGACGATTTCCGTTCATCGACCCACATTCTTAATGTTCACATTATGTTGGATAGCGGCGTTCGCGATTTTTATATTATTCGCAATTCAACTGTTCAACCGTAGAAGTCGTTATTATTTCAGAAGAAAGTTCCTAAACTCTCTTCGAAAAGAAACACTGTCCGAACAATCTGAAAAGAAAATCCACAAATCCATAGAGATCGAGCCTTACAACAAACTCTGGTTCGTAAAACTTGCGGCCGCCCTTGCCGCAGCATGGTTGCCTCTAGTATGTGAGAGCAACACCTACTATTTCCTTGAATATGCCGGCAATGCCTCTTGGGGATGGACCGCAGTAATAGCGTTTCTTTGTGTTTTGTTATTTGTCTTCACTTGGTCTTTTGTATACCGAACCATAAAAAACAACAGTCCATCAAATCCAAGGAAAAATACACTGACAAGATCCATCACCATTATAGGAATCACTTTCGTATATTCGTATTTTATCGGACTTGCGGAACTTATGATTTTCGGATACAATTTGAAACATGACTGCAGTGGTGCTTTTCTTACTCACAACCCATTCCTTTTCGATTACGCACCCCGTATCTTAGCCCTTTCTTTCCTCTGTATGTTCGTGGGACTACTCCTCAACAATATAGGCAAAGACAAGGCTTTCCTTGAATAGTTCCTCTTTCTGACGTCAGAATAATCGACACAATCTCGGCTTGTTGTACTTTTGCATCATCAAGAATACAACAAGCCATGTTTTTTTCCAGTCACCATCCCGAATGCATAGAATGCAACCAGCCTATCAACGGCCATTATTACAAAGACATATGGGGCAATGCCATCTGTAGCAAGCACTATAGGGGGTATTGCCACTGCTGTGGACGACTGCTCTCCAAGAGAGACGTCACATCTGAGAATCAGCGCATAGACCCAGACAGCAGATACTGCAGTTCTTGTCTCTCGACTAGCGTGGTGTCGATGAGTGCCAAGACTCCTGATCTGTTGCGGGAGCACCTCAACTATATCCTGAAAAAACTCGCCGAGATAGGAATCAACCTCGACCCGCACAACATTTCAATTCGTTTAGCACCAGCAAAAGTGTTGAAGGAAAGAGTATCCAGGACCTCCAGACCAATCGGTCTGGCGCAAACCGTATACCGCAACGGGAAGATGTACCACACCATCTTGCTTCAAGACGGGATGCCCAAGATCATTTTCATAGAAGTCCTGTCACACGAGCTGGGACATGTATGGATTAACGAGAACGACCTCGACAAACGACTCACCCAACAGGAAGACGAAGGGTTCTGCGAACTTATCGCTTACCACATGATGAAGCTGTCAGCATCAAAAGTCGGCGACAACATTGCAGACAATTTGATAAAAAACAGCGATCCCATCTACGGAGAAGGTCTGAGAATTATGAAAGCCCGCAAAGACAAACTGGGATGGGAAAAGATGATCATCAATATGCACCGCTATCCCGTGAAGCGTTGACAAAAAAGCTGACGTCAGAAAAAAATCAATTTTTGAAATCCACCGTACCTTTGCATCGTCAAAGTTCGAAAAACAACCAGAAAAAATCCATAACCGAAAGCACAACTCTCTGCCTCAACCCAACATCGAAGACCAAATAAAGAAAAACAGCCAACCATCAACCACCAAACCCATCAACCTCAAAACCATCAATCACCAAAACCATCAATCACCAAAACCCGTTGCCTCAACCGGAGCCAATCTACCAAACAATGAAAAACTTTTTAATTCAAATTAATTATTAACCATCTAAATTTTTCAAAAACTATGATTACCCAATCTTCAAAAGACATCAAAGTTCGCGGCGTTGCCGACGTAGTATTCTGCTTTGACTGCACAGGTTCAATGTCTCCTTGCATCAACAATGTCAAGCACAATGTCGAATCTCTCGTCAAGGGTTTCAACGGAACCCCGAATGTAACCCTCGACTGGCGTGTCCGCGCCATGGGCTATCGTGACTTCGAAGTCGACTCCGAGCCCATCATCAACACCTTCGACTTCACCAATGACGAACACGTCTTCGCCAACACCCAACTCACCGAACTGACAGCCACTGGCGGTGGCGACTACGAGGAGTCCGCCCTCGACGCTATCTGGTACGCCGTCCGCACCAGCAAATGGCGCAAAGGCTGTCACAAGGTCGTGGTCCTCTTCACCGACGCCGGCACCAAGAATGTCAACAGTCACACCACGTCGGAACTCGGCGTGAGTGGCGACATCGACTATCTGAAGCAGCAGCTCCAGGCCGAGCGTATCCAACTCTTCATCTTCGCTCCCGACGATCCCTTGTACCAGCAGCTCAAGGTTGTCCCCAAATCCAACATCACCCTTGGCGTTGACCTCAACAGCAGCACCAATTTCGAGACTCTCCTCGAAGCTCTCGGAAAGACTGTCTCTGCCTCTTCCGTCGACAAAAGCGTAACCATCTAACCTCCTTTTTTTAGCAAGGGGCATGGTCGTCCTATTGGCCATGCCCTTTTTAACCCTAAACAACCAGAACACCATGGAAAATTTGTGGAAACAACTAATAGACCTGCTGAAGAGAGCCCCCTCCACGGTTCACACTACTCCGTCATCCGACGAACAGGAGCCTGACTGCCGCGAGCAGATACTGACCGCCTTGACCGAGTGCCGTAAGGATATCAACGAAGAAGACCTTCCCGACTTCATCACTTTTGCGAAGGAATTCTTCACCAACAATCCCAAGCAAGACTATTACAGACTTCTCGACATCAGCCAGTCAGACGAGGACAATCGTATCGTTGTGATCGGCGACACTCACTGCGACTACAACTCGCTGGCAACGATTTTCTCGAAGCTCAGCCTCTCCAAGGATTATGATTATCTCAACAACGCCCGTTTCATTTTCCTTGGCGACTACCTGGACCGTGGAGCTATCCTTTTTGAATACCTAAAGCTTCTCTTCACCCTGAAGACCATCCTTGGAGACCGCTGCATACTGTTGAAAGGCAACCACGAACTCGTGGGAAGCGTTGAGGGCATGCTCATCTCTCGCGTCATCCCTGCCAATTCCTGCCCCCTGCTGAACGAATACTGCAATGACACCGAATTCCTCGACAGTTTCGCCGACTACTTCTCCTATCTGCCTTCCTACTTACTGCTCAAAACCAGAAAAAACAACATCCTTCTGGTCCACGGCGGACTTCCACGCGAAGAATACTTTGACCAGTGCCTCGTGTCCGACGAGACTGGTGAACTGATTTGTGACGACATCATCCGCAACCGCATCCTCTCCAACATGATATGGAGCGATCCTCGTCACATGAATGTCATTCAGACCACCGACACCCGCTTCGAGTTCGGACCATCTCACTTCGACAAATTCAGCGAAATCAACAACATCGATATGATCCTCCGCAGTCATGAACCTGTGACAAACGGAGTAGAATCCTTCTACGACGGTCGTCTGTACACCATTTTCAGCACGGGAGGGAATACCAATCCTGATACAGGATACTCTTACGTAACCAACCCCTCGTTCGCCATCATCAATAACGACGGAGAACCCCGGTTCGAGAGTATCTACTACCGTCTGGTCTTAGCCCCTACCCTCTTCTACTATGACAACCCCGTGACAATACAGCCACCGTTTGACGACCTTCATCTAAATGACGAATTCATAAAAATGAACGGCAATAATGCCGAATCCTAACAGCAAAACCACAACCAAACATTATCTCAATCAAAACCAGAATAATATAAAAAACTAAACCATCATGATCCGAACTGGAGAAACAATCAATGGATATCAAATCCTTGAGAAGATAAATATCGGTAGTTACTGCGACAGCTATATCGCTGAGAAAGGTGGCAAAAAGTACTTCTTCAAAGCCTACAGCGACCCTACCGAGATGAGTCCCGAATTCAAACAATTCTTAGAGAATCAGAAAATCATGGTTCCTCGTCTCAACAGTCTTGGTGACAGTATCGAGACCATCGTTGAACAATTCGTGGTCGACGGACTCTTCTACCAAGTAAAGAAATTGTTGCCAGGCGTGAACCTGTCGGAGTGGATGGATACCCATCTCGACTACGAGAGCCGCCTTGAGGTTGCCAAACAGCTCGTGGGATGCGTACAACTTATTCATGGTCAGGGCATCATCCACCACGACCTGAAACCCGAACAGGTTATGGTAGTCTCTGATGCTCCCGTGAAGATTGTCCTCACCGACTTCGACTGGTCAGTTCCCGACGGTAAGGCCGTGAAAGCCAGCATCGGTACTGACGGCTACCGCTGTCCTGATGACAAAATCAGCGAACAATCTGACATCTTCACCCTGGGAATAGTCCTAACCATTCTACTGACCGGCGCCAACCCCTATCAACACCTTTTTGACGGAACGTTCGACAAATGGTCAAAATGGGTGGAACGAAAGCAATACAAAGAACCCATAGATCTGAATCCCGAAGACGTCACCCCTGCCGTCAACGATATGATAGTTAAGTGCCTCGACCCCTCGCCCAAGAATCGCCCCTCTCTCGACACTATACTCTCCACCCTCAATGGCAAATCGGTGTCAAAACTGACACTGGTAATTCTGAAGCACGGCGACAAACAGATGATTATTCCCAACGGAACTGCTGCCAACCGCCGTCTCTTCAAGATTTGCTTCCCGGAGATTCTCGACGATATGGGCAATCAGATATACCGTTACATATCCCACGATGAGAACGTACTCCAAGTCTCATCCGAGGACGGTGGACTGTCACTAAGCATCCCTGATGGATCAGCCAACCAATTCATGATTAACGGTACTGCCATTGCCCGAACCCCCGTGCCGGTTAATGAGGGCGACTCCCTTGCAATTTACAGCGTCCGACGCTCGAAAGTAGTCGCAGAATTCACTCTCGGACTGAAATAAGAGAGCATCAACTAACCCAACATCACCATCCCAAACATTAAAACCATAACGCATTCAAATACAGAAATCTTTAATTCACCTAATTATCAACCATTTAATACCAAACAATCATGAAAGTATCAACATGGAGCTTCCCGACCTATGAAGACAGGGAAAAAGCAGCAGATCAGATTTATCAAAATTGTGGCGGATTAGCAGCCTACGAAACCGGTTATTATGACGGTCACTACATCCTGCATATCCTGTCAGACTGCACAGACGTAGCTTTGGCCATTCAGTTCTGCCAAGGTAATCTCGGAAAGAAAATCGACTGGTAATATGAGCTACGTTGACGAACTACGCGAGAAGAGGAAGTCATCCCTAATAGTGGTCTGCACATTAGGGCTGGCTGTCCTCATCATGGAAAGTGTGAGACCCCTCTGGATGACAAACATCTTCGAAGGCACTTCATTTATGGAACATGAAGGTATAGGATTCGTACTAAAGTTGTTCTCATTCTTCACTCTAGGCCTTCTCACTGCCGCAATAGCCTTTATCATTCATCTCGCAAAACTAATCTATTATTCCATAGAAATCTCTAAACTCTCATAACATGAACGCTTTTGTAGCTAGCAGAATATCAGGTAACGACAATTCCATCTTTCCCGACAGACTGGAAATAGACGACTTTCAGGTAATCTATTACAAAGGGACACTTATTGGTTACCGGAAGTCTGTAGTTACTCGAGCCAATATTGCCAGCGTGCATATCGGCTCGGGGCTCCTCTTCGCCGACATCGTGATAGAGACCACCGGCGGACGAACTATCAGAGCCCAAGGGTTCAAGAAGAGTGATGCGAGAAATATCATGGAATTACTCAGTTGATAAACCATTAAACCAATAAAACAACCATAGAAACTCATATTCACTTTTTTAGCAATATACACATCAAGAACAGAAGAAAGCAGCGGAACAGGCTCTATTAATGTGTATATCCCAAAGCAACTGTTCCAGGGGCGTCATACTGACGCCCCATTTTTATATATACAAGGTTATGGACAGCCCAATCGGTTCCGAGCAGAGGTGTATGACACCGATACTCCCAAAGAGGAAATAATCGGCACTTCACAATAAAAGAAGCACAATCAAGTTTCTATAACAAACCAACCTCTAGCATGAATACCGTCATCATCATACTTGCTGTCTTGGCCGCTCTGGTCGGCATATTGGGGTCGATAATTCCGGGACTACCAGGACCTCCGTTCAGCTGGCTGGCCCTATTGCTTATTCACCTGAGCGACGCGGCTCAGTTCAGTACTGGTTTTCTTATTGGCACTGCCATCGCCGCCATAGTCATCACTATACTCGACTATGTGGTACCCTCTTGGAGCACCAAGCGACACGGAGGCAGCAAATATGGAGTTTGGGGCTGCAATATCGGCCTCGTCATCTCCATCATTGGACTACCCTTCGGCCCTCAAGGACTCATCGGAGTTATCTTCTGGCCCTTTATCGGTGCTCTTGTCGGTGAACTTATTTCAGGGAAACAACGTCAGGATGCCCTCCGCGCGGCATGGGGAGCCTTCCTGGGGTTCCTTACAGGCACAGGATTGAAGCTCGCCTATGGCGTCTTCGCCATAATCTTCGTCATCAAAGAATTGTTTGTCTGAGGATTCTAATTCTTCCTAAAGCTTGTAGTTTGACATGCGGTGCAATGCCATCTCCTCATACTTTGTACCCGGACGACCATAGTTGGCATAGGGATGAATGGCTATACCACCACGGGGAACGAAACGTCCTAAGACTTCGATATAACGAGGGTCCATAAGCTTGATCAAATCTTTCATGATGATATTGACACAATCCTCATGGAAATCACCATGATTACGGAATGAGAAAAGATAGAGTTTCAGGCTCTTGCTCTCCACCATTCTCTTATCCGGTATATATCGTATCACTATCTCGGCAAAATCAGGCTGACCTGTGATAGGGCACAGCGTGGTGAATTCCGGACAGAGGAACTCGACCCAATAATCATTTTCCTGATGAAGATTCTCAAATGTTTCGAGGACCTTGGGATTGTAATCTGTTGAATATTCGCTCCGATTGCCCAGAGCCTGCAAATTATCTGACTGTCTATTCATGGTACGTTTTAGTTGTTTTGGCTTTTCATTCTTTCAGGCCAGAGCGTATACTTTATATTAACGTCATAAACATCAACGCCCTCATATTTCTTCACCCATCTCACAACACGGACTGTTATCGGGAGGATAACTATTTCATACGCAGTCTTCAGCAACACCTGCCACAGGACAAATGTAGGCATCTGACTCCAAGGGATAACAACTCCGGCCAGTGCTATCGGGAAGAATATCATCGAATCGCACAGCTCCCCAAAGAGGCTGCTGACCACCGCTCTTACGACAAAGAAACGCCCCTTCTGACGCACCTTCATCTTCGAAATGACCATAGCATTGACATATGAACCGACGATGAAAGCCAGAAACGACGCTCCCGCAACACGGGGAGCAAGTCCAAAGACAGCATGGAATCCACTCGACGCAGTCTCTTCCCACCATGGAGCCCCAGGAATAATATCCACAATGAAGCCTGCAATCACAAAGAAGAAATTCAATCCAAAGGCAAGCCATATAAGCGCCCTGGCTTTTCGGAATCCCCACACCTCGGCAACCACATCATTGATGATGTAGCTCAATGGGAAAATAAGTATGGCACCTGTAAAGGAAAGGTGTCCGAAGGTAAAAGGCTTGGCGGCGAAGAGGTTGGATGCCACCAGACACACACAGAAAAGTGCGACAAGGACTAAAAACAGGTAACTGACCTGTAACTTACGGTTACTCATTTCTTGTTTTGTTAAAGGGGGTTTAGCAAGGACCCCTGTGTTAATAATTACTCTGTAGGGATATCTTTATTGACATTCTTGGATCCCACCAGAGCATAAAATAGTATATAGACGAGCATGGCAACCACAAGCCAATAGCTTGCGATATATCCGACGCTCTTGCCTATTGCATTCTGAATAAGAGGCATCACGCCACCACCGACGACCATCATCATAAATATTCCTGACGCCTGCTCAGTGTATTTACCCAATCCTTCGACAGAGAGGTTGAAAATACCGCCCCACATCAATGAGGTGCAGAGTCCGCAGAGGACAAGGAATAGTGCGCTCAGAGGCACCTGGAACATCGAGAATCCATCGGCGACACTGTAACCGGGCATCGAGACTCTGATATCGCTCGGAAGTATGATGGCGACAAGGACAAAGACTATGGCTGTCACCGATACTGTTATCAGCTGGGCACGGGTTGAGACCTTGCCACTTATTGCCGTACTAGCGGCACGGCCGACCATCATGAGCAACCAATACATGGCTGCGACAGCTCCACCTATGGCGGCACCACAGAGAGGATCGTCGGTAAGATAGAAATTCAATTCGCCGGGAATACCAACCTCTATGCCAACATAGAAGAAAATAGCCACAACACCGAGAACCAGATGGCGGAAACTCCATGCGCTGTATTTGCTCTTCTCTCCCGACACATTACTGTTACGGCCAAGATTTGGTTCGGGGATATTCACAAAAAAGATAATCAGGAAAGCGATGGCAAACACACCCATAGCGATGAACAGCAACGGGGACACGTCGCTCATCGAGGTACGGTCAGTGACCTGTCCGATCAGTGCGCCGACCAGCAAGGGAGTCAGAGTTCCTGTAAGGGAATTCAGCGTTCCTCCTGTCTGAATAAGCTGGTTGCCACGGTTGCCGCCACCACCCAGCAGGTTAAGCATGGGGTTAACGACAGTGTTAAGCATGCAGACACAGAATCCACAAACAAAAGCCCCCGTAAGATAAATCAAGAAATTGAGCTTGACCGGCTGTCCTCCAACAGTGAAGGTGTCAACATTAGCCCCCCACAGGCTGGACAAATATTGGATAAGCACACCGGCAAATCCAATACCCATGGCTATCAGTGCAGTTTTCTTGTAACCAATCTTCGACAACAGCTTTCCGGCGGGAATACCCATAATAAGGTAAGCCAGGAAATTCATCATATTGCCAAGCATACCGGACCACTCATAACTGTTCTTCCAGATATTGCCGAATGGAGCGGCCATATTGGTAACAAAAGAAATCATCGCGAAGATGAAAATCATCACGATGATTGGAATTGTGTAATTCTGTTTTTTATCCATATTATCAATAAAATACAATTATCCTTTCAATGCCTCAGAGCCACTAACTATCTCGATAATCTCGTTGGTGATAGCCGCCTGACGCGCTTTGTTATAGCTCAATTTCAAATCCTTAAGCAACTCCGTTGCATTATCCGTAGCCTTCTGCATAGCTGTCATACGGGCGCCATGCTCTGCCGCCAACGAATCGAGTATGACTCGGTAGAACTGAGACCGCAACGTCATAGGCACCATCTCCTTGAGGATTGTCACCTTGTCGGGCTCGTAGATATAGTCATGACGGGTCTTGGCAGTTGACGCAGAGTTTGACGATTTAGTCACTATAGGCAAGAACTGCTCGGTAGAGAGGATTTGTGTGAGCGAGTTTTTGAATTGGTTATACACCAGCTCTATACGGTCATACTCCTTGTCGCAGAATGAAGACATAAGACTCTCGCATATAGCCGACACTTCATCAAATGCAGGTGCATCGAGAATGGCGTCATACGATTTTAGAACCAGATCTTTCTGCTTGGAGAAAAACTCTGTTCCACGCTTTCCGATGGTAATCAAACGCACGCTCTCACATCCCGAGGTTCTATAATACTCAAGGCGAGCTGACGCTTGCTTGATGACGTTGGAGTTAAATGCACCGCAAAGACCTTTGTTTGAAGTCACGACCACTAACAACACTTTATCGGGCTGTCGCGTTTCATGATATGGGGTCATCACGCCGTCCTCGACATCGATATCACTCATTATCTCATTCAGCTGAGAAGCGTAAGGACGCATTCCGAGAATGGCTATCTGTGCCCTGCGGAATTTGGCGGCAGATACCATCTTCATGGCAGAGGTGATTTGCTGAGTGCTGCTCACCGAGGCAATGCGGGTTCGAACTTCCTTTAAATTGGCCATTGAGTTACGATTAAGAATTCATCAATAATGAACTTCGAAATTCAAGAACTATTTAGAATACTTGGCGCTCAAATCCGCCGCGACTTTACGCATGGTTGCCAAATCCTCGTCGAGAAGCTTTCCACTCTTAAGGTTGGACAACAGTTGGGAGTGATTCTGGCGTAGATAGAAGAGGTACTCTGTTTCGAAATTATGAACCTTATCCACGGGAACTTTCTGGATCAGACCATTGGTACCGCAGAAGATGATGGCGACCTGCTCTTCAACAGGCATAGGGGTATACTGAGGTTGTTTCAATATCTCCACATTTCGCACACCCTTGTCAAGCACCGCCTTGGTAGCGGCGTCAAGGTCACTGCCGAATTTGGAGAAAGCCTCAAGTTCACGATACTGAGCCTGGTCGAGTTTAAGTGTACCGGCAATCTTCTTCATGGACTTAATCTGAGCCTTACCACCCACTCGAGAGACCGAGATACCGACATTGATGGCGGGACGTACTCCAGAGTTGAAGAGGTTTGTCTCAAGGAATATCTGTCCATCGGTGATGGAGATAACGTTTGTCGGGATATACGCCGACACGTCACCGGCTTGAGTCTCGATGATAGGCAACGCAGTGAGTGAACCACCACCTTTCACCTTGTCTTTCAAAGCCACCGGAAGGTCGTTCATCTGACTTGCTATCTCGTCGCTTTGGATAATGCGGGCGGCACGTTCAAGCAGACGCGAATGGAGATAGAAGACATCTCCGGGATAAGCCTCACGTCCGGGCGGGCGACGGAGCAGAAGTGAGACTTCACGATAAGCTACAGCCTGCTTGCTGAGGTCGTCGTAAATGACAAGCGCGTTGCGACCTGTGTCACGGAAATACTCGCCAATAGCGGCTCCGGCAAAGGGAGCGTAGAACTGCATAGCGGCGGGGTCGGATGCTGTGGCGGCAACGACAATGGTATAATCCATGGCGCCCTTCTCCTCCAGGTTCTTTACCAAGTTGGCAACAGTCGAGCCTTTCTGTCCGCAGGCGACATAGATACAGTATACAGGGTCGCCGGCATCGTAGAAATTCTTCTGGTTGATGATAGTGTCTATAGCAATGGCTGTCTTACCCGTCTGACGGTCGCCGATAATAAGCTCACGCTGGCCTCTTCCAATGGGTATCATCGAGTCTATAGCCTTGATACCAGTCTGGAGCGGCTGCTCGACAGGCTGACGGAATATAACGCCAGGGGCTTTACGTTCGATTGGCATATCATACAACTCTCCCTCAATAGGACCTTTGCCATCAATAGGCTCACCAATGGTGTTGATGACTCTACCCACAAGTTTCTCACCGACTTTTACCGAAGCGATACGTTTGGTACGTTTCACGGTGTCGCCCTCATTGATGGTGTTGGACTCTGCCAGCATGACTATACCCACATTATCCTCCTCCAAGTTCTGGACAATACCTTGTTCCCCGGTTGCGAATTCCACCAACTCACCCGACTGGGCATTGTTAAGACCATAAACGCGGGCGATGCCGTCACCGACGGTAAGTACGGTGCCGATTTCTTCCAACGCCACATCGAGGTCTACTTCAGCAAGTTGTTTCTTTAATATCGCCGATACTTCGGCAGGTTTTATCTCTGACATAAATTAGGGATTATAAAGGTTAAAGGGGATATATAGTTAGGGATATTATTAATTCGTTACAGTTTACTCTCATACACATTCTTGCTAAACTCTTTTCTCAGTTTGTTGATGGCTGTGCTGATACTGTCATCATACATATTATTGTCGAATGTTATTCCAAAACCACCAAGGATTTCCGGATTCACTTCCGACTCTAACTCAACGACCTTACCAGTATATTCAGCAATTTTATCAATCACCGACCGACGGGCAGACTCGTCGACCTCTGTGGCGGTTACCAGATGAGAGAGAACAACGTTTTTCTCTTTACGATACAGTTCCACAAAAGCATTGGAGATGCCCTTCAGATTCACGGTGCGGCGTTTCTTCACCACAAAAGAGATAAACAGCATACTGATTTTCGATATCTTATCATCAAAAATATCTTTCAATATAGCAATCTTCTTCCCTTCCTGAATGAAAGGATTGGCAAAAACCACATTCAATATGTGATTGTCGGCACATACCGAATGCACCAACCGCATATCGTCATTCACTGCGTCGAGTTGGTTCTCGTCGGTGGCGACCATAAAAAGAGCCTTGGCGTAATTGATATTTATTCTGTAGTCTTCCACGTCGAATAATCTTGGTTAGAACTGTGCGTCTTCCAACTCTTTGGCAACAAACTCCGTAGCTTTCTGCTTGTCCTCAAGCTCGCTCTTGATAAGTTTCTCGGCAATTTCTATCGAGAGATTGGCTATCTGGTTCTTGAGGTCGTGCATTGCCTTGAGTTTCTCATAGTTGATATTCTCTCTGGCATTTTCTACAATTCTGTCAGCCTCGACAGTCGCCTTGGCACGCGCATCCTCGACAATCTGCTCACCTGCAAGACGGGCATTACGCAGTATCTCGTCACGCTGCACTTTTGCCTCTTTCAAAAGCTCTTCATTCTTCACCTGAAGGTTTTCCATCTCCTTCTTCATCTTGTCGGCGGCCTCAAGCGAGTCGCTTATAGCTTTCTCCCTCTCATCGAGCGATTTCAAAATCACCGGCCATCCCCATTTCATGAGGATAAATGCCAAGATGCCGAAAGCGACGATCATCCAGAAAATAACACCCAGGCCAGGACTAACTAACGGATTGTTCATATTAGGTATTGATTAGTTTCTACGTAATCTTAGAAAAGGTTTGATGCCTTTGGCCCATCGCCTCAGGCATCAAACCGAACATTTTAAAGGACTGCAAGCAGACAGATAACCACAGCGAAGAAGGCGACACCTTCGACAAGAGCCGCTGCGATAATCATAGTAGTACGAATGGTTCCTGCGGCCTCGGGCTGACGGGCTATACCCTCCATGGCACCCTGACCAATCTTACCGATACCCAGACCGGCACCGATAGCTGCCAGACCGGCACCGATACCAGCACCAAGTACTCCAATGAATTTCGCTGCTTCAGCAGTCATTTCCAATAATGTTGATAAAATTGACATAATAAATAGTATTTATATGTTTTTAATAAGATGCATACTAACTCTAAGGGAAACAGCAAACTGTATTCCCAAACAATCAGTCATAACAAGTATGCAAAGATACAGATTATTTTTGTTTTATTTCATAAAACGCATTATTTTTTCTTCCCACATGTCGCCGACCATAACGATTCGACCACTAGATTTATCATTTTCAAACCATTAATAACACAATAATTATCTGTCATTACAGTTATTAGGGAGCAATCTCTCAATAATGACAACAATGAAGAAACAGTACAATTTTGACGAAGCAATAGAAAGACACGGCACTGACTGTGTCAAATACGATGCCCTGACTCATTTTTACGGACGTGAAGACCTTCTGCCCATGTGGGTTGCCGACATGGATTTTCGATCCCCCGACTTTGTTCTCGACGCCATAAAAGAACGTTGCAATCACGAAGTCCTCGGATATGGCATCGCCCCTGAGAGCTATCAGAAATCTGTACTCGATTGGCTTGAAAGTCATTATGGCATCTGTGCCTCATCTAAAGAGATTCATTTCATTCCCGGCATCGTGGCGGGAATTGCATACGCTCTGCTTAGTCTGACGATGCCCGGTGACAAGATACTGGTGACGACTCCTGTCTATCCCCCCTTCCTCAACCTTCCCAAAGCCTGCCAACGCGAGGTTGTATGCAGTCCACTGAAGATTGAAGAAGGACGGTTCGTCATTGATTTCGACAATTTTGAACGACTTGCAGGTGACTGCAAGATGCTTATCCTCTCAAATCCTCACAACCCTGCTGGAACCGTCTGGGGCAAGGAAGTTCTTACAAGAGTGGCAGACATCTGTCACAAGTACGGAGTAATTGTCATCTCTGATGAGATTCACGCCGACCTGACCCTGCCTGGACACAACCACGTCAGTTACAGCACCGTATGCCAGAATGCAAAAACCAATAGTCTGACATTCATGGCACCAAGCAAGACTTTCAATATCGCCGGATTAGGCAGTTCCACCTGCTATATAGCCGATCCTGTATTGAGGGACCGTTTCTTTGGTTGGCTGGATGCTATGGGTGTCGCCGGTGGCAACATCTTTGCTTTTGTCGGCGCCGAGGCGGCTTTTGCCAATGGCGAGGAATGGCGGTTGCAGATGCTCGACTATCTGCAGTCGAATGTCGACTGCCTGCGAGACTTTCTGGCACAGCGGCTACCGCGGGTTCAGGCAGTGCTCCCCGAAGCCTCCTATCTGGCATGGCTGGATTTGTCGGCCTATGGTAGGTCGCACAAAGAATTGGCTGATTTGCTGGTCAACAAAGCACGGTTGGCGCTGAACGACGGCACCACCTTCGGCGGTACCGATTACGAAGGCTGGTTCCGCATGAATATCGGCTGTCCGCGCTCTATGCTGCTCGAGGCGCTTGACCGCATGGCTGCGGCACTGGAGCGTTGAGGTAATCAGTCAGGACTACCAGATGTCGTCGAAGTGTAGGAGTATCCAAGCTCCCGGTTTAGGGAATACACCTGCCTGTGAGGAAGGATAAGAGGGGGATTTGTACTGGGATTTCCGGTAGTATTTTATCTTGCATTTTTCATCCAGCTTTCCCAATATATAGGACTTTGTCCAGTTGCCGTATTTGTCGTAGCTGTACGAATAGGCTGTCTTTTCGTGGTCGAAAATGTCGAGTCTCTCAATGAAGCACTCGCCTAACACATCACCCATAGGATTGCGGACAACTGCATAAACAATTGATTCGAAGACATTCTTGTTTATTTCATAATATACATTCTGACTGTCGTCATAGACATAGGATAGCCAGTTTGAAAGACGCCCCTCCTGATACGACAGTTCGTTCACCAACCTTCCCGTGCTGTCGTATTGAAACAGGTAGTCGTTTTCGCCGCAGAGTCGCAGGGGCTGGCCTTCCGCGGAGAACCAATAGTCGTAAAACGTCGTGTCGGTGCCGTTGTCCGATAGGTATTTGACGATTGTCACATGGCAGTGCCCGTGGCCAAAATAGCTGTAGCTAGCGACTTTTCTAAGAGTGTCGTTGACAAGATGTTTGACGGCGGAAAGCTTTTTGTCGTCGTAAACAAACTCACTGCATGTTTTTTTCTTTCCTTTGGAGAGATAGCGTGCCAATGTTCCGTCAGGATTGAAATCCAATTGACTGATATACCCCTTGCTTTCTGTTATTGTAATCTGTTTTACAGGTCCGTAGGGTTCACGTCCATATACCCCTTGGACAATGCGGCGGACATGCTGGTCGGGTCGTGGAGTCCAGTGTGCCTCGCGATGAATATTGTGTTTCAGACAGTCGGTTTCCGTATGGCCGATAGTGTCTTCCCTGGTAAGGCGTAATCGCACTTCGGCACCTGTCACATTGTCTTTCAGCGGAAGGTTTAGCGGGGCAGTGCTGCTTTCAATTGTACGTGTCGAGTCGTCGAAAGGTTGTTCATAGTTTTCCAGAAATCCCCATTCCTGGTATTTGAGACTCTCTTGGCGTTCGGATTCTTGTATTTTACGTATCCATTTCTGTTCGGCGCGGCTTTCCTTTCGCAGAAGACGCCGGTAGTTTGGTGAGTGACCATGCAGGTGTTGCCAATAGCAGTCGAGGATAAGACCCGACATGTCATCGGGGTGGCGTATGCCGTTGTCGAGGAAATAGGTCTGAAGCTGTGAGCCTCTCCAAAGACCCCAGTTGTTGCGTATCCACAAGCCGAGAGAGAAATGAGCAAGTCCACCGAAATCAGCTCTGGTAGTATTGAAAATCTGATTTTTTGTAGTGTCAGACAGTATTGCGTCGAGCGTCCTCATGCAGTCAGGCAGGTCGGCAGGAATATAGACCGTGTCGACCGACGAGGCGGTGTCTGTGGTTTGAGCAACGACATTTGTACTGCCAACACAGAAAAGCAGTAAGGTCATTATCGCTATTCTTGTTTTCATGATTGATTTCATTGTTTCTCGGACAATAGGTAACAAAACAAGAATAGAATTTACACAGAAATGAAAATAGTTGTTTCTATTTGTTGACTACAAGGTCGATGGAGTAATGTAGTCCGACGTTTTCGCGACGGGCCATAGCCTGTTTGATAATCAGATAGGCACAGGCTATGAGGTTGCGCAGTTCGGAGAGCTCCTCGGTGAGTACGCTGCGGTTGTAGAGCTCCTCGGTTTCGCGGAAAATCAGGTTCAGTCGGTCGAATGCCCTCCGCAGACGCAAGTCGCTGCGCACGATGCCGACATAGTTGGTCATGATTTCCTGCAGCTCTTTCTTGGTCTGGGTGATGAGCACCATCTCCTCGTTGAGCACCATGCCTTCGGCGTTCCAGTCGGGCACCTTCTGGCAGAGGTGGGTGGTGTTGACCTTCTCGATGGCGTCCATGGCGGCGTTGTGGGCGTAGACGACAGCTTCGAGCAGTGAGTTGCTGGCCAGGCGGTTGCCACCGTGCAATCCGGTACAGGAGCACTCGCCCGCGGCATAGAGATGGTGGATGCTCGACTGGCCGCGTTTGTCGACTTTGACGCCACCGCACTGGTAGTGGGCGGCGGGCCGGACAGGAATCATCTCCTTGGTGATATTGATGCCCAGTTCCAGACATTTGGCGTAGATGGTGGGGAAACCGTTGATAAGCTCGTTCTTGCCGATGCCGCGAGCATCGAGATACAGGTATTCCACGCCCGCCAGTTTCATCTCGTTGTCGATGGCGCGTGCCACGATATCGCGCGGTGCAAGCGATAAGCGCTTGTCGTACTTCTGCATGAATTCCTTGCCGTTGCGGTCTTTGAGGATGGCCCCTGCGCCGCGCATGGCCTCGGTGATGAGGAATGCCGGTTTTTCGGCGGGATTGTAAAGGCTTGTAGGATGGAACTGCATGAATTCCAAGTCTTTCAGTACACCACGGGCACGGTGTACCATGGCTACGCCGTCGCCGGTGGAGATGAGCGGCGTGGTGGTGGTAGTGTAGACGTTGCCCATGCCGCCGGTGGCGAGGAGGGTCATTTTGGAGAGGTAGGTGTCGATTTCGTTGGTCTTGCAGTTGAGGGCATAGACGCCGTAGCAGTCGATATCGGGTGTGTGTTTGGTAACCCGCTGACCCAGATGGTGCTGGGTGATGAGGTCGATGGCGAATTGGTGTTCCTTGAGTTCGATATTGGGGTGGTCGTGGATGGCTTGCAGCAGTCCGCGTTCGATTTCAGCTCCGGTGTTGTCCTTGTGGTGAAGGATGCGGAACTCCGAGTGGCCTCCTTCGCGGTGGAGGTCGAAACGGCCTCCGCTTCCTTTGTCGAAGTTGACGCCGTATTGCACCAGTTCCTTGATGCGTTCTGGTGCTTCGCGGATGGTCATTTCGACCACTTCGCGGTCACAGATACCGTCGCCTGCAACGAGGGTGTCGGCTATGTGTTTGTCAAAGCTGTCGGTGTCGTACATCACAGCGGCGATGCCGCCTTGGGCGTATTTGGTGGATCCTTCGGAGGCTTCCCCTTTGGAAAGGATGCACACTTTGCCGTAAGGAGCTACTTTGAGGGCGAAACTGAGTCCGGCGATTCCGGAACCGATAACAAGGAAATCAACTTCGTAACGCATGGGAGAAGGATTTTGTTAATTATTTGATACGTTAGATATTGATAATAGTTTCAGTCTTTGAAGCTAGACAATATTTATCTGGACTTGAAGAGCTCTGGGTTATTGGTGATAAAGCCATCAGCTGGAAGGCGCGAAGCCCTCCCCAATTTATTGACAGTCCATATCTTCACCTCTTTACCATGACGATGCGCACGGTTGACAAAGGCTTTCCTGGTGAACCATGAACAGGTGTTGAATGATGCCACATCTGGATATTTGTCAAGATTCCGGGGAGGCACGAAACTCAACCGTTCTATCCTGATGTCAGGTTTGAGGCGATGGATTTCCTCAAGCACCGGATCGTTGAAGGATTGAATTACCGTATGTGACATCATGTCGTATTCCTCCAGTAAGTCGACCACTTTCCGCTCTATACCCACATACTGATCCTTTTTCTTCTTTATCTCCAGCAGCAGACCGCAGCGACCATGGATCAACTGGAGTACCTCCTGAAGAGTAGGGATTGTCTCGTCAGAAGGGGCGCCGTTCTTGTCGACCAGTCGATATGAACGTATCTGACTCAGGGTCATTTCTTCTATCTTCCCCTCTCCGTTAGTTGTACGGTCAATAGTTGGGTCGTGACATACCACTACCTGTCCGTCACTGGTGAGATGCACGTCAATCTCCACCATATCGGCACCGGTGGCAATACCCTTTTCTATACACGACAGGCTATTCTCCATGCCAAGATCAGCACCGCCACGATGAGCCACAATGAGAGGCTTGCGTGATGGTGATGTTTCATGTGCGGAAGAAGAGCATGAGAGTGTCATAACGGAGAGCAGGGTAATAATGGTTAGAGATAAGTGTAGATGTTTAATACTGTTTAGATTAGAAATTATTTTCACGATACTTTTATGTTTATCTTCAACAAATCACGTAGCAGCATACGCACAACGATGGCAAACCACTGCGTGAAGTCTTTGGTCTTGTCGAGTTGCTGTGACACATCGTAGCAGAATCTGTCGATCTCCTCCTGATGGATAAGTCCGAAGATGATGAAATTACCGAACCTGTGTGTCAGCACGTCAGAGAGTTTCTCTCCGCAAGGAGTGTAATTAAGTATCTCGTCACGGTATTTCTCCACTCCCGGGAATGGCAGGTGAATCATCTCATTGGCGATAAAAGCGTTTACCGCATCGGGGGCATACGACTTCGCAGTGCTGAGCAGGAGTGCCAGCTGGGAAGGCAAGGTTTCCTGAAGAGACATATCGACGAGCATCGACTCGTTGTCGATACGATGCATAAGATGTGAGAGCAGATCCAAGGCGGTTTGTACATAGCCCGAGTCTGCGACAAGCTCAGAGATATTCTCCACCAAATGGACCAACAGTTCGCCATCACGGTTGTCGACAGCCTCGTCAAGGAGTTGATAGAAAAGAGGCACCGACTTGTAGGGTTCTCGACGCACATCGCCATTTCGGTATGCATATACCATGGCATACCAGGTCATCACATTACGTTTGTATTTCTGGCGAGGGTTAGCTATGGCACTGTTGGGAGCGACGAAGAGTCCTCTCAATCTGCGGGTCCAGTCGACACACCAACGTCCAAACATCTCCATCAGCTCGTCAGGCATCTGGGGCATCTTCATGCCCAGCTGGTAAAGGTCGTAAATTATCGACATCTGGGTGTAGTCCCACCATCGGGTCTTGGACAGACTCCCGTCGTCGAGTCTTTGCATCAGAGGACGTATCGACTCCCATGAGCATACACCATTGATGACAATGAGACGTTCTATGACGAAATACGAGAGACTGTCGCCGGTCTGGTATGCTGCCCAGATGCGGTCGATGGCTGATTTGAAATCGGGAGCCTCCTCCGATTTTCCCTGCGAGTAATATCTCGAATACTGAAAGATATACCGCATGATTTCCGGCAAATCGGACTTTGACCATTCACCATTGGCAGATGTCCGCTGTGGCAATGCCGTCCAGAAACGCTGGTACTCAATGGCGTTGTTGACATAATCCTTCTGGAAGGTAAGCTGACGGCGCATAACAATATTCAATGCAGGAAGAACCAGTCTCACGAGGGTGTGGTTCAGCGTCAAATGCCGCACAGTGCTACGCAGACGGTCAAGCATCAAGGGAATACGATACTGCTGAGAAGAGTCCTCAGACAACATGACATCGATAATCTGCATCACCAGCAGACGTGTCGCGGTCTCGAGAAATGTAACCATCCGGCGTCGTTTCCTTCCACTGGCAATCATGGTAACCACCGAATGCGAATCGAGCCAGTCGTACATACGTGAGGCAATATACTCCGACAGATTTCTATCGATAGGTGTGCCTCCTAATGTGTAATGCTGATATGACACATAGTAAGACTGCAAGCAGACAGCGTCTTTGACCTCCACCAAAGGATCGTCGGTCAAAGTCCAAAGGAGACTGAACGGGTCTTTATGATACAAATCCTCGTTGAACCAGTCGGTAAGAAATATTCCGCCCAACAGAGTCTGTATTGCCATGGTACGCAGATTCAGCATGGGCTTCAGGTGGGCATGCAGTTGGTTGAACCTGGAGATTATCTCTGATGTCGCCTGGTTGGTATCTATTTTCTTAGATAGACTGTTGAACTCGCCGATAACCTTCTCATCGAAATCGTCTATGCCTGTCTGCTCAGACAATGCTTCTTCAATAGAAAACAGTTCCTCCTCGTAATTCTCTCGCACCAACACATTCATCACATCCGTCAGGAGTGTCATCATCAGGAAATCCTCACTATGTCTGGCAATCAAGGAGACCAGCAGACCGCTGTCACCTGAATCGGCATATAACTTTATGAGGACGTTCCGCATAGCGCCCAGCATCACCTCGTCGGAGTTTACCTCTTTCATGAACGAAGCCACAGTCACGTCATCCACCGCAGCACCGAAACGCTCCAGCAAGAGTCTGGAGAGCATATACTCCAGAAAACGTTCATAGACAAACTGTATTCTGTCGTCTTGTGTGTAGCGGAGCACCGGACGTTCAGGTCGGTTAACCAGCTCGGCAAAAGCCACGGAGATGGAGAACTTGGACGTATCGCCGTTTTTCCGCACATACACCAGTCTGGACAGCCTGTGCATCGGATGGCTCTCGTCGTCGAACGCCAACCTCAACTCTGAAATATTGACACTGTTGGATGATTTTCCGTCAAGGTAATTCTTCAGTATAGCGTCACTAACAGCATCTAGAATCTCTATCTGTTTGCTTCCAGCATAAGCGTTGCGAATATTGGCATAAAGGCCATCCCACAATGCCAGCGAAGTGAGACATCCTGTGGTTTCTGGCAACGTGGCACCAAGATAATTGGTGCAAGCGATCTTCAACACCAACGGATCTTTGAGTCTCAAAGCCAGAGAACGGGCGACCTGACTGAAAGGGGTATGTATGCTATACACATCGCTATATATGGCATAAGCATCACGGAGTTCGTCGTCGGTGAAGCCCCGCACCACTGCATTGCCGTTTTCATCAGGAGTAAAAAGACTAACGGCGCACTGAGGATTGCTCTTTACGAACAACGATATTTCGGGTTGCAGAAGTTGTTTCCACGTATAGTTGCGACAGGTAAAGAGAATCTTGAAGCAGGGAAAGCTCTGACCTGCGAAAACAGCGATCATGTCTTTGAACAACGCGACAGCGGCCGCCTCGCTCTTATTCCCGCCCATACCATCTTCGGCAACCAACTTGTAATTCTCACACTCATTGAGAGCATCTACCATTATCAGCAACTGAGAGTGGGCTTCCTCTGCCGCCTGGTGCATCTCTTCAAGTACCTTGGAGAGACTTTTTCGTCCAGAGACATTGAGGATGTCGTGCAAGAATGCATCCAGGTTGGTCCCCGACACGTCAGAGCCAGAGAAGAGCAATACCGACGCCGGTCGCACATCTTTCGAACCGTCGCTTAGATATTGCTTGTCGGCAAGCAACTGTTCACACCAGAAGCACAACTGGTTGGTCTTTCCCTGACCCGCCTCGCCCGGCAACGGGAAGAAGGTATCGTCTGAGCCAAGGAAATCACCCAGCAATGTAGACAATCCTCCCCTGTCGACGAACAATTCACGGTTGTATTTTTTCTCTCGGTAAACACCTTGCAAAAATCGGTTGCTGGCAGTCGAGAGCACCGACGTCCACTCAGTCCAGTTACGTCGCTTGGCGACATCGAAGGAGGGTTCAAAGACTTGGAAAAAAGCGTCGATAGACGGATTGTTATCAGCAGTGAGCAGGGCTTCCGCCTGTTCGTTGGCTGAGACATAGTATGCCTTCTCGTCGTTGAGCGACTGGAAAAGATAGACATAGTCACGGCTGTCGGCGAAAACCAACGGGAACAGATCTATTTTGGATACACCAAGAGAACCCTCTACCCAGAAATGCGAATCTTGATGCAGATTGGTGCAACCCCAAAGAGGCGACAACGCCTCAAGGAGCTGCATAAGTCTGGGCTCAGCGCCGACCAACAACTCATGGTACTTCTCGTCGGTGAGCATGGTGCCATGTCCTTTGTAATGGTTGCGGAGATAGACAATGGAAATCTCGTTCTTCCCACCTACGAAGAGGTTGTGTTTTGAAGTGGTTCTCCTGGACAATGAAGCGGCCAATGGCGACTGAGGGATAAGTTTGAGAAGCGATTCGGTGAGAGGAGGCAGTATATCATTGCACCAGTCTCCGAACGAGAGAGGGCGTTTGGTGTCAATCTTGCGCGCCACCGAGGCGAGTCTTGACAATTCTTTGGCATTGATAGAGTCTTGGCCGGAGACATGCTCACGCAGCAACGACAGAAGCACAACAGAAAGATACTGGGCCGAGAGCTCAAACAACTCCAGCAGGTAATCTTTGGCTTTAGCATAGTTAGCCTGCCCGATTGTTGAGTAGAGCTGCTTCAGGGGATGCGCCAAGGTATAAGGAAGCCCCTCTGCCGACGACTCTACCAAACTACGGAAGGCCTCACTCTGAGACTCTTCATAACTATTTACCAATGTAATCATTGTCAGACTCCACAGGAATTTTTAGAGTGCAAAGATACATAAAATTGTTGATATATAAAATAATTTAATTCATTTTGCCACGTTATATCATTCAAACAAAGAACGGTTGTATCACCCACAACCCTGAAGTCATTTACCCTCAGCCATGAAAATCGCAAGAAACACCGCATATCTTTGTGGTCATTTCATCTCCGACAACTGGAGAGTTCTCGCATCGCAAGCAGAGAGCCAAGGATGGGAGCAAACCACCGCCGACAGCGCCGCTCTTTCCATCAACAAGAATTACTATTACGGAGAATTTGTCGATTTCTTACACAATCCCGATAAGGAGTCGGTATCGACAAGATGCCACACTAAGAGCGTCTATCCCGACCACATGGTGATTTTCTCAAAAAAGGTGGGCAAGGATGCCACAA
Organism: Bacteroidales bacterium UBA1223; assembly: GCA_002309155.1. Lineage (GTDB taxonomy): Bacteria > Bacteroidota > Bacteroidia > Bacteroidales > P3 > Colimorpha. Next base: position 52,166 of record DBXB01000025.1, on the reverse strand, counting down.
TCACTCTTCGTGACGGCTCTACGACAACAGTGGCTGTCGACAATCTGCAACTCTGGATTGCCCCTTTCGGCATAGTCATCTTCTCAATAAGCATACAGATGGCAGAGTGCGACTATTCGGAGACGGCTGAAGCCCTGCAACTGATGCGTGACATCTGTCATTACAACCACGACAAGATTGGCGACTTTATCGACATGGCGATAACTCCGGTCTACAACCTTATTGACACCGAAGCAGAAGGAACCGCGCATTACCAACGTCTGACCCACAACGGCAACAAGCTGAAGATATTCCAAATCATTGAGACTGACTCACCCCTTCCTCCAAGCGACGACACTCGCAGGATGATTTACAACATAGGATGTTTAATGCCCCTGGAAGAGGGCGCCAGTGGCGACGACAGCTACTACAACCGAGTGATGGAGACCGGACATATCTCCATCTTCTCCGACTGGAGCGCCTTGGCGCTGTTCGACACCTTCACTATGCTCTCCTCACCCCTCCCCGACTTCAGGCGGAAAATCTGGATTGACGACTATTTCGGCATGATTTATATCTACATGCTATACCGCCAATCGTTCCTTTACCACTACAACTCCCTGTTCCGTGCCAAGGGCTGCGACATCAAACAACTTGAGGCCGACATCCTACTATTTGAACGCCGATACTGTTTCGACCGCTTCTCATACAATTTTCTGCCAACAGAGATAGGCAGGGCCATCGACCGCAGCCTCGAATTGAAAGAAAGCACCGACTTCCTGCACTCCATGGTAACACAGGCCGGAGCGGTATATGAGAAGGAGAGCGACGACAAGATGAACCGTGTGCTTACCCTCCTTGCCATCATCACCATCTGCTCTACCATCTGGGATCTGTTCTCAATGCTCAACGCCGCCTTCGCATTCAGAGACGAGATGACAGGTTTCCGCATCGGTATCTACTTGCTCATCCTGACCTTCCTCATCATCTATCTGGTAATGCACAGCAGACGGAGAAAAAGATAATCATCGCCACCAACCCCATATCATCATCACATGGAAAACCCCGACGTAATCACCGTTGCCATTGTCGACGACGAACCCATCATCCGCAAAGCCATAAAATATGAACTGAACAGCCGCCATGAGATGGTGGATTGTCGCATTGACGACGACGGTCATGTCCAGCAGAAAGAAATAGTGGTCCTCGACACCTTCGCCAACGGCCCCCAACTATTTGCCGCCCTCAACGACCCCCAGAGGCAACGTCCCGACTATCTTCTCGTAGACATGGAATTCCAAGGGGAACCCACAGGAGGAGTTTTCATCACCGAACGCATACGCCGTCAATACAAGAACATCCTCGGCGAAGACATCAAAATCATCATTCTCTCAGGACGTTTCGACAACCCTCTGCAGACTGAATTCGACCGCACCCGCAGACTCAAGGAGATTGGTGGCGTGGTATTCGAGGCTCTTCACAAGGGTGCCAACGCCTTTGTGAGCAAGAACGCCACGGGTGGATTCTCCATCGAGAACATCCTGCGAGCCATCTCGTGTCTTGAGCGTGGTGAGAAATACTATTTCAACTATCCTGTGATGCTGACCATAAAAGAGGCGGCGGAACTCTATTTCGAGCAAGAAAAACACGACACCCTTGACGAGACCATCTCCGAAGAGGAACGGGAAATCCTGCTTCTCGAGGCGGCGGGATGCACGGCTCAGGAGATAGCCACAAAACTCACCAAATGGGTCGAGACCGACAAGTCCATTCAGGAGAAACAGAAAGAGCTGTCCCGCAAATTCAACATTGTAAACAAATCAGGCGCACGCATCGCCAAAGCCTTGCAATATCATATCATCGATCCAAACAGCATCAACTACCTGAAAAGAGATTGATATCTTATCTGGCTACAATTACAAGGACTCTATTCTGAAATAGAAGCAACTTCCCTCACCCTCTTTGCTCTCTGCCCATATACGGCATCCTCTCTGAGTGTTGTCGTCATGTTTTTTGATGATATAACGGCAGAGAATGAGTCCGAATCCCGTCCCATAACCATTCTGATGTGACTGCCTCTTTATCTTCTTGTCGGCCCTAAACAGATTGTCCAGCTCCTCTTGCGACATCCCCTCGCCTGTATCTCTTACCGACACTATTGCGAAACGGCCATCCTCCGTGTCTCTGTTTGCCGAGACTACCACACTGCCTTTCTCTGTATGTTGTATGGCATTGTTTACCAGATTACGCAACAGTATCTCTAGCAACAGAATGTCACCTTTTACCGTCAATTCGGTGGAATCAAAACGCAACTCCACATGGTCTGACTTGTAGTTGTTGACACTGGCGGCGACTCCGTCAAAGACTTGTTGCAAGCTCACATTGCCGCATCTGAACTGCAGTCCGCTGGGGATGGAGAGATTTGTCCAACTCTTGATATTCTCAAAGGTACGCAACAGCTGTCCTGTCACGTCGCGACGCAAATCCTCTGGCAGATTCTCGTTCTGCAGGTACGACACAAATGGAGTTATGTCATGCCTCAACACGGACAGGCAGGTCTCCACATTGGCGATTCTCTCCACATCCTGCTGCTTGGCGTTCTGAAGACGCATAGTCTCCCGCTGTAACGCCTTGGTGCGTCGACGCAACAGGAATAATGTCACCAGCAGAGCGATAACAAGCAATATCAATATCAGCGAGAATGTCTGGAAGACTATATTGTTGCGTCTTATCTGCGACAGTTCCAGCTGAAGGAGGAAATCCGCCTTCTCGTTTTGCTTGATTTCGTTGAGGATTTTCAGTTCCTTGCGGGTCCATTCCGCCACCTCGTCAGTGTTCTCGGCACATCCCGACGTGAGGAAACCCTCATAGAGCATCGCCTCGAATTTCGGAGCGACACCCAACATAGTGGTGTCAATCAACGCCTCATTAAAATACAACCGGGCAGTCACAGTATCTCCATGTGCCATACTGTATCTGCCTGCGGCGACTACCGCTCCTAACCGTTGATAAGGGTCGTCATGCAGGAAAAAGAGTGACGTTGCCTCACTCAGAAAGGCAAATGCGGGGTCGTCACTTTGCGTCACATCGAATCCAAAGGCTTCGCCGACAAAGAGACCAATCTCTTCGAGCAATGGTTCATTATACTCCCATGATTCCGAAGAAATATTGGGACTCCAGAGCATAAAACCCAACATCTGGTAGTTATTCGCCAATTCGTATGTATTGAATCGCAAGCTGTCGCCCAGAAGTTGTAGATTGTCGTATGTGTACTGCAGGGATTTGCGAAGATATTCTTTCTGATTCACTGTGTCTGAGCAAAGGGCATAGTAACCGTATGCTATAGCGTAGTTGAACGACATATCCTCAGCATAGTCACAATATAGTTCGTTCCTAAGCTCCTCCATCTTTGTGAGCAGTTCTGCCTGTTGATATTGCGACTTACTGCGATAGTGGTAGTTGAGGGTCGTTGTGGTGATATAGAACTCGCTTTTGGCAAGATTGTACAGCATTGACTGCTCCCGCCTGTCGAGTATTTTGGAATTCTCCACGTCATAAAGTATCTGATATGATCCGGCTATATCGCATTTTCTCTGTCTCAATCGTGCCTCCAGCAGTTTAGCCAATGTCTGTTCCACCTCCAAATTAGCGGCTTTGCCCTTAAACGAAAGCACCGAATCGATATAAATCATCACCGAGTCATGCTTTGCCCTGTGAAGATAGGAGTTAGCGATATTATTCCACGCCCTGAGTTTGCCGTCGTTATACCCCGGCAGACTGTCGGAGATATACTTCAACGCCATCCTGCCGTATTGCTCAGAGAGCTTGCTGTCCTGAGTGCGGAGCCTGAACGACTGCTTGTTCAGTGCATCGACCTTAGAGCGTGACAGTCCGTTAATCCCCGTCTCCCGCTCACCGCAAGCAAAAAGCATCATTATAGCCAGTAGGCAAACAAATCCTCTTATTTTCATAAAAATATAAGTCACTATACAATTTATAATAACGACATTTCCAAATTCTTATTGCATGTGAACGCCATTTCTGAAAAAACATAAAAGTTCTTGTATTGAACCGAAGAACATGAGCACAGCTCTGAAATCGTTACATCAAAGTCACCTTGGATTTCCTTGTTCGCAAGATTCACATAGGGTGATATTTGCTTGGAGTTGGTCGGGGAAAGAGGAAATGAATCAGCACACTCAATATAAGAATTCTTTTTATCGACAAAAATTCCCATAATTCAGAATTATTTATTATCTTTGCACAAAAGAAACTGAATGAAGGTAACGTTTGAAGACATTGAATTAGAAAACCTTGTGCTTAATCATAAGAGCAAGAAGTACAAGAAATATCATCGAGATGGCAAGTTTCTCGACGCACTTGACCGTGTATATTTCACCATGCAGGCGCAAAAAACAGCCTCTGACTTGAAGCACTACAGTTACCTCCATTATGAGCAATTGAAGCATGTAGGAATGAGTTCTGTGAGGGTGATTAACGGCAGGGTAGAACGACTCTTGTTCCACGAATTGGAAGAAGGAATTAAAATATCATTAATCGAAATAGACGATACGCATTATGGACAACGATAGAATCACAGGGTTCCGTGCAGTACATCCGGGCGAGATCCTCAATGAGGAGTTGAAAGAGCGCGGAATCAAGCAGAAAGAGCTCGCCGCAAAGATTGGCATTCTTCCCAGTCATCTAAACGAGTTGATCAAGGGGAAGCGTAGCTTCACCGTAGCCTTTGCAATGGCGTTGGAAAAAGAGTTAGGGATACCGTATGATTCGTGGATGCAGATGCAGTACGGCTACGAACACGACTGCCTGGTGATAGCACAACGGGAGGTGGAGGAGCAGCAGCGCCAACGTCGCGAGGACGACATGTGTACGTTAGTAGCCGCTGTGCTCTGATCCGACCATCTCCACTTTTCGAGACCTCTTAGAGAGTCGAACTATTAAACCTCCGCAGAAAATGAGATTCTGCGAAGGGTTTTTGCGTTTTTTGTTGTAATATTGTGGAATGATAACGGTTAAAGAATATTGTAATTTATTATCAATATTTTATGCTCAATCATTAATAATAATGCGGTGGGGGCTGATATTTTTTTGCAACTTGTCATATCTCCACACCAATCTATAAAACGCCCTTTGAGGAACTTTCGCTTCGCCACAATCGCGAAGTCTATCCTCATCGGGCGTTAATCGTAAAAAGAAACAGTTGGTCTGCCTCCGAAGTGCAGATACAGCGGTTCGGCCTCCGCTAGGATGATAATGTGAAAAAATTGGGGCGACCTCGTGAGGTTACCCCTCTTTCCCTATTATGAAAACATTTTATTGCTGGTCAACGTGGATTGTTGTGGGATAGGTGCCAGTCCATTGTTCCCTCACCATCGTTGTATTGCCCCTTGCTACTGTCGCCCCAATCCCAATGATGCTCGTCATAGGAAGATGCACCACCACCGTTGTCAGGAGCAGGTTCTTTAGTGCAGGCGAGGAAGAGAATAAGGAAAAGTAATATGATGAGTATGCGTTTTTTATAAGGCATGGTTAAATGTTCTTTGAATAAGGCAATGATTTGATGTAGTCCTCCATGAATTGCCAGTCTGGGTTTTTTGTTCCTTCTATGACAGGAAGTTTTATTTTAATTTTCTCTGTATCATTTTTTCTGCATTGACGGCCATAATCCCATTTATAGTTTTCACTAAAGTTAATAATTGTGATAAGAAACATTCCAATGTAAGGATTCATTCGGGTACCCTCTTTTGCTATAAAAACATTCACATCGCTCGTCGCTGAAAATGAGGACGGTTGGTAGAATGCAGTACAACCCACTTTCCCTGTCATAATTTGGTTTCCAACAAAGTCTGGTTGTAAATCAATATACTGTGTGACTGCATTATTGTTTGCGGAAGCTGAACAATATGGTGTATCCCCTATTTCATATTCGTCGGGATAATAATAATGACCTGGTTTGATTTTAAAAAGTTTTTCTATGGGAATCCATTCCCACTTTTCCACAGATAGTTTTATACTTTTTTTTGTATGAGACCGATTGCTATATACTCTTGGCGTTAAATAATCATCATGCTTCATCAAGAACGAAGAATAATCCCTCATAGAATTTATGAAAAGATTATCAGAAAGTGGCTTGTAGTCTGTTTCCATATATGCTTCTGCACACCATTCGTTGTTATAGCTGACTTTATGTGTGACGGATATTCCGGGTTTGTTTGTCCGATGTTCGTATAGATCAATCCACTGGGCCTCAATAGCTTCCCATTTATCTTTATTGTCTACTCGCCCAACACCTTTACGTTTCTCAAAACCATCATCCTTATAATATCCAAAAAATGTGTCATTGTCTTTGTCTGCATGCGGTTTACCCAAATCAAATATCATACAACATGCAACGGCACTGGCCCCCGGATAAAACATTTCTGAAGGAAAAGAAAAAACAGCATCAAGCGTATGATGCTCTAAAATTGATTTCTTAATCTGCGCAATTATACCACTCTCTCCTATTGCTGCCTGCATTGGCAAAAGAGTTACTAACCTTCCTTTATTAACAGCATTTGCTACATATTCCACAAAATACAACCCCTTTGATGGATCTGTTGTGGATTTCCCCCAGGTTTTTGCATAATCCTTATCAACCTGTTTTTTGCTCGCATTATATGGAGGGTTCATCAAAATCAAATCCACATCTGCATTTCTAATAAAAGCCTCCTTCTCAAAACAAGAACCGCAATATATGTTGGAATTACCATCGCCATGTATCAACATATTTGTGGTTGAAAGACCATACACCTTCTCATCCGACTCTACTCCGAAGATTTGATGTTGTTTTACATTCTCGCGTTCAGTATCAGTTTCACATTTTGAGAGTGCCTGTGACATCGCTTGAACAAGAAATGTTCCACTACCACATGTAGGGTCGAGTACCCTTGTTTTACGCGTAATATGCCCCACTTTACACATAAAGTGAGCAATGTGATTAGGGGTAAAAGCCTGATTCTTATCTCCCTTTTGAACATATTTATTAAATGTTGTAAAGAAATAGCTCAAAATATCGTGCCCCTCTGTACTTGCTTCATTGATATATGGTAAAATTTGGTCTTCAATAAAAGCAAGTAATTTACAAAAATTTTCCGCATCAATTTTCTGAACATTTTGATCTTGCAATACTTTAGTGTCAAGTACAGATATCTTATTGGCTTTATCAACACTATTCTGAAGTAGTTTACCTAGAGTGCCCTTGATTCCAGCCAAAATCTGGCTTGTAGTTAGATTTTTGTAAACCAAACCTTCCTTAAGAGCTAACAAACAAGTCCCTACAAACTGGCTACGCAAACCCTCTAGTATTCCGTTATCATGAAGCATCCTATTGAGAGTGGCTGTATTTTCTAATACCTTTGTTTTGTCGTTGAGATTACGTTTCTGAAAATATGAGACATATTCCGCTAATGACTTTATTTTTTTATCAGATAACTCCTCGTCATATCCGTTGGCAATCTTCCATACCCTAAGAGAGCCATCATGTGTGCCGGCAAGAATTGCTATTATTTTTGTACGATTAGATAATTCTTTTTCTAGATTAACATAGTCAAACAGTTGATCTATGTCGGCTTTCTTGAATTTCTTATCTTTTGTCTCAACAAGAATTGCAATTTTATTATTTTCATCAAAAAAACGGATATCAAGTTTGAAGTGACCTGTCAGATGTCGGTCAAAATCTCTTTGATAACTGTACTCGCCATTCTCTATATTACTAGTATGATATTGGCGTCCAATTGTGTCAATAATGTCTATGCGGGGAAGACGTTTAATATGGCTATCCATGGGGCAATGGGTGTTTATTCAAATAAAAAAAATACTAAAAAGAAATCCGTGAAACTTTCTGTTCTACCCCGAGGCTCGCCAAAGCCTGTACTGTAAACAAGAAAGCTCACGGATACCCGCGAGCATTTCTGCTTTCTTCTACAGTACTATGAAATTTGGCGATTTCGGAGTAGTTTGAAAAGCAAAAACGCTTCTAAATTATGTATTTATCGTTATTCTATTATTCTTATTCTATGTTGTTTTCGTTGCTTATTTCATATATTAATATTCAAAGGTATTCGCAGCCTTTGGCAGATTACAATTATTATATTTTCGAACTGCAAAGATACTAATTTATTTTGACAAAATTAAAAGAAACTTTATAAAATCAAGCATATCAGACGACTGATAATGTATTATGTAAGAGGGCTACCTGACCGCAGAGAATGGCCTAGAGCACCGCTAAAGTGAAAATATGAAGCGAAAAAGATGTAAGAGGTATATTATGCCATTTATATTTTGTCGCAAAAATACACAATTTTTGCGACAAAATTCAACAAAAAAAACTTTGTTTGTTAGGTTTAACCCGACAACGTATTTTCAACGGACTGAGAAGAGGGGCTTACTCCATCATCTCGCCGTGGTAGTGGTGCCGTTGCCAGAGGTGGTCACGGTGGCTCCGTCATAGATGCCGTGCCAGTTGGTGCCACCTGTTATTGTGGGAGAGGTGTAATAACGATAGGTACCGCTCTGGACGTCGGGAGTTGTGATAAAAATGCCCGACACTGCTTTCGAACCTCCTCCGACAATATCGGCGGGGAGCTTGCAGACCATGTTATTATCCCGTGGATCAGCTTCGGGCAATGAAGCCGACATCTGGAATCCATTACCACTGACATTGGTCCATTTGAAGGTAAGAATTTCTTCGGTGGCATCGTTATTCTTAACACAGAAGCCGTTAGTTGCGAGTGTGGAACCGCCACCACCGCCGCCAGGCCAGCCACCGCCACTGCTACTACTGAGGACAAGATATTTCTGATTGGTGACCGTGGGCGTTCCTTCTATCGCTCCCATATTGCCTCCTACGGCTACAATAGTACCTCCTGTGACATACATGTGTCCACCACGGTCGGCGTTATCGTCAAATCCAGTCTCACTTCCACGACAGACGATTGTACCGCCATTGATATAGATCGTTGTGCCATTGCAGTCTATAGCGTCATTGCCTCTTGAGTATGCCCAGACTTTGCCATTGTTTATCTCTAGATAAGTGCCTGCATTGATGGCGTCATCGTATGCATTTGTCTCCACAACGCCGCCGTCAATTATGATGGCAGACTTGCTCTCCAGGGCTTCGCCCGTGGTGGAGCCACTGGTCTGGGAACAGTAGGACTGCAGAACTCCGCTGTAGATTCTGATAGTGTCTTGTATTTTTATGCCCTTAGGAAGTCCTTTCCAATAATCGCTAGAACCGCCGCCTCCACCGGGCCAGCCACCGCCAGATGAGGCGTTCACGGGTGCACCACTGGTGGTGACATAAATATGAAGCAGGCTGTCGGCGGCACCAATAGTACCTATCGTCAGCGTGCTGTCGCCCACAATTCCTCTGCCTCCTTTACCAGTGCTTGTACCACTGAATGAACCTTGCAACATCTGGATATGGCCATCACTCTTCAAACATGCCGACGCAAAACCGTCGGTGCACGATGTGCCACTGCCTGTAGTGGTGAATCCTACGGCGTTGGTCGAAGTGATCACGTTTCCTCCAGTCTGAGTATAGTTGCCATCGGCAGATATGGCACGTCCGCCAGCCACCGCCGTCAACTGACCTCCTGAAACGGTGATATTCGCATCACTCTTCAGACAAGTGGAGCTATAGCTGGTATAGACCCCTGTGGGATCAAGATACTTGACACAACCGCCTGTGGCTGTAAGGCTTATTGTACCTCCAGAGATGAATATGTCTCCATCGCACGATATTGCCTTACCTCCCGAATTCGATGAGGAACAACTAACATCGAGCGACCCATCGAATACTCTAAGAACTCCGTTCACCTTGATACCTGTGCAGAACGAAGGATCAAATCCACTACCCGATTCCTCCATAAACACAGTGCCGTCAGCATGCACCTCTATGCTGCCACCGCTGACAGTCATGTTCTCCTTAGTCTTGATAGCCTTTGATTGGGAACCAGTCACTGTAACGGTTATCTCTCCGCCACTGACATTCAACGAGCTATCACACCCTAAACCCTTTGCGTCATCGCCACTGCAAGTGATTGTCAGTTCTCCACCACTAATATCTATATACCCTTGGTCACCGTCAATGCCGTCTCCTGACGAGACAACATTCACCGTGCCTCCCTGCATGATAAAGTTATCCACATTCATTCCGTCCTTCACGGCGCCGAGAATATTCAGGACTCCCGACGTGATTGTCGTCGAGCCACTGCTTTGGATGCCGTGTTTAACATTTCCAACGACATTCAAGGTACCACCTCCCTGTATCACAAAACGACCCACACTCTGAAGGGCTCCCTTGCCATTATTTGACGGTCCGTCAGCGAGACTGTTGACTGTCCCATCTGCCAGATGTACCAGGCAACGATAGTCAGAGGCAACAAATATGGCTGGTCCTACAGAGCTTGCAAGGTTAAGTCCGTCAAGCAACAACACAAACTTTTTATCGGTCGAGATTGCGAAAGAGCCATTCGTGGAACTGCCTTTCAACCGATATACTATGTCGGCTATTCCTGCCGAAGAACTTGCCACGACAGTCTCTCCGTTTATCATTATCGTCAGACCTTGATTGGCATAGGGATTGGTCACTGTCACATTACCGTTGTTCCACTCTACTGTAACCATCGACGTAGTGTCGACATCGGCAGTGTCTCCCCCCACATCCTGGATGTCGGCAAAGGTCACACTGTCAACGTCACTTCTGAGAAACGACAGACTACCACCATCATAATGGAAGAAAAGTGTCGAGCCATCCGATTTGATACTGTCCATTTCAGCGGTCGGCTTCTGGAAAAGCACTGCACCTCCGCCGAATACCTTTATGACTCGCTGCTGGGCAGAGAGGCTGACCGAACAAACGACTAACAGAAAGAGAGCAAATATTCTATTCTTCATGATTCTTCTACCTAATTGATAACAGCATATTCTTGTTGGCAACAGACACCACGTACAATCCTCGGGGCAAAGATGATACATCGACGGCGGAGCCATCACTGCATGTCACCTCCATCATCCTTTGTCCCACAGCCGAATAGATTGTCATGACACTATTCTCATCACCAATCCCCCTAACAAAGAAATGCGTCGAAGCTGGATTGGGATAGATTACTGGGGAATGGCTGTCTTCCGCAACAACGTCCACATCGGTATTGCTTGGAAAAACAATCTTTGATATCGACTCAAATGTACCTACTGTCTCAGCGTCAGCAGAGGCTGTGCTTTTGACAAACAGTGTGCCGGCATCGAAATACAAGCCACCTGTATAGTCGATAGTGTATTGCTGCGAGGAGTTGTCAGTAAGGGTGACAACAACAGGAGTCTGCGCCGCGACTTCCATCAGTCCGAACAGCAACGATGAAACAAGCAATGCTAAGAAACGCTTCATATCTAAATTATTTTAGTAATCGTGAAAAAAAGTGATAAAGATGTCGAATTAAAACACACTCCTCCACCCTTCGGGTCCCCTTTTCTCCGCTTCGCTATCGAAAGAGCCACTGGCTCTTTCTTCACCCTCTAACTTAGGGGAGGATCTGGTTACACTCCAACACTACCGTTTATCGAATTATTATAGGTTATTTATCAAATTGTTACAAAAAAATATCAATAACTCTATTCTGAAAAGTTCTAATAAAAAAGGACTCGACAGTCTTGTCGAGTCCACATCCTGAGGTCGCTTCCGGATTTGAACCGGAGTAGCAGGTTTTGCAGACCTGTGCCTAGCCCCTCGGCCAAACGACCTTTTCGTCACTAAAGACTTTGCAAAAGTACTACATTTTCACAAACCGACAAAATAATTTTTTAAAACCAATTATATCCACCTGCAAATCCACTGTATTAAAACACATTACAGTTACACTCATTTTCCACGACAACCATCTTACAATACTTGTTTAGCCACTTGAATTCACTTAAAAAATCAAGAATTAGCATTCCGGTCTCAACGAAAACAATCTTTTCCATGAGAGATGTTTCGCCCAAATAAAACAATACATTATCTTTGCAATCATGAAAATCATTAAAATTGATAGTCTGGAAAGCCCTGAACTTGATGTCTATTTGCGACTTACAGAATCACAGATACGCAATAAGCTGGAACCAGAAATGGGTATCTTCATAGCCGAAAGTCTGAAGGTGGTACTGGTGGCCCTGAAAAATGGATACAAACCTATCTCTTTTTTGGCGGAGCAGAGAATTGTCGACACACAACTCGCCGAACTTGAATCGCTGACATCGTCTGAATCTCTCAGGGACACTCCAGTATATACCGGCGACCGTGAACTCCTGGCATCGCTGACAGGCTACGAACTGACAAGGGGTTTTCTCTGCGCCATGCACCGCCCCCAGCTGCCTACGCCTGAGATGTTGTGCGAGGGTAGAAAACGTGTGGCAGTGCTCGACGGTGTTGTCAACTCTACAAACACCGGCGCCATCTTCAGGGCGGCGACAGCCCTGGGGATAGAGGCATTGCTGCTTACCACGACCTGCTGCGACCCTCTGAATCGCCGAAGCGTAAGGGTAAGCATGGGTACAGTATTCCAGATGCCTTGGACCTACCTGCCACAAGATGGCAAATCGGCTTCATATATCGACAAACTGAAACAACTGGGATTCTGCACCGTGGCTCTTGCCTTGTCGGACAAAGCCATGGATATCGACGACAAGAGGCTGAAAGAAATCCCACGAATGGCAATAATAATGGGAACAGAAGGCGATGGCCTCGCAAAGGAAACCATCGCCTCTTGTGACTACGCCGCCATGATTCCCATGCGACGTGGTGTAGACTCTTTGAATGTGGCGGCTGCCGCCGCCGTGGCATTCTGGGAACTCCGAACTATCTGACTATATCCATCTCTTGGATAAGGTTCTGCGCATTGGCATATTTGTCAATGACAAAGAGCATGTAGCGTGAATCCAGACAGATGCAACGCTGCAGGTTCTCCTCAAAGTCAATGTCGCCTGACATTGCCTCGCTGTTGCCGTCAAAAGCAAGACCGATAAGGTTGCCCTCGGCGTCGAGAACAGGACTTCCGGAGTTTCCTCCAGTGATATCATTGTTGGTAACAAAGCAGGTCACCAGCTCTCCCTTGCTGTTGGCATAGGGACCGAAATCACGTGCCTCATAGAGGTCTTTGAGATGCTTGGGAACCATAAACTCACTGCTGGTGGGGTCCTCTTTCTCCATCACACCCTTGAGGGTGGTATAATAGCTGTAGGAGACGGCATCCTTCGGATCGTATGCCTTGACATTGCCATAAGTAAGACGGATGGTAGAGTTGGCGTCAGGACTCATCAACTTGGTGTTTTTGTTGATTTGCAGAATGCCATCGGTGAAATTGCGGATACCTCTCTGCAGATTGTCGGAAGACTCTTTAGGAATCATCCTGCGGATTTCCACATATTTCTGATATGTCTCATTAGCGGCCTTCGTCAGGGGATCTTTCTCCAACTTCTTCAGTTCAGGTTTCTGCATGAATTTCATAAAACTCTCCTTGCTTGCAAAGACTGTCTTGGAGAACATGTCTTCAACATATTTACTGAAGTCACCTTTGAATTTCTTATCGGCATTGACAAGGAAATCAGGCATATATTTCATCTCCAAATGCTTGTAGACATACTTCATCATCTCAGCCATAAGCTTCTTCTCGGTATTCATATCGTAATCTTTGTAGAATTCCTCGGCATCGGCATAGATGGCTTCTATCATTCCGTCCTTCATTTCAGCATAACGAGGATCATTCATGGATTGCAGAGTGCTATACACCCTGACGGACTGAAGCAACAACTCTGGACCTTGGAGCAGACCTTCAGAGTAATACATGAGAGCCTCCTGGTAGGGAGCACGGGCGGCATATCCTTCAGCTATTTGGGACAGAGCGGCGGCATATTTGGGGTCTTTGTCTTTTGCCCAAATTGAGTAGGTACGCTCTATATCCTTCTTGAGAGCCATGGTGTTCAGGTTCTTGAGGGCTTTATTCTGCTCATTGCTGTATTTCCAGTAGTTGGAGCAGCTGGCATACTTGCTGGCATATTTAATCTTTGTCTCCTGGCTTGCGGCCATCTCCTCACGAAGCACATTAATCTTGACGGTGCGAATCTCATAACGGAGCTTGTTCGTGATATTCATCGTCTCTTCCAGTCCATAGGAAGTGAGGAAGTGGTTGGTGGTTCCGGGGAAGCCCATGACCATTGCGAAATCGCCGTCCTTAAGTTCTCTGTTGCTTACTGGCAGATAATGCTTGGGGACCAGGGGAATATTGGCATCGGAATACTCAGCGGGAGTACCGTCGGGAGCAGTGTAGATGCGGAACATGGAGAAATCGCATGTATGACGGGGCCACGACCAGTTATCGGTATCGCCTCCAAATTTTCCCATCGACGACGGGGGTGCGCCGACCAGTCGGACATCCTTGTAGATGATATGGACAAAGAGGAAGAACTGATTACCGTTAAACATCGACTTAACCTGAGCATTGTATATGGTGCCATCAACAGCTTTCTTTTCAATACGGCTACATACCTCCTGAATGGCACGGGCTCTCTCCGATTCACTCATATCGTCTGACAAGGCGGCTTTGACCTCATCGGTTACATCCTCCATACGAACCAGGATAGAGGCTGTAAGTCCGGGGTTCGGGAGCTCATCTTTCTTTGAATATGCCCAGAATCCATCACGCAGATAGTCATGCTCAACAGTGGAATGCTCTTGGAGTTTACCATAACCGCAGTGATGGTTTGTCGACATCAGACCTTGGTTGGAGATGATCTCACCAGTGCAGAAATGCCAAAATGGAGACCCTTCGTTGCCAAGTCCCACAATGGCATCCTTGATGCAATTCTGGTTTATGCTATAGATGTCCTCGGCGGTCAACTTGAAACCGGCCTTCTGCATATCAGCATAGTTCTTGCCGATAAGTGAAAGCAACCACATACCCTCGTCGGCATGCGACAGGGATGGAAGCGTCAGCACCATAAGTGCGGACAATAACAATGTTTTGATTTTCATTTTTCGAAAAATTATTATGATTAATACAACTTACTATTTATCAATATCTTGAACTTGCCAACACATATCATTCTCTGTTTGCAAATTTACACTATTTTTTAGATTTATGAAATGTCGGGATTGGAAAAAAATGGACGTCCACCACCACGTTGTTCTCAAAAAAAGTTTTCAACAACAAAAAGGCGAAAATTTCGGACTTGAAAACCCTTTCCCAGCCACTCAGAAAATCACCAAACAGGCTTTATTTTCTTCACTTCCGCTTTTGTCTGCCGGAAATGAAACTTTTTGTCATTTTTCACGTAATAAACAAATGCAAAAGGAATTTTTTGGAAAAAATAGTTCTTTTTTGAAATAAAATGGGATTTATTGGAAAATTTGTCATAACTTTACAGTTCGAAAATAAATAGGCAATAATGGTGTCACTACTTGGTTTAGAGTACTGTAAGCTCGATAACAATGGGCGATTCAAGTTCCCAATTGGCTTAAAACGCCAACTTGAGGACGAGGATATGCGCTTTGTATTCAGACCAAGTGTCGATGCCGAGTGTCTGGAATTATGGACATACGAAAGTTTTCGAGCTGAAGTCGAATTTCTCAAAAGCGAACTAAACCCCTACTCTGCAGAAGACCGTTATCTGCGTCGCAAACTCACTCGCGGCAAAATCGTCGAGATGGACAACAACGACCGTCTCGTCATCCCCAACGAGATGAGACAGCTGTTCAAAACTTCGAAAGAAATCGTACTGCAATCCACAGGCGATTGTCTTGAGATCTGGGATTATGACACCTATTGCCGTGACAATGAAAACAACGCCAGCTACTCGCAACGAATAGACGAGCGACTGGGTAAAGTGCGACGCAATAGCAATGTCTCAGAGTCCCAATCATAGTGCCCAACCGTCCTCCTACCACCTTCCGGTGTTGCTCGACGAATGCCTCGACGGTCTGAATATCCGTCCTGACGGCATCTATGTTGACGTGACATTCGGTGGCGGTGGCCATTCCCGAGCCATCCTCTCCCGTCTCAATGAGAATGGCAGACTCTATGCTTTTGACCGTGACAGCGACGCCGCAAAGAACGGCATCGAAGATCCTCGCTTTACCCTCATCCAGGAGAACTTCATGTTCCTGAAGAATTTCCTCCGCCTTCACGGCGTGCGTCGCTTCGACGGATTGCTGGCGGATCTGGGAATCAGCAGCCATCAAATCGACACCGCGGAGAGGGGGTTCTCGACTCGTTTCGACGGTCCTCTGGACCTACGTATGGACCGCAGGCAACAGACAGACGCATCGGTGATCGTCAACAACTCTGACGAGAAGAGTCTGGCAAATATCCTGCGACTTTATGGCGAACTGCCTAACGCGGCACAACTTGCACACGCCATCACCCAGCATCGCGCTCTCGAACCCATAACCACAACAGGCCAGCTACGCCACTGCGTCGAACATCTTCTGCCCCGGAACAAGGAAAACAAATATCTGGCAATGATCTTCCAAGCCCTCCGCATAGAGGTGAATGGTGAACTTGAGGCCTTGAGACAGATGCTCTCCCAAGCCACAGAACTGCTCAACGACGAAGGACGCATCTGCATCATCTCCTATCACTCCCTCGAAGACCGTCTGGTGAAGAACTTCTTCAGATATGGCAACTTCGAAGGCGAAGTAAACAAAGACTTCTACGGCAATTTAATCGCCCCACTCAAGACTGTATCACGCAAACCAATCACTCCCACTGAGAACGAACTGCAGACGAACTCCCGCTCTCGCAGCGCAAAACTCAGAGTGGCGGAAAAGAAAGGAGGTGAACTATGAAAAAGGGAAACAAGAAATTCCTCCAGATTCTCGGAGGTGACGTACTAGAATCGGAATTCTTCACCAACCAGCTGTTCCTTCTGTTCATCATCCTCGTACTCTGCCTTATCATGGTCTCGATGCGTTATCAGGTAGAGAACCTCAACAAAGAAAAAGAGAACTTGCAGAAAGAGTTGAGCTATATGCACGAACAAAGGGTTCAAATGCAGAAACAATACCAGGAATCCATCAGAATCTCACGCATTGACAAAGAACTCGACACTCTCGGCATCGGCCTGGTCGCCGGTCCGCCATACGAACTGAAAATTGAATCCGAAAAGTAAACTCACCATATACTACTTATAACATAGAATAATATACATTATATAAACTAGCAGGCAAAAATGAAACAAGAAGGTCTATCATCCAAAGCCAAAATCGGCATCCTGTTCCTGATCCTCGTGGTGGGATTCACGCTTGCTATACTATGGTCGCTTGTCAAAGTCAGCATGATAGACGGTGACACCTGGCGTAAGCGCGCCGAAAAATTCACCAAGAACTATATAGAGAAGAAAGCCCAGCGCGGCAACATCTACTCCTCTGACGGCAAAATCCTCGCCACCACGGTGCCTGAATGTGACTTATATCTGGATTTCAGCCGAGTACCCGAAAAAGACAAGAACGGTAACATAAAGACCGACAGCACCGGCAGAACAATCTACCGCACACAGATCTCAGACGAAAACTATAATAAGTACCTCGACAGCGTCTGCCTTGTCCTGCACGAGGCATTCCCCGATTCATCGGCGGCAAGTTTCAAGAGAAGAATCCACAACTACCGCACGGCGGAGAAACCGAGAGGATGCGTCCTTGTCAAGAGACATGTGCCCTACTCCTACTGGAGCCGCATATGCAGATACAAAGGATGGAACCGTGGCGTGGTGAAGTACGTCGACGGCAAATCGGTGATCCATTACTCCCGGTTCAAGACCTATGGCAATATGGCTGAGAGTGTCATAGGATTCAACGAGAGTTATCTGAAAGAGAAATATAACGGTCTCGAAGGCTATTATGATTCCATACTCCGCGGTCAGGACGGACTGGTACTCTGCCGCCGTCTCACAAGAGGTTCCTGGATTCCCGTCGGACAAGGCAGCACCATCTATGCCTCCGAAAGCGACAGTGTTCGCACCGACTCAATCCCCGGACATCCTGTAATCAACGGTCAAGACATCGTCGCAACCATCGACACCCGTCTGCAAGACATCGCCCACTACTCTCTTGAACACACCTTGAGGACTTACAACAGCTCCGCAGGATGCGCCATACTCATTGAGGCGGCCACTGGCGATGTTCTCGTCTGCGCAAGTCTTATACGTGACAGTCTGGGCAACTATGCGGAAATGCCATACCGCAGCGTGCCCATCTCCGACATCTACGAGCCGGGCTCAATATTCAAACCCGTCATTCTGACAGCCATGTTCAACGACGCCTCATTAAGTCTCGACACAGCAATGTTGGTCCCTGTCGGAAGAAAAAAATTCAGCGCCAACAGCAAGGATGTCATAGACCATGGTGGCCAGAAGAACGACATGTACCCCCTATGGAAAGCCGTTGCAATATCATCCAACGTGACCTTCTCTGAACTGGGCTGGCGCTTCTACAACAACCGTCGCAACGAACTCTTCAACAACGTAGCATCTATCTTCCCATTCCAGAAACTGAATATAGACCTTGTCGGAACTGAATACAATTGCAGGACCAACAAACTGACTTATGACAACGACTTCCTCAGATTCTGCTACGGATACACCTGCGCCGTATCACCGTTGAGAATGGCGACATTCTACAACGCCCTTGCCAACAAAGGACGTATGGTGAAACCTCGTTTCTGCAAAGCCATCATCAACAAAGGCACTCTCGAATATCTTCCCGTGGAGGTCATCAACGAACAGATTTGCTCGCCTGAGACCGCAACGACACTGCGTGACATGCTGGTAGGGGTTGTTGAGGGAGGAACCGGCGACAACATAAAGAACGACACCTACAGCATCGCCGGTAAGACCGGAACGGCAGAGACTTCGCCGGGAGCCAATACCAGTAACGCCACTTTCGTGGGATTCTTCCCCGCCGACAATCCTAAATACACCTGCCTGGTCATGCTTCGCGACATCACTCGTTTCGGACGTGACGCGGCTCCTGTCTTCCAGGACATCGCAGACTGCGTGGTATCGCTCGACAAAGAACTGGACTGTCGTCCGACAGTGAAGATTCTTGCCGAAAAACGCAAAGCAGGATCCAACAAGGATGAGGAATTGCTCCCATCGGTATCCAAAGCGCCACAGGCAGAAGTCAGACAGATCTACAAGCGCCTTGGTCTTAATATCGGCAAGATAAGCATGCAGACATTATGGTGCACTTACAGCAATAACGAAGAGACCCCCGACCTGCCGGCGGCATATATCGACTATACACCACCCCGCGGACAGGTGCCCAACTGCTACGGCATGACTGTCAAGGACGCTCTGCTACTCTGCCGAAGCATGGGTATCGACGCCTCCTTCGAAGGGTACGGCAAGGTGGTCTCACAAGAGCCAAAAGCCCGGACTCCCATCACCAAGAACACTAAAGTTCACCTGAAACTCAAAGCGGCAAAATAACAATAACAACCTCTCGAAAACAAACACAGACATGAATCTCCTCGACATATTGACAGGCATAGAGTACAAGGCCTTCCTCCAAGGCAAGGAACTCTCTTCGATTGACAAGATCGATGTACAGCACATCACTTTCGACTCTCGGAACGTGAAAGAGGGATCTATGTTCGTCGCCCAGAAGGGGGTGCATGTCGACGGGCACAACTATATCGGAATAGCCATCGAACATGGAGCATCCGTCATACTTTGTCAGACTCTTCCAGACAATCAACCCAAGGAGACCGTCTTTATCGTTGTGGAAAATTCAGATTCGGCACTGGGCAAGGTGGCTTCCAACTTCTACGGCAACCCCTCGGAGCACCTCAAACTCATAGGCATCACAGGCACCAATGGCAAAACAACCACGGTTACCTTGCTGCATCGCATGACAAGACTGATGGGGTTGCACGCTGGTTTGATATCTACAATAGTAAACCGCATCGATGAAGAGGAACTTGCGGCAACCCATACCACCCCTGACGCCATAGAACTGAACAGACTGCTCTCCATGATGGTTGCCAAAGGATGCGAATATTGTTTCATGGAGGTAAGCTCGCACGCCATAGTACAGAACAGAATCGCAGGACTTCGGTTTGCCGGCGCCATCTTCAGCAATATCACCCACGACCATCTCGACTTCCATAAAACCATGGCGAACTACATTGCCGCCAAGAAGACTCTTTTCGACAACCTTCCCGAGGATGCCTTCGCCTTGACCAACATCGATGACAAAAACGGGAAAGTGATGGTCCAGAACTGCAAGGCCACTGTCAAGACTTACAGCCTTCAGACCGTGGCGGACTATCGCTGCAAGATAATCGAGAGCACTATCAACGGTCAACAGCTGGAATTCAACGGAACGGAGTTTTGGACTCCTCTGGTAGGACGATTCAACGCATACAACATCACCGCCATCGTCGCCACCGCACTACTTTGCGGATTCGACCGCGACAAGGTACTCACCACTGCATCGCAACTGCATGCGGCACCCGGACGCTTCCAATATCTAAACATCGGAGGCATCACAGCCATTGTCGACTATGCGCATACTCCCGACGCTCTCCAGAATGTCATCGACACCATCAATGAAGTCCGCGACCGCCGTCACAGTCTGATAGTCGTTGTGGGATGTGGTGGAGACCGCGACCCATTGAAACGTCCCGTCATGGCAAAGATCGCCGCTGACGGATGCGACCACCTGATTCTCACCTCCGACAACCCTCGAACCGAGAAACCCGAGTCGATACTCGACGCCATGGAAGCAGGCCTGTCTCCAGAAGAGCTCTCCACAACAGTACGCATCACCGACCGCAGACAGGCAATAAAGACTGCCGTACTCATCGCCAATGACGGCGACATCATCCTCATCGCCGGAAAAGGACACGAGACCTATCAAGAAATCAACGGTGTACGCCATCACTTCGATGACACCGAAGAGGTGGAACGCGAACTGAAGATTAAAAAGGTTTAAAAGGATTAAAAGGTTTAAAGGGTTTTAAAAGTTTAAAAGTTATAAAAAAGTAGCACAATGTTGTATTATCTGTTTTCTTGGCTTGACAATGAATTCGACTTCCCCGGAGCCGGAGTCTTCCAATATATCTCGTTCCGCGCAGCGGCATCGGCTGGGACATCCCTCCTTATCATGCTGTTCTTCGGCAAACCTTTCATCAAATGGCTCCGCAAGCAACAGATAGGCGAGACCGTCAGAGACCTCGGACTTGAAGGACAGAAAGAGAAGGAAGGGACCCCGACAATGGGAGGATTGCTCATCATTGCCGCCATCGTCATACCGACCCTGCTCTTCTCCAAATTCTTGAACATCTATGTGCTTATCATGCTTGGCACGACAATCTGGCTTGGACTTCTTGGATTCTTGGATGATTACATCAAGGTGTTCAAGAAAAACAAGAAAGGTCTGAACGGCAAATACAAAGTCGTCGGCCAGGTTATTCTCGGTCTCTCCGTAGGTCTGCTGATTATGTACCATCCTGACATAGTCACCAAGGAACGGAATACTTCAGGGCTCTATGCCGACGCAGGGACAACCATCGAAAATACCGACCAGACCGCCTCGTATCAAGACAGTTATGTAAAAACGACAAAGACCACCATCCCCTTTGTGAAAAATCATGAACTGGATTATTCCAAAGTCATCACTTGGATGGGCGACTGGGCTAAGAAATGGGTCTGGGTGGTATATGTAATACTCGTCATCCTCGTCGTCACCGCAACATCCAACAGTGCCAATCTAACCGACGGTATCGACGGACTCTGTACCGGTACGTCAGCCATTATCGGAGTCACTCTGGCGCTATTGGCATGGATATCCGGCAACGTAATCTTTGCCAACTATCTTAACATGATGTACCTACCCGGAATCGGCGAACTGGCGGTATTCATCACTGCCTTTGTCGGTGCCACCATAGGTTTCCTTTGGTTCAACACTCATCCCGCGGAGATTTTCATGGGCGACACCGGTTCTCTTACTATCGGAGGCATCATAGCCGTTTTCGCGCTACTGATTCGAAAAGAACTTCTGCTGCCTCTTCTCTGCGGCACTATGCTTATGGAAAGTCTGTCAGTCATCATTCAGCGCGCCGGATGCAAGATTTACCGCCGCAAACATCATCTTCCCATCAACATTGATGTCCCCATCTCAAAAAGAGTGTTCCTCATGACTCCCCTACACCACCACTACCAGGAAAAGAAAATGCCGGAAGAGAAGATTGTCACACGCTTTTACATCATCTCTATTCTTCTCGCCATACTCACTCTGGCAACATTCAAACTAAGATAACATTAAGTGATTAGTGAAAAGTGATTAGACAACCCTTTAAACCCTTTAAGTAACGATTAAAAAATATAGTAAAACAATGGGAAGTTAAAAGAAGTTATAGAAGTTAAAGGACAAATGGTGCCATCCGTTGCTATTGTCCCTTAACTCCCCTTAACTCCCCTTAACTCCCCCTCATTTCACTTTAATATTTTACCATCTCTAAAAACACGAGAAATAAAACAAATCATAATAATCCCTTAAACTCTCCCAAAAATACATGTACGAAGCATTAGCAACACAAGGCCGCGAGAAAGTCCACACAGGACTTGCAGGCATCGACAGCTCAAAGCTGAAGAAATTAAGAAGCACACAACTCCGGGAATGTTTCAGTCTCATCGACGAGATGCGTCACAAACTGGAATTTGTGGCACGTATCAAGGGCATCTCTTTTATAGACGACGCCGCCTCACGTACACCACTATCCACATGGTACGCTCTTGAGACTATCGACAGCTCGGTGATCTGGATCGCCAACGGAGCATCGATGAACAATCAGCGTCTCAACGACCTCAAACGTCTGCGCAATCTGGCAGACCGCAAAGTCAAAATGATAATTTGTCTCGGCGACAGCACCGTATACAAGAACGTGTTCGGAGAAACAGTGAGATACATAGTTTCCGTCGACACAATGCGTGAAGCCGTCAACGCTGCTTTCTACAGCAACATGGAGGATGTAAAAATATTATTCTCTCCTGCATTAGAAAACGGCGTGTCGTTCGAAATACAAGGCGAATCTTTCCAACACGAAGTGAACGAAATTTAAACAATGTCTCTGAAGAATAGCAATATCACAAGCAAACTGCTCAACCCGTTCAAGGGCGACCGCGCCATCTGGGTGATCTTCACCATCCTGGCAATCATCTCGCTCATCTCGGTGTACAGCTCTATCGGCTATATGGCGGCTTCCACAGGCAGGGCGCCTCTGATGGTGTTTATACGACATCTGGCGTCGGTCCTCGCCACCTTTGTGGTTGTTATTCTTATGTCCAACTTCGACTATCGTAAATATTCCACCGCCTCATGGTTTGGATACATCATAACCGTCGTGCTGCTGGTCATCGTACTATTCGTAGGACAGGAGAACGAAGCGGGTTCCGGCATGAGCAGATGGCTTAAACTACCCGTCATTCATCAGTTCCAGCCCTCAGAACTTGCCAAGGTGGTGATGGTCGTCTATCTCGCCCGCCTGCTAGCCCGTGAACGGGATCATCTCGACGACGGGCGGACAGTATTCATCAAAATCCTAATTCCGATATTCCTGGTATTGTTTCTTATCATTGCCGACAATATGTCGACCACTCTGATTATCTTCTTCGTCTGCTTCGCCATGTTACGTCTCTCGCCGATGAAGGTGAGTTATTGGAGAAAGACGATATTGGGAATAATAGGACTCGGAGTAATATTTATTATCATCGGAAGTACCACAAATATACGTATG
Organism: Bacteroidales bacterium UBA1223; assembly: GCA_002309155.1. Lineage (GTDB taxonomy): Bacteria > Bacteroidota > Bacteroidia > Bacteroidales > P3 > Colimorpha. The sequence continues at coordinate 28,362 of DBXB01000025.1, read as the reverse complement.
TTCGCCCGTTTCGGCACTTGGGAGAGTCGTGTTGAGAAATGGGTTAACGGCGATGAAAAAGAATATGACGAGACTAAGGTCACACAAGAGGATATGATGCGGATGGCTGTGGCTACAGGAAGATACGTCGGAGTAGGTGTGGGCTCAACTGTTCAGGCACGTCTGATGACCCAGGCCAACAACGACATGATATACTGTATCATAGTCGAGGAATCGGGAATTGCCGGTGCCCTAATCGTGCTAATTCTCTATATTTATCTATATATCAGATGTCTCAAGATAGCATGGAGCTGTCGTGGCGACTTCGGCAGAATGTCGGTTGTCGGACTCGGGACACTGATTTTTGTGCAAGCCGCCATCCACATGGGAGTTTCTGTAGGTGCGTTCCCCGTCACCGGTCAGAACCTGCCATTCATCAGTTCTGGAGGATCGGCATACCTCTGCATGGGACTCGCCCTCGGAGTCATTCAGTCCGTAGCGTATGATGTCAACAAAAACACAAAGAACAACGAGGTCCCCCAACAACCTGAAAATAATCTTGGCATATAAACCATCACCATTTTAACTCTTTAACAACATTAAACCATTACTAATGAAAGCAATAATCAGCGGAGGAGGAACAGGTGGACACATATTCCCGGCCATTGCGATAGCCAATGCCATACAGTCTCGTTACCCCGAGGCTGAAATCCTCTTTATTGGGGCTGAGGGACGTATGGAAATGGAGAAAGTACCTGCGGCCGGATACAAAATCGAATCTCTGCCCATCGCTGGACTACAGCGCAACTTATCGCCCAAAAATCTGCTCCTGCCCTTTAAAATCCTGAAGAGTCAGCACAAGGTCAAGAAAATCTTGCGCGACTTTAATCCTGACATTGTCATTGGTGTCGGTGGATATGCCAGTGCCCCCACCCTGAAGAAGGCTGCCCAAATGGGGTTCCCCACCATGCTCCAAGAGCAGAATTCATTTCCCGGCCTCACCAACAAGATTCTCGCCAAGAACGCAAAATGCATCTGCGTGGCTTACGAAGGTCTGGAGAAATATTTCCCCGCAGATAAGATAGTAATCACCGGCAACCCTGTCAGAGAAGTCATAGAGCAAAGCACCGTGAGCAAGAGCGAGGGTCTGGACTTTTTCGGACTCAATGGCAACCGTCACACTGTGCTCTCCGTGGGTGGCAGTCTCGGCGCCAAATCCATCAATATGATGATTCTTGACCACATGTCGCTCTTCAGGGAGAACAACATACAACTAATCTGGCAGACGGGTAAGTGGATGTACGACGACGCTGTCCGCCGTGTGGAGAGAGAAGGTCTGGAAGAGTGGGTCAAAGTCCACAAATTCATCAGCAACATGGAAAAGGCTTACGCCGCCGCCGACCTGGTCATCTCTCGTGCCGGCGCTATAGCAATATCTGAGCTCTGCATCGTTGGCAAACCCACCATTCTCATACCTTCACCCAACGTGGCCGAAGATCACCAGACAAAAAATGCAATGGCTCTCGTAAGCAAAGGTGCAGCGGTCATGGTCCGCGACGACGAATGCTACGCCACAGGTGTCCAGACGGTAATCGATCTCGTCGACAACCCCACAGCACAGAGACAGATGAGCAACAGCATACGACAGATGGGACGTCCACAGGCGGCAGACCGTATAGTCGATGAAATCGAGAAGCTCCTTAACATAAAAGAACAACAGAATTAATCATGAATTACTATTTTCTAGGCATCGGTGGCATCGGAATGAGTGCTCTGGCACGCTACTTCAAGCAGTGCGGACATATCGTAAGCGGATATGACCGTACCGAGTCCCCCCTCACCAAACAGTTGGAGAGCGAGGGCATGGCTATACATTACACTGACGACCCCTCTCTTATACCCGACGATATCGACCTAGTGATTTATACTCCCGCAGTACCTCAAGACACAAAAGAGTTTATATTCCTTCAAAACAAGAACATACCCTTCAAAAAACGTTCACAAGTGCTGGGAGAACTGACCAAGGGCAAGAAATGCATAGCTGTCGCAGGCAGTCACGGTAAGACCACAACCACCGCCATGATCGCACACATCCTTGACAAAAGCGGTGTGGGTTGTTCGGCATTCCTTGGTGGCATCTCGAAAAACCTGGACAGCAATCTACTGGTAAACGACAAAAGCGAATACATAGTTGTCGAAGCCGACGAATACGACCGTTCCTTCCTCCAACTGCACCCTCTCTACAGCGTCATAACAGCTACAGACCCTGACCATCTGGACATTTACGGGACTCATGAGAACCTCCTGCAGGCATTTGAACAGTTCGCCAACCAGACCATGCCCGAAGGTGCCATAATAGTCAAAGAAGGCGTTGTGGGACACCATCACGAACATGAGCATGAACACTACTCCCACCATTCGCACGAGATTGACAACCACACGTCGACATCAGAATACTCTCCACGTGAGCTCCATATCTCAGAAGAGCATAATGTATTGACTTACTCAGCACGTTCCATCGAGCCAGACTACTACGCCATCAATGTCCGCAACTATAACGGAAACATATACTTCGATTTGCGCACCCCACAGAAAGTCCTGTTCGACATGGAGCTACAGTCGTCCTGCCTCTATAATGTCGAGAACGCCGTAGCAGCCTCGGCGATTTCGTTGCTCTGTGGTGTCGACGAGTACCAACTGCGCAACGGACTGCGGACTTTCGCCGGCATCCGTCGACGCTTCGATTTCCGTGTCAAGCAGAAAGACATTGTCTATATCGACGACTACGCTCATCACCCACGGGAGATTTCCGCAACAATCGAATCTGTGAAATACCTCTACCCCGGTAAAAGAATAGTGGGTATCTTCCAACCGCACCTCTACAGTCGCACGAGAGACCTCGCCGACCAATTCGCGGAGGCACTGGCACCCCTCGACGAAATCATCCTGATTCCGCTCTACCCTGCCCGCGAGAAACCCATTCCCGGAGTTTCATCGGGTATGATTCTAAGGAAAATCGACACCATGAACAAATATCTCTGCAGTCCCGAAGAGGTCGGGGATCTCGTCGAAGCACTATACCCTGACGTTGTACTCACAATGGGTGCCGGCGACATCGACAGACTTGTGCCGGTACTGGAGAACAGACTTAAGCAATAATTTAAAAAGTATAACGATTTACAAAGGTAACTAACTGAAAAACACCTCTTTCAAACCCTTTAAATCCTTCAAACCTTTCAAACCCTTTAAACCCTTTAAACCTTTTAAACCCTTTAAACCTTTTCAAAAGAGTTGAAACCCTTTGTCAGAAATATCATCATCACAGTCCTGCTGACAGCCATAGTTGTCACCTTCCATATCGTGCGCCGGAACTCGACAATGAGAGGCATTGAGATTTCCATCAGCGACGGCTGTAAGAACAACCTCCTGGACGACGGGGAGATTGAGAATCTTATACTCGGACACTACCCCGGATTGGAACAGACCGACATCAAAGAAGTTGACACTAAAGGCATCGTTGAGTTATTGAGCGGAAACCCTTACGTGCTGACAGCCAAAGCCCATATGTCGATGGGAGGGAAACTCCAGGTTTCTGTCACTTTGAGAGACCCTGTGGTGAGGATGTTCTATCAGGACAACGAGTTTTATATATCCCGTCAGGGAACTTATATGCCTCTGACAGCGTCGCATTACAGCCATGTCATCGTAGGCAGCTGCGGTTTTGAGGAACCTCACTGCAGGAACATTCATCTACTAAATCTGTCCGACACCTCTCTGCACAAACAACCATTCACGCTACGCAAGATTTGGACTCTCGCCTCTTTCCTCTACGACAACCCCCAGTATGGTGATATCTTCGATCAGATAAGTGTGGAAGACAAAGGCGATTTATTCCTTGTCCCCAAACTGGGCAACCTCACAGTCATCGTCGGAGACACCAGTCAACTCGACAAAAAATTTGAGAATATGTGGGCATTTCTCGACCAAGGCATAAACCAAGTGGGTTGGGACACCTACTCAACAATAAACTTGAAATTCAACAATCAAGTAGTCTGCTCTAGGAAATAATATATTTAGTAACGACTAAAAAAAATAAAGAAAGTAACGACTAAAAAACAAAGTAAAACAAATGGGCCATCCGGTGCTATTGTCCCTTAACTCCCCTTTGCCGAAGGCTGCGAACACCATAAAAAATTAAATAAATACAGTGAGCAACTCCCCTTAACTCCAAATTTAGCCCACGAAACTTGAGTAATTAAATTTAAAACATATATCATCATGAACATCGGAAATGAAACTATTGTAGGTCTTGACATCGGCACCACCAAAATCGCTTGCTTCATCGGAAAGCGTAACGAGGATGGCAAAATCAAGATTATCGGATTCGGCAAAACCGAATCAAAAGGTGTCGAACGCGGTGTGGTGAAAAACATCAAAGACACCGCCAAATCAATCACCACGGCAGTCGAGATGGCTCAAGAGCAGGCTGGCATCGAAGTTAAAGAGGTCTATGTCGGAATAGCCGGACAGCACATCAAGAGCATCGAGACCATGGGTACGGTGATGATTCCCCCTGATCACAAGTATATCCTGCAGGAGGACGTCGACCGTCTTATCGACGAACAACACAACATCAACCTCAACCCCGGCGAGGACATCATCCATATCTTCCCCCAGAACTTCGTGGTTGATGGAGAGGAACTGGGTGTCGACGTACGTCCCGTAGGTGTAGCTGGCAAGCAACTTAAATCATCATTCCATATCGTCACCGGCAACACGATGAACTTGCTCAACATTTATGACAGCGTCGAGCGTGCCGGTCTCACGATAAAGAACGTGGTGTTGGAGCCTATCGCCTCAGCATGCGCCGTACTTGATCAGGCCGACAGAGACGCAGGCGTCGCTTTGGTCGACATCGGTGGCGGCACCACTGACATAGCTATCTTCAGCGAGGGCATCATCCGCCATACCTCAGTACTCGCCGTTGCAGGTAACTATATCACCAACAGCATCAAGGAAGACTGCAAGATTCTGCGCAGCCAGGCTGAGAATCTTAAAACACGATTCGGATCTTGCCTGCCACAGAATGTCAAGGAAAATGACATCATCTCTATCCCAGGTCTGCGCACCCAGCCTCCACGAGAGATCAGCATGCGTACTCTGGCCGAGATAATCAAGGAACGTACTCAGGTCATCATCGATCAGATTGACTTCGAGATAAAGGAATCGCATCTGAAGGATAAACTCATCGCAGGACTCGTGCTGACCGGTGGTGGCGCAATGCTCCGTCATATAAAGGAACTCACCGAGTTCAATACCAAGATTGACACCCGTATAGGCCTCCCCAATGAACACCTTGCACTTGACAGCGAGCCTGAAATCATCAACACCATGTACGCAACAGGTATCGGTCTCGTTATCTATGGCTTCATGGAACTCGATGAAGAGCGCCGTCACGAGATGGAAATGTCAGACTCAGGCACTCCAAATCGCAACCGTCAAGAACCTAAGCACGAAGAAGAACCCGAACAGACAATACCTTCCAACGTCTTCGACGACCTGCCTCCTATCACAGAGACTACCACAACTGAAACCGAACACAGAGACACACCTCACACCGACACTACCACTAATACCACACCAGGTACCGATGAGGGCAGACGAGGTGGATTCGTAAAAATGATTTCCAAAACAGTAGAGAAGTATTTCAACAAGGTATTTAACGACAGCAACATAAGCAACGAAGGACAAGAACAACGCGATATCTGATTCTTGACTTCACAAAAAGTTGATAAATATGTTGAAAACAAGCATCTCGCAAAACGGGAGAACTGAATAGAAATCAGTAATTTTACAAACGTTTACAAGCACCACCCCTTACCAGTAAAAAACACATAATCAATCATCTGAATAGAAATAAGTAATATGGAAGATAGCACAATTTCCTTTAATAACGACGAACAGGACGTAATGAACAACGAGTATCTCACCGGTTCCTCCTCAGTTCAATTCGAACGCAAAGCCGAACAACCTACCAAAATCAAGGTCATCGGTGTAGGCGGTGGCGGTGGTAACGCTGTCAACCACATGTTCCGCCACGGCATCCACGGCGTGGATTTCATCGTCTGCAACACCGATGCCAAGGCATTGTCGGCAAGTCCTGTCCCCAACAAAATCGAGCTCGGCAAACTCGGAGCCGGCAACATTCCTGAGCGTGCAAAAAAAGCCGCCCTCGAACATGAAGAGGAAATCAGAACGGCTCTCTCCGACAACACTCAGATGGTATTCATCACCGCTGGTATGGGTGGAGGAACTGGAACCGGTGCCGCACCTGTCATTGCTAAAATAGCAAAGGACATCGAACTCAACGACGTCGACGTACCGCGCATCCTCGTTGTCGCTATCGTGACAATGCCTTTCTCTTTTGAGGGAAGCACCCGCAAACGCCAAGCCGAAGCCGGTATCAAGGAACTTGAAGGAATCGTCGACGCCATCCTCGTCATCAACAATGACAAACTGCGTGAGATAGACGGAAACCTCACACTTAACGAGGCATTCAGCCGTGCTGACGATATCCTCCTCACCGCAGCCAAGGGCATCGCAGAAATCATCACCGTCTCCGGTCACGTAAACGTCGACTTCCGCGATGTCAATACCGTGATGGAGAACAGCGGTACCGCACTCATGGGCGCAGGTGTCGGCAAGGGCGAGAACCGTGCTCACGACGCCATCGTCGAGGCAACGACCTCCGTACTCTTGAACGACAACGACATTCGTGGCACAAAACAGATGTTGCTCTACTTCTCCTACAACAAGAACCATCAGATAACCATGGACGAGCTCGGAGAGGTTACCGACTACATCACCAAACTTACCGGCGATCCCGACACCAACATTATCTGGGGCGACGGCGACGACGACACTCTCGACGACGAACTCCGTATTACTTTGGTGGCAACGGGCTTCGTGAAAAAATCAGGTCCTAGAACAATCTCCCTCGACAGTACCACAAAACCAATCGATACTGACACAAAACCTACCATACCTGAGAAACCTGTAGAGGATAAAGTCACTGACAGCCCTGCTGAGTCTGAGAAACCACAGCCCGTCGACAACAGCGACCCGTTCAACATTCTTCCCGCAACAGTCATCGGCGACAAGAGGTATCTGTCACTTGATGCCCCCATCGAAGAGGATGAACTCGAAGAGTCCGAAATGTCTCAACAGGCCGAAGATCCCGTCATGATCACCTCTGACAACAGTCATATCAACGACATCCGTGTCATCTCACGCGAGATCGCTGAGCAGACTCGCCACGAAGAGAACAAGACTCCTGATTTTATCATCACCCCCACCGAGGCCATGATGTCACCCGATGTTCCAGAGTCTAACTCTTCTGTCAGAACCGAGCCCACCGTCTTCACCCAGACCGTGGAACGTCCCGCCACATCCCTTACCAGCGGAGCATTCACCTCTGACAACCTCGACGACATCAAGACCAAGGAACGTGCCGAGCGCATCAAACAGATAAACCACATGCTCCATGCCGACCCCGACGGTGGCAGAAAACTCGAAGAGATGCCCGCTGACCAACTCACTGACAGACAAGTCTACCATACTGAGAATTCAGCCGAGAGCGACGCAGCCCGCACCCATATCAACCCTGATGGAACCCGCCGCACGGAAGTCTCATTCCTCGACAAGCTATTTGACTAACCGAAATACATCTTTGAAATCTTCATAAAAAAGGATGCCCCGCACAGGCATCCTTTTCTTTTAATTTTTTGTACTTTTGCATTCTGTCGAATGTGACATCGCATAGCACATCGCAGTGATTGACAAACAACTAATGACAAGAAACAAGAAAATATTCGGTATAATCTGCGGCATCGGCGCGGCAATATGCTACGGAACAAATCCATTGGGAGCGTTGAAACTGTACGAACAGGGCATGTCAACAAGCAATGTTCTGGTGATGCGGTTCTCGCTTGCATGGATCATCATTGCCGTGGTCATGTTCTTCCGTAAAGAAAGCCTGCGTGTCACCCTCAAAGAGTTCTTAGCCCTCTCTTCCCTAGGACTTCTTTTCGTGGCCTCGTCTCTGACACTCTACCTCAGCTTCCATAAGATGGCGGCAGGCGTGGCGTCGACCATTCTTTTCGTTTACCCGGTAATGACCGCAATCATAATGGCACTCTTCTTCCATGAAAAACCCTCATGGTCGACGGTGCTGGCGATAGTACTCTCTTTTCTTGGAGTCCTCCTTCTATACTGGAGCGACAATGGTGCCACTCTCTCCACTATAGGTATCATTTTAGTACTGATATCAGCCCTCACCTACGCCCTCTATATCATCGTCATGAACCGTGCCAAACTCAATATGTCGTCATTTAAGATCAACTTCTACGTCCTTATCTATTGCTCATTAGGCAATCTTGCATACGGACTACTTGCAGGAGAGTCGATAATGATGCCCTCCAACGGCGTAAGCTGGTTCTATGTACTATGGCTTGCTGTTGTTCCCGCGATACTGGCGTTGACAATGATGATATATGCAGCCAAATATATAGGATCGACTCCCACCGCCATATTGGGAGCCCTCGAACCCCTCACCGCCGTACTTATCGGCATATTCATCTTCAGCGAGCCCTGCACCCTCAACCTCTTCGCAGGAATAGCATTCATCCTTCTCGCAGTAATCATAATAGCTCTCCAAAACAACAAAGTCAAACAATAATAATATAGTTGTTTCGTTAAATATATCTATTACCCATCAAAATACATGTCACATTTAACTCTTTTGCTGTTATTCCTTTTCGGAGCCATGAGTATCTCGTTCCTATGCTCAATCTTGGAATCGGTACTCATGTCAACTCCACTCTCATACATAACGATGCGCGAGGACTCTGGCTACAAGATAGCGACGGTCTTCAAAGGATACAAGATGGACAACGGTCGCCCCATAGCCGCCATATTGTCTCTCAACACCATAGCCAACACTATTGGCGCCGCAGGTGTCGGCGCACAGGCTACACAGGCTTTCGGCAGTCAATGGTTCGGTCTGGTATCGGCGATAACAACAATACTGATACTTATCTTCTCTGAAATCATCCCTAAAACCATAGGCACCACTTACTGGCGCCGACTCATGGGTTTCACCGCACGAACGATACGTTTCCTCATCGTTCTCATGTATCCCTTTGTACTTCTTATCGGAATGCTCACCAAGCTCTTCTCCAAGAATGAGGATGAAACTGCCGTCAGCCGTGAGGAGGTGGCAGCCATGGCCGATGTCGGAGAGGATGAAGGTGTGCTCGATGAGGATGAGAACAAAATCATCCAGAACGTCATAAAACTTGACGATGTCAAAGCATACGACGTGATGACTCCCCACTCGGTAGCCGCCGTCGCACCCGAGTCTATGACCCTCAAAGAATTCTACAAAGTCGAGGAATACAGCCATTTCAGCCGAATCCCGGTCTACGCCGACGACCCAGAATATATCACGGGTTACATCCTGCGTAGCGACGCACTCGAAGACCTGGCTGAGGACAAGTTCAACAAACGGCTTAAAGACATCAAACGCGACATACCTTTATTCAACGAGGAGAAATCTGTAAGCGAGATCTGGGACTCTCTGCTGAAACACAAAGAGCAGATTGCCATCATTATTGACGAATACGGCGGATTCCAGGGCATCCTAACCCTGGAGGACATCATAGAGACCATTCTGGGCCTTGAGATTATTGACGAGAACGACGAGGTCAGCGACATGCAACAGTTCGCAAAGGAGCGTTGGAAACAACGTCAACGACGCTTCAAAAGTATTCGTTTGCCTGAGGATGAAGAGCAGACAGAGGAGACCCCTAACGAAGAACAGCCAAAATGAAGATAGCAGCTCTCGTCTCGGGTGGTGTCGACAGCTCGGTGGTGGTACACTTGCTTAAAGAACAAGGCCACACTCCCGACATTTTCTATATCCGCATCGGCATGGAGGCTGAGGACGGCTATATCGACTGCCCCGCCGAAGAGGATATTGAGATAACCACTTATATCGCCAAGAAATACGGCTGC
>DBXB01000025.1:17959-18197 GCA_002309155.1 Bacteroidales bacterium UBA1223 | reverse complement strand
GTGGCAAGGACTACGACCGCATCGCAACAGGACATTACGCCACCTCTGAAATAATAGATGGGACAACATTCCTCGCCACCGCCAAAGACCCAATAAAAGACCAGACGGACTTCCTTACTCAGCTGACCTATCCGCAGATAGCAAAGGCGATGTTCCCCATAGGGCATCTGATGAAGAGTGAGGTGAGGCAGATTGCCAACGCCGCCCACCTGCCCTCCGCCGACCGCAAGGACAGTCA
>DBXB01000025.1:16934-17881 GCA_002309155.1 Bacteroidales bacterium UBA1223 | reverse complement strand
GGCACCCACAAGGGCTACTGGTTCCATACCATAGGTCAGCGCAAGGGACTGTTCCTCAGTGGCGGACCTTGGTTTGTGGTAAAGAAAGACATTGAGGAAAATGTGCTTTATGTAAGTCAGGGTTATACTCCTGAAGCACAGTATGGTCGAGAAATCAATCTGCTGGGATTCCACTACCTCAGCGCTGACATCTGGAACACTCCTGCCGACGGAAGTCCTGTCGACAACTGGAGTGTCGATGTGAAGTTCAAGATTCGCCACACACCTGACTTTGCACAAGGACACCTCACCCGTGTCGACGACCCTGTCTATGGCACCCTGTTCCACCTCAGCAGCGACACAAAGATTCAAGGCATCGCCTCCGGCCAGTATGCCACAATTTACGACAACGACGCCCACCTGGTCGTCGCATCGGGAATGATAGTTTGAAATAGCTTATTCCTCTTTCGGTTGCAAAGTCACATTCAATGTCTTTGTTGCGGAACCTTCGTACCAATGGCCGTCACCGCCAGTAATTTCGGTGCCTTGGAAGGTTACGGGAACAGTGTCGTTATTATAAAGACCGTTCTCAATACTGTCAATATCGCTGAAGGCAATATTAAACGTTTGAGTCTGAGGGAAAGACATCGAAGTCACTGAATATTGGCCGTCGGCATCTGTGGTGTCTCGTGGTCCATAAGAGTCCATTTCAACCTGAATGCCTGGTATGGGTGTTCCATTAGGGTCTGTAACTTTACCTTTGACATTAAAATTGGCTTCAGGACAACCGTATTCATCTACCCTAACACAAGAGAGGTTAAATCCAAGCAGTCCCGACAACGAGACCAGCAGCCAATTCTTAAGTTTGAGATACTTGACTTTCAAATTTATTAACTTAAATCTATTGTCCCTTAACTTCTTTAACTCCCCTTAACTCCCCTTAACTTCTTTAACTTCCCTTAACTCCC
>DBXB01000025.1:0-16800 GCA_002309155.1 Bacteroidales bacterium UBA1223 | reverse complement strand
ACCTTCTCGCTGCGGTCGCCGGTGGCAACCATAGTCTTGCGCTTTGACGAGAGTTCCTCCATATATTTGTTGTACTCACGCTCGTAAAGACGTGTACGCAGGATGCTGATAGCCTTCTCTTTGTTCTTGATCTGCGACTTCTGGTCCTGCATCGATACCACAATACCTGTGGGTATATGGGTGAGGCGGACTGCAGAATAGGTGGTGTTCACACACTGGCCTCCGGGACCACTGGCACAGAATGTGTCGATACGCACATCGCTCATATTCAGCTCCACGTCGAACTCCTCAGCCTCGGGCAGCACCACGACACCAGCCGCCGAGGTATGGATGCGTCCCTGTGTCTCAGTGGCAGGCACACGTTGCACACGATGCACACCACTCTCATACTTCAGCAAGCCGTATACACCCTCGCCGGTGACGGTGAAAGTGATATCTTTATATCCTCCCGATGTGCCCTCATTGAAATCGGTGACCTCAACTTTCCAATGCTTCTTCTCGCAGAAACGGGTATACATACGGAACAGGTCGCCGGCAAAGATACAGGCTTCGTCACCACCCGTGCCACCACGTATCTCAACCACGGCATTCTTAGAGTCGGTGGGATCGGCAGGGATGAGCAGAAGGCGTATGTCATTCTCCATGGGTTCACGACGATCCTGACAAGCCATGAGCTCTTCTTTTGCCATCTCACGCAATTCAGGGTCTTTCTCATTTTCAAGCAATTCCTTACACTCTGAGATCGTGTTTAGCAACGCCTTGTACTCATGATAAGCCTTGACCACAGGTTGAAGATCCTTGTAGTCCTTACTGAGTTTCACATAACGTTTCATGTCGGAGGTAATCTCCGGATCATTCATCTGCTGTTCAATCTCCTGATAACGGGAATATATGGCTTCTAATTTATCTAACATGCTAAGGGAGAAAAAGATATAAACTTAAATAACGATAAAATCGATTGCAAAAATAATAAAAAAATGGGAAACGATATTGCCATAAATAGCAAAAACGAAAGCCCAACAGTCAACATACAACCAACAACATCACAACGGTCTGATAAATAATCATATAAAAAAAAATTTAAAATATAGTACCAAAAATATAATAGATGTCACGAAAAATCATTAACTTTGCACCGCAATTTTTGCAGTCTAACACATCAGGGGACGCGCTGTCATGACTGCCGTACAATCAGTCTCAAAACGACCGTGAAGGCTTCGCCCCCTTTTGCCAACAATCCACCGCCGAGCCTCGGGGATCAATAGTTTCAAACCATGAACCTAAGCAACATTTTAAGAGGAAAGACCAACGATGTCATCGATCAATTAAAGAAAATGATTGACGATTTACAGAAACAAAATTCCTCTCTGCAAGAACAACTGAACAAATTGATGAACACCCATGAAGCTTCCGCTCCAGAGTCTTCTAAACCTCAGGAGTCAGCACCCGTCTCTGAACCTGCACCCACCCCCGCTCCAGAACCGACGCCTCATCCGGAACCTCAGAGTGTTACTGAACCAGCTCAACAAACTGTCCCCGAGTCAACTGTCAAACCCGAAGAGCACCCTGCACCTCAACCTGTGGCACCCCAGCCGGCCCCGCAACCGACGGAGAACAGCCAAGAGCCTTCACAAACGGTGGTAACCGCAACAATAGATCCCGCCTTGTCGGATAAACTCGACAAAATCACAGAGTCCCTCAATAAGATGGAGACAAAAATGTCCGACATCAACTATAAAGACCAAATCATCAAAGACATCCACGAAGACCTTCAGTTATACAAGAAAGGTCTGCGTCTTGAATTCGTACAGCCAGTGATGAAGAACATCATCATCCAACTGTATGATGTACTGAACGAGACACTGAAGAAATACAACGAAGAGGCGTCGGCAGACCCCGTGTACGCCAAACTCCGTGGAGAAGTCAAGAACATCATCCTGAATGTTGAGGATTTGCTCTATGAGTACGACGTAGAACCCGTAGTCACCAAAGTGGGCGAGACCTTCAATCCCAAAATCCACACGGCGGTATCCAAGAAAGAACCCCCAAGCGATGCTCAGGACCGCACTATCGCCGAAGTCACCAAGACCGGATTCCAAAACACCGCGACAGGTCACTACCTGCGCCTTCCAGTAGTAGTGGTCTATGCCAAATAGTAACAGTTAACGAGAATATTAATCCCTAAAATAATTATAATATGGACGAAAGTAGACGCGTTTACGGTATCGACCTTGGTACCACATATTCATGTATCTCAAAAATCGACAAGCACGACCAACCCGTTGTTTTGCAGAACACCGAAGGCGACCTCACCACCCCTTCTGTTGTTTACTACGAAAGCGACAAAGCCACAGTGGTAGGTAAAGAGGCAAAGAACCAGCTGGCCGTTGAACCCGAAAAGACTGTTTGTTTTATCAAGAGGGAGATGAGTTCCGACGACGCCTTCATCAAACCCACAAAACATCCTTACGGTGAAGACCCCAGTGAAATCTCATCACGTATTCTCCGCAAACTCGTTAAAGACGCCAACGACAACCGCGACCCGGGAGAGGAACCCATCAACGACGTCGTCATCACCTGTCCCGCATATTTCGGCAACAACGAACGCGAACGCACACGCCAGGCCGGAATCATGGCAGGTCTCAATGTGATCGACATCATCAATGAACCCACCGCAGCCGCCATCAGCTATGGCATCAAGGCTGAATCTGAGCAGACCATCATGGTCTACGACCTCGGCGGCGGTACCTTCGACGTCACCATCATCCGTGTTAACGGCGGCCATATCCGTGTGGTCTCCACCGACGGAAAACACGACCTCGGCGGAGCTGACTGGGACGAGTGTCTGGCAGATTATATGATTGCCAAATTCAACGAAGAACACGGCACCTCCTACAACCTGCATGATGACAGCAGACTTTATTATACATTCATGCTCGAGGCAGAGCTCGCCAAGAAGGCACTGACCCCCGAAGCCAAGACTCAGGTACGCCGCACGGTAACCTGGGATGGCAAGACATCCCGCATCGAAGTGTCACGCGACACATTCAACGCTCTCACCGAGGACAAGCTGCAGATGACCATCGACATCACCAACCAGGCAATTGAGGCGGCACGCCAGAAAGAAGGCTCTCTCAACATCGACGAGGTCCTGCTTGTCGGAGGCTCATCACGTATGCCCCAAATCAAAGCCCGTGTAGACAGCGAGTTCCACTGCGACGCAAAACTCAACGACCCCGACCAGTGTGTCGCTAAAGGCGCCGCTCTTTATGCTTTGAACGAGAAATACTCGCAAATGATGGCGGCCTACGAGGAAGGCGAGGCAGCATGTCCCAAGACTCTTCCTTCATCAATGCGCGCCCATGTGGTCAACGTGACCAGCAAGACCTACGGTACCGATGTGGGAACCGACGAGGTGTTCAACCTTATCTTCACCAACGATCCTCTGCCGGCACACGCCGAAGGCAATTTCACACTCATGGAGGACAACCAGCCCAGCTTCGGAGCCATGGTGTTTGAATCGAATGTGAAAGACAGAGAGAATGATGTCAAAATCAAGAGAGACATCGCTCTTTGTCTGTGCGACAAATACATGCAGGTGAAAGGTCGTTATCCAAAAGGCACCCCCATCAAGATGATGTTCGACCTCGCTGAGAACGGAACCCTCTCCGTTCATGCAGAGATAGAGGGAGAGATTCTTGACTACGATCTGGAGGTCACCGGCATCAGATCAGCTGAGGAACTTGCCGCCACCACCAAACGTCTGCTGGAATCGGAAGTTCTCTAAAAACAATCATACCAAGGTGTCCCGCATCTCAGCGGGACACCTTTTCACTTTGACAATCCTTCAAAAAGAACGACATGGCTTTTGACGAAAGTGTTGCTAAAATCCATCTAAACAAGCTAATAAAGGCTCTAGGCACCATTCACTCTAATCTGAGTATTCTTCAACCAGAAGACATAGAGTCCTTGGGTTATCTCCTTACAGTCCAAGACCGTCCGCTTGCCACTGAGGAAACCAAGCAGAAAGCTCGACAGCTTAAAGAATCGAGTCATCAGAAATATTCCACGAAACACAAAGAGATAAGCGAAGCTCTCAGCGACATCACAGGCAAAATAGAGAACTTCACCAAAGACGCAGAATCGTTCAATTTCTACAAACAACAATGCGTCAGCAACGGACAGCTCAAGAATCTGTTAGGGAAATTTAGGGGTGGCTCGGCATCATCCTCTTCCAGCTCAACAACAAGAACAGGCAGCACTTCACGCCCCACATCTGGAGGCACATCCCGTCCTACCACGGGAGGCACAACTCGCACCACTTCTGGAGGCACAGCTCGTCCAACCTCTGGAGGCGCTACTCGTCCTACATCGGGAAGCACAACCCGTACAACTTCGGGCGGGTACTCTCGCCCCACCTCGGGAGGCTCAACCCGCCCCACTTCTGGAGGCACACATACTGGCACCCGGAAAAAGAGTGGCGGGCGTAGATTCTTAATATTCCTCTTAGTCATTGGAGCATTCTGGTTCGGATACAAATTGACGAAAGAAAAAAACTATGTGAAGAATATCAAAGAGGAGGAATTGTTTCAGGGCAACGACTACGAAAAGCAGATTGCAGTTTTGGATTCAATAATACTTGAGTCTAACAAACGACAGGCAAAGAAACTCCAGGAATTCCGCGACGAGAGAGAATCCATCTGGATGGAAGAGATGATTTCCGATCTTCGAGATGCATTCTCCACCCAATCTAGCGAATCACAAGTCCAAACCGCTGCGAAATATAAGACTAAAGACAGTTTAAGGTATATCGACAAACTCCTCACCAAGGCAGAAGAGAAAATGAAAGACAGTCCTGAAAACGAAGAGATACAGGAATACCGCAAGACTTTCAACAAACTTATCAAACGGTACAGGATTAAGTTATAAAGACTGACATGAAGACTTTGAAACATCTATTTCTTGCATTATTGCTCGTCATTCCGGTCTTAACATATTGCCAAGAGACCGAGAGAACGGCTAACGACGCCTTCTCAAAAGGCAATTACAACGATGCGGCGAATCTTTACTCCCTCGCATCAAAAACCGTGAAGATCTCGAACCCCGAAAAGTCTAAGGCTCTTGAGAAAAAGGCCGAGAAATCAAAAAAAGCGGCACAGCATCTTAGCAGTGGCAACAGCGCATGGAATGCCGCCAAGTATCCGTCGGCAGAATCGCATTACAAGGCTCTTCAAAAACTTAACAGCAACGACAAGACCGCAAAAAAACGTCTTGCCGAATTGGCGACCAAGCAGGGCTACAGCCAAGAAGAACCACCCTCTAGCAATACAAATACCACAAATAATCCGGATAATTCCAACAGTGTTTCCAGTAATACTAGCAACCCAAGCAACTTTAGCAATACTAGTAACTCTAGTAACCCCAACAACTCTAGTAACACTAGCGACCCCAGCAACTCTAATACCTATAATTCTTCCAGTAACTCTAGAAATTCAAGATCCTCCAATTCTTCAGGCTTATCAGCCACACAGAAACAGAATCTCGACAAAGCGATGGAGTTGTATGAGAAAAAGAACTTTGCCGCGGCTTTGAAATATTTTGAGAAAGCACTTCCCGTAACACACTGGACAGTATACCAAAGACTTGCTTATGACTACAGCAAGAGTCAGGCAAATGGAAAGACTCAGGGTTCATACAAAAGCACTATCGACGCCAATGGCGCATTCGGCAATTAGACCGCAGAGAGATCTTGTCGAAGAGTTTATCGACATCCTTTGATATATGCAACCTCTTGACAGCCACGATACCTATCACGAGCATCGCGGCTGTTTTTATTATTGCCTCGGTCAATAACATCATCATTCCACCGCCAGAGAACAAAGGTGACACGAACTGGGTCCATAACAGATTGAGCGCAAACAACGCCAAAAGTAGCACCAAAACTACGAAGTGCTTCGCACTGAAGAGGTTCACTTTCAATTTGGCGGAAATGAATATCAACAGCACAGCGAAATAGATGATATAGGAGAACAGGGTCGCACATGCCGAACCGTCAATGCTCCATATAGGAATAAGCCAGTTGTTGAACACAATAGCCAAGGCGGTGAGCATCGCTATGAACAATAACGAGAATGGATAAAATCTGGAATAGTTCAGGACATCTGTACCTATCGACAGGGAAGAGTTGACTATCTTTGCCAGTCCAAGGAAAAACACAACTCCCATTCCTCCCACATACTCACTACCATGAGGGATGACGGCAAAAAGAGGACCTAGGTTTATCCAAATAAAATAGAACAGCATGGAACTGACCAAAAACTGATGGAGCGACACCAGTTTACCGAGTCTGTTGACCTCATCCCAGTTGTCGTCACGCACCGCCTGCGAAATCATCGGACGCGAGATTGCCCCAAGCGAACGATATGGGACCTCAACGATATTGGCGATATAGAATGCGATTGTGTAGACTCCTGTCAAGGCAAGACCAGTCTGCGCACCAAGGAAAAGAGAATTGACAAGCGGAATATTACCGGCAAGTACCGTAGCGGTCATAAAGAGTGTGTAGAGCACTATCTCTTTCATCCGGTCCCTGTTGATGAACTTCCAGTCGATACGGAACGAGATTCTCCCCAGCGAGAGCAGATAGAAAAAGTTGATAAGCATCGCCACGGCATAACCAAGACAAAACAACAGCACAAACAGGTCGAGGGAGATAACTCCATTGCCATACAACAGATAACAGACCAGATTAAACAGACGGATTCCAACCTCACGCACAATCCTCGGCACGGTGATACGCAACAATACGCTGGCGTTAGTCTCAAAGACCGTCAGATAGAGTGCGAAGAATGTCAGGGGAAGCAACAGGTATATATAGTTCGCTATCAGAGGTGACTTCTTGGAATAGACCTCTATGATATCCACTTTGAAAATGAAGAAAAACAGAGCAAACAGTGTGAAACCGATAAACGGTATTAGTATCGACCAACCAAAAATGCCATGATTTTTATGGTCGTCAGACTTAAAGAAGGGGAAAAACCGGATTATCGACGCATTGGTGCCAAGCTGAGCCAGACCCGAGAAGAGCATGGCGGCATCAACCATGACTCGGGTGAGACCGATCTCCTCCTGAGTAAGACAGTCGGTGAGGACAAAGAAAGTGGTGAAGAAACCTATCGCCACTCCAAGGTAATTAGCCAGTGCCCCTTTTATACTTTGACGTGCTATAACACCCATAGTTTCACGAAATAACCTGAAGAACAATCTTCTGCTTGCGAATGCAAAAATACAAAAAAAAGATGATGCACAGGCAGAATCATCTATTTCGTTTCAGATAGCTGGATGGGGACTCGCCATATTTTTTCACAAACGACCTCAAAAAAGTTGAATACGAGTTGAAACCAGACATGGTGGCAACGTCCTCCATGGAATGATGCTTTTCCTCAGTCCATCCATCCAACATTTTTTTTGCCTCTTCCAAACGGAAATCATTGATATACTCATAGAAACTTTTTTGCTTCTCTCGGTTAATAAAATTGCTCAGATATTGTCTGTTGGTACCTAGATGTATCGCAAGTTTCTGTAGCGTGAGCGATGAATCAAGATAATATTTCTTTTCTTTTATTAAAGCATCCACATCGTTATTGTTCAGCACTTTGTAATATTCATCGGGTGATGTGTTTTCGATTTCTTGTTCAACAGTTTCCGATGCCGGTACCGTGAAGACCTGTTGCTGGATAATTTTGCGAAGGACAAAAAGGATATAACACATTGTTATCACACACCACAGGGTATCAAAAATAAGATTATTGCTCACCTCGCCAACTGAGAACCAATTGTATTGCGACAAACTCTCCAGAATCCAGATAAATTGGACCGCATAAAGCAGCGCCAATAGTATGGCGCCCCACCTGAGATCAAAATACTCAAGATTACCCACATTGTCACGCAACATAATGGTGTATTTATTTATTGAATACTCTAACCAAATCAGAAGGAATGTTGATATGACAAATGTAATTATCTGAACCACAAGATATACCCACGGAGATTTTGTTATCGCAAACAATGCCAAAGCCAACACATAGGGAACTTCAATAAACGACAACTGCAACCTGCTGTACCGGCCTGGAAAAACCAAGGTAACGACAAATATCATAAAACCACCAACAATGATGTAGTCGTACAAAATGAGTAACGTGTTAATAAACTCAGCGGCAGGCAGATTACGGCAGACAGAGACCAGAAAATTGTTGAAGAAGCCCACAGACAACATGAGCAACACTACAGCGAAAGACTTATGAAACTGATATCTACAATGATGACGCAAAAGATAAACGAAACAACCCAATAGCAGACATTGGGTGAATCCTGAAGCGAAACAGAGTAGCAATAGATAAAAATAATCAGTATTCATGATTTGCAAAAGTACTAATAAAACTTGACAATCATCTCGAAATAGCAACTTGCAAACAATTTTTTACGTATTGCAAATTGGTTTTTACCGAACAGTAGGCGACAAACACCCCAAAATTCATAATTTTGCTAATCAATTTTATATATTGAAAAACAATATTTATAATGAGAAAATCAATACTATTTGCCACTCTGGTTGCATTCTCGACAATGTTGCTGGCTCAAAAATATCCGACAGAATGGACAAAATTCACCACTGACGCATATTACCACGACATCGAGAGTGCTAGCGACAAACAGACTGCGATAGATCTGGCCCGAACAAACCTTGCCAAACAGATACAGGTAATAGTCAAGGAGGTCAGTCAGAAAGACCTCTATGTAGTGGATGGGAAAACTAGCTCATTATTCAACTCTCAGAAATCCATCTCCACGAATTTGGACATGAGCCTTGCCGAAACCCGGAGTCACTACAATGACGAACTGGGCAAATATTATGTATTGGCATTCATCAACAAATCAGAGGCTTGCACCTTCTATGAGACCAAAGTAAAGATGATTGTCAGCAACACCACGAACTCCATCCAGATAGCCGACAACTATATCAATAACGGATTCAAATCCAAGGCAAAAATCGAGTTACAGAACGCCTTAAGCTATTTCGAAGACGCCGCCAACCCCTTCTTCTGGCTCAATGTATTCAGTTTCGACAAACAGTTATTGCAACAGTATCTCGACCGCATCAACAGCAACGAACAGTATATCAAGCAGAAGTTGGCAGAGTTGGAATACGGCACCACCTATTGCATTGTATGTGACGCCGACCTGTTTGGTCAAAAATACGTCAAGTTGAAGAACGAGATAAAGGGGGACCTATCCACCTCGGGATGCAATTTTGTCGACGACCCCGCTTCTGCCGACTACGTGATAAACATCCGTGCCTCGGCACGCAAGTATAACGAATTCCAAGGAGCCTACTTTTCTTACATTGATGCAGCGCTTTCAATCGAGAAAAAAGCCACAAACCAAAGAATTTATGAGGACGAGCTATCAATAAAAGGCTCACATACCCTGGGTTATAGCGAAGCGGCGAGAGATGGGTACAAGAGAATCAGAAACGAAATATCAAAACTTTTAAAAGAAAACATAAAACAATGAAAGCTAGAATTATCGTATTGGCAGCGTTACTTATCGCCTTCGTAATGACTGCAGAAGCACAGAAAACAACCACGACAAAGAAAATCAAACTGCAGGGCGTCGAACAAGTTGAGACCCTCAGCGCCGACGGTATGTCAATGAAAAAGATGCCTTACCGTTGGTTCGCAGGCATGGCAGAAGCTGACAACGAGGCGGCGGCAATTGAGATGGCTCAACTTGAAGCCTACGCCAATGTCTCACGAATAATCGAGAACCTCGTCACCTCACAGGCTGAACGAAGCACCGTATCCATTAACGGCAAAGTCGAGACAGCTCTCAAATCACACTGGGAGCAGATGAGCATGAGTATTCAGAAAGCCTGTGAACCTTTTGGCGAAACGGAGATAACATTCAACAGCGAGACAGGAATGTACAATGTTATCGCCAAGGTGGGCATTCGCGGAGACCGTTATGTGAAGATTCTCGACAGCGCAATGAACGCCAAACCTGAGGGACTCAGTGGCAACGACCTTAAGGATTTCAACGAAGCCAACAAGACCATAATCGACGCCGCAAAGGAGGCAAACTAATCGTCTCTACAGGATATCTTAATATCCATAATCTTGCAATCATAGTCCTAACTAACAATTAATGAAAAAAACACTTCTTCTCCTTGCCTTACTTGCGTTTATAGCGACAGCAACCGCACAAGAGACCCTAAAAGTCGCCGTCTGGGAGACCAAATGCGAAGACGGCAGCATCACACCCTTTCAGAGCGTGATGGTGCGTGGCGGCATGGAGGCATCCGTCGCCAATGTTCCTGGCTTCTCAGGCTACGACCGTGCGGCATTCGACGCCATAGTCAAAGAGCATAACTTCCAACGCTCTGGAGCAGTGAACGACAACGACATACGCCGTCTCGGCGAGATGGCGGGCGTGGATTACATCATCGTTCCCGAGGCGATGGCATCGAACAACGATTTCTACATCATCGTCAAGATGCTCAACGTGGAGAGCGGACAGTACGGCGCCGCCTACGAGGAGCTATGCACCACGTCGTCAGCCGACATTAAGAAAGCCTGCGCCAGACTGGCCGCACGGCTGTTCGGCATCGCCTATGGCACCGACAGAACCACTTGGAAAAACCTGCTGGCAAAGGTGACGACAAATGTCACCAGTGAAATCAAAGGCGGCGGCAAACATATAGGCGTCACCGACAAACCAGGGCTTGCTTTCCAATTGCTGGCCGACGGCACCATATACTTCGGAGGCTATGGTTTCAGCGATAATACGGAAACCATCACCCTTATGATTTGCGGCGACGGCTACGAAGTGCCCAACTGCCCGGGCGGATGGGTATATTCCGGCAATTACCTGAACGGCAAAAAAAATGGCGACGGCGTGGTCTACGATCGCCTCGGAAAGCTCATTTATTCGGGTGAATTTAAAGACGATATGCCCACTGGCAAATTCCCCGACAACTATCCCGACAAGGCAGCCTATACGTTTGAGATTGTGGAACTGAATGACAACCAACTGTATGTCGGAGAGCTGACCGACGGTGTAAGTGATGGTATGGGCATCTATTTCTGGCCTGACGGCGACGCCTGGTGCGGCGTTTGGGAAAACGGCAAACAGAACGGTATCGGAATGATGATGAACTACGACGGTACCTACACCATCGGTTTCTGGGAGAACGGACAGTTCGCAATGACATTCGAAGAAGCCGCCGAGCAACTCAAGAAAGAGGAAGAAGAACGCAAACTTCAGGAGAAGGCGAATGTCCCGTGGAGCACACGGTTGTTCGACATCATGACAGCCAACGCAAAGCCAACAGACGATGGCTGGATCTGGGGCGACAACCTAAACGGCTATTGCATAGAGATAGACAAGATAAATGACTATACAGCACTGTATTGCGGACAGATAAAGGATGGGCAACGGCACGGAAAAGGGATGTGCGTGACTTTTTTTGGAGGAGACATCGCCAACAATCTCAAGGACTCATGGGCTTACACCGGCGAATGGAAAAAGGGAAAGAAACACGGCAAAGAGACAAGGGTATACGGTCAGTCGGGCTATCTGATATATTTCGGACAGTTTGGGAATGACAGTTATTTCAGCCAATACCCTACGCCAAGTCTCCTTAACAACCCCTCTAATCATAGATTCGGCGGCATGAATGGCGACAACGTGGGAGACAAATACGTAGGCGAGATTTTATTCTACAAAAACCATCTCTACAGACATGGCTGGGGACTCCTTATTAAGGAAGACGGCAGCGTTGTGTACGGAAACTGGTATTATGACAGACTGAGCAACCTGCAAGATGCTGTCTATTTCAGCAACAACGGAGAATACAATGTGGTTAAAGGGAAATAATAACCCGAACGACAACCTCAGCATCAACCATTTAGAAAACAATTAAAACACTTATTACTTCATGAAGCGTACTCTGACTTTTTTACTTGCTCTCCTGATAACTGCAATCGCAGTGGGGCAGAACGACTTGAAAAAGGTGGCTGTATGGGAGACCAAATGCACCGACGGCAGCATCACCAAGTTCCAAAGTGTAATGGTGCGTGGCGGTATGGAGGCGGCTGTAGCCAATGCCCCTGGATATACCGGCTTTGACCGTGCGGCATTCGACCAAATCATCAAAGAGCATAATTTCCAACGCTCCGGCGCCGTCAATGACAACGACATACGCCGTCTTGGAGAGATGGCGGGAGTGCAGTATATCATAGTTCCCGAAGCGATGGCCTCAGGTAACGACTTCTATATCATCGTCAAGATGCTCGACGTGGAGAGCGGACAGTATGGCGCCGCCTATGAGGAGCTCTGCACCACCAACGCCAACGACATCAAGAACGCCTGTACCCGTCTTGCATCGCAGCTCTTCGGCTATGCCTACAACGGTGGGGGTTCTTCATCCTCCTCCAATAGCATTTCGGCAAGTGGATGGAAGGCTCTCCTTAACAAGATGACCACAAATGTCACTGCCAACATCGACGGTGGCGGAGTACATATAGGCGATCTGGAGACCGCCGGTCTCGCCGTACAGTATTTCCCCACCGGAAGCCTCTTCTGCGGAGGATACGGCTATGACGCCAACACCACTACCATCGCGATGTTCGTCGCTGGCGACGGTTACGAGATAAGCAACTGTCCTGGAGGCTGGGTCCATACAGGAAAATACAAAAACGGTATGAAAGAGGGCGAAGGTATGATATATGACCAAAACGGCAAATTGATATACCTCGGAGAGTTTAAAAACGACAAACCCGTAGGAGCCTATCCCGGAAACTGTCAAGACTACTCATTTGTCACCTTTAATATCGTGGAATACACCGACGGCACGGTCTATATCGGCGAACTACTCAATGATGTTTGGGACGGTCTCGGACTCTACATCTGGTCGGACGGCGACGCCTGGTGGGGCAACTGGGCGAATGGTGTTCAAAACGGTGTAGGCATCTATATGCATTACAACGGCAGTTATGAGACAGGCACTTGGAAAGATGGCAAGCAAGCATCCAACTCCGTCTCATTCTCTTCAAGCAAAGGTGGCAACTCCTCTGGCGGAACCAGCACAACATCGTCCAAACTTAATCTGGTCGACAGACCATGGGAGTCCAGTTTGTTCAAAGCCATCCAAAACGCCCCCAATAAGTATGGCAACGGTTCCTGCCGCATTGGCGGTTCCCAGAGTGCAGGAGTTTATGTATGGAAAGATGGTGCATTTTTTGCCGGCGAGATACGTGACGACAATTTCAACGGAATGGGAATGTATATCGTTACAAAAGGCTACAATATAAAAGATTGTCCAGACGGTTTTGTCTACGTCGGTCAATGGAAAGACGACAAGAAAGACGGCGACTACGGTGTTGTATACGACAAAGAGGGCAACCTGATATACAAAGGTCGCTTCAAAAAAGACTCTCCCTCCGACCCGTTCCCCTCAGGTGAATTCACACGCATCACATACAGTCACTGGAAGTTCGTAGTGGAAAAAAGTGACAACGGCAACATCTATATCGGTGAGTCGAAAAACGGAAAGTGGGACGGTGTCGGTCTCTACATCTGGGCTAATGGCGACAGCTGGATTGGAAACTTCAAAGAAGGTCTTATGCACGGTTTTGGCTGCTATATGTGGCAAAACGGAGAATCCCGATTTGGCAAGTGGGAGAACGGCAAGAGAGTCTCCTGGAGCAACTGAGATGTAGACCTCTAGAAAATCTAGAAAATCTAGAAAAACTCTTTAACCTTTAAACTTTAACCTTTAAACTTTACAAATTACAAATCACAAAAATGAAAAAAATACTGATTCTAGTTCTTGCACTTATAATAACAGGTGCCGCATCTGCGCAGTTCGACAAGAATGCCTACGAGAAACAGAGACAGCAGATGCAGGATCGCTTCAATCAACAGAAGAACAAAGCCCAGCAACAGTTTGACGACAAACTCAAAAAAGCCGTTGCCGATTATGAGGCGTTCCGCCAACGAGCCAACGAGCAATATGCGGCGGCCATGCAACGAGCATGGAAGCAGATGGATGTCAAACCCGCTGTGCCACGCCCCAAAGAACCGGAACCTCCAAAACAGACTCCCCCACCCGACACTAAACCGACAACCAATCCTCTCCCACAGTCTGAGGTCGTGCCTGTCCCCGAACAACCGAAGGCTGTCCCCGCACCTCCCATACGTGACCCCGGTCCGGCAACGCCGACTATGCAGTTCAATATCTACGGCACCCGCTGCAGTATTCATACCGCCACCGACGGTCTGACATTCAAGTTGCAAGGCACCGACGACAACAGTCTTGCGGCAACTTGGAAGACTCTCGCACAAAAGAACTACGACGGAATTCTGCATGACTGTCTCTCCCAACGTGACAACCTTCATCTGGGCGACTGGGGATATATGCGACTACTCGAGGGTGCTTCCGAGAAACTGCTCGGCAAGGGAACCAACGAGGCGGTGATGCTCCAGATGTATCTGCTGACTCAGTCGGGCTACAATGTCCGTTTGGCAAAATCTAACAATAAATTACTGCTCCTTATGCCTTTCAACAATACGATATACAACTACTCCTATATCCCCATCAACGGACAGGATTATTATATCATCACCAAAGACAAAGGCATCAAATTATCTGTTTGCGACCTGGCATTCCCAAAAGAACAGATAGCCTCTATTCAGATGTCCGAACTACCCGTATTTAACAGCAACACCCAACCCAAACGGAAATTCTCCGCCCAACGCTTCGGAACGATGACAGCACAGGTAGGCGTCGACAAAGGTCTCATAGACTTCATGAACGACTACCCTCTGAGCAGCGCATGGGAATATTACTCAAGGGCAGGACTGAGCGAAACGGTCAAGTCCGACCTTTATCCCGCACTGCGCACCCAGATAGAGGGCAAAAGCAAGCAAAAAGCCGCGTTGATGCTTCTCGATTTCGTACAACACGCCTTCCAATATGCCACAGATGATGACCAGTTTGGCTATGAACGTCCCCTCTTCGGCGACGAGAGTTTCTATTATCCCTATAACGACTGCGAAGACCGCTCTATTCTCTACTCCATACTTGTCCGCGACTTGCTGGGACTCGACGTCGTGCTGGTACACTGGCCTGGACATCTAGCGACTGCCGTGGCATTCCCCGAGGGGGTGGAAGGCGACTACTTCACTATCGACGGACGCCGTTTCACGGTCTGCGACCCCACCTATATCGGCGCCGGAATAGGTCAGACCATGGATCAATTCAAGAATGCCAAGGCTAAGATAGTCAAACTATGAGGAAATGGATTCTTCCTGCAGTCCTGCTGTTGCTGACAGTGGCGTGTCACCAAAAAGACAAGAAAGGGGATTCCGACAACAACGCCGGAAAAACTGATACCCCCGCAATAATCGACACCACGTCTCAGACTCAGACCATCGACACTGTCAACTCTGACACTCAGACCGAAATCTATATTGCGCAAAGAGACAGCGCCGAAATCACAAATCTTCGTCTCTTTGCCCGAAAGCAAAGCGTCATATACAACGCCTCACTTCTTGTAGGCGAGTGGCAAAACGGCACTGAACACGAGGTATACTACTCTGATGGCACAGGCAAGATGTGGGACACCTCGGAAGACATAACTCGCGAAGAGGCACAGACCTTTGAATGGAGTCTCGACAGCAATATGTTGACAATTATCTGCAAACTCAAACTTGGCGGAGTGGTTCCCAAACGCTATGTGGTAACCTTTGCCGACGACGAGAATCTGTCATACAGCAACCACTTCGGAGTGGCCTACCTCTGGGATAAAGTCAAATAATCACATCATCTTGGAAATCCCTCTGACGAGACAAACTCACTGACAGGGGGACAACCAGAATGGAAGATTTCTCAAAAACAAAAAATACTTTTGTAATTAAATCTCCCATTATCAAACTTTTTTGTATCTTTGCCACCTCTTACCACATTGTCCGGATGCCGAAAAACGCTCCGAACAATATGGTTTATAATTATATACGCAATAATAAATAAATAATAAATATAGTTAAAACAATGAAGATTTATCAGACATCTGACATTCGTAACATCGCCCTCGTAGGCGGTGCCAAAAGCGGCAAGACCTCCATGGCTGAGGCTATGGCTTTCTGCGGAGGACTCATTAATCGCCGTGGCACCGTTGACGGCAAAAACACCATCAGCGACTACCGCGACATAGAGCATGACCGCGGCTATTCAGTGGAGAACACCCTTATGTATACCGAATTTGGCGGCAAAAAGATCAACATTCTTGACGTGCCCGGATTCGCCGACTATCAGGGAGAGCTTGACAGCGCCCTCAACGTCGTCGAGGCAGCTGTCGTTGTCGTCAACGCACAGAGTGGCGTCGAAGTTGGCACCGAGATCGCCAACCGCTACGCCGCAAAGCTCGACACTCCGATGATTTTCGTCGTCAACCACCTCGACGCTGAGAAGGCAAACTTCGACGAGAGCGTCAACCAGTTGAAAGATTTCTTCGGTGGCAAGTGCACCGTGCTCCAGTTCCCCACCAACCCCGGTTTGGGCTTTAACCAGGTGGTCGACATCGTTGCCAACAAAATGTACACCTTCACCGACGGTAAATATACCGAGGCCGACATCCCGTCACAGTTCGCTGACAAGGCTGAGGAGATGCGTATGGCCCTCGTTGAGGAAGCCGCAGCTGCCGACGATGAACTGATGGAGAAATATTTTGAGAATGGCGA